>JADJEE010000001.1:2829424-3143805 GCA_016709225.1 Deltaproteobacteria bacterium | reverse complement strand
CGACGCGGGGTCCGATCACGCCGTTCAGGTCGGTGGTGGAGTTCTGCTGGCTGGCCCCGCATCCGCTGTGGGTGCACTGCGAGGTGCCCGAGATCGCCGTGCACACACTGCCGAACTCGAGTCCGGTCAGGCTGTAGGAGCCCATGATCTGGCCGGTGCCGACCAGGTTCTCGAGGCCCCAGCTGAAGCCCATCGCAGTGAGCCCATAGAAGGCGACGCGCTCGAGCTCGTCCTGCTGCGCGGCCGGCATGCAGCCCCAGAACATGAACGAGATGTCCTCGGCGTCGGTGTCGGTGCAGTCGGCCAGGCCGATCGCGGGCGAGCACCCGAGCGACGGGAACAGTGCGGTGTTGTCGGCCTCGGAGCCGAACACCAGCATGTCGTAGGTCCCGACCGCTGGGCGATCGAGCACGAAGCGGATGTCGAACGGCACCGTCGCCTGCTTGAACCAGTGCAGCAGCAGCGCGCGGTCGGTATCCGACAGCGTCGGCCAGCCGCCGATCGACCCCGGCACGAAGCCGGTGGTCGCGTGGGAGTTCTGCGCAGGGTCGTTGCCGGCGCCCGAGTTGAGCGCCTGCGGATCGAGGTTGAGATACACCACCCGCTCGGCGTGTGCCGGTCGTGCGATGCACAGTACCGTCGCGGCGGTCACGACCCGAGCGGCGCGAACCACCCACACCTTCGAACGACAAGCCATGTTCGCGATCGTACGGCGCAGCGCCGCGCGCCTGCAATCGCAGCGATCCCCCGGAGGCCACGGCGGGAGGGCCATGGCGGGTGGGCTGGCGTGGTCGCCGGTGCGACCGCGCCCTCAGCCGACCTTGAGTCGCGCCTGTCCGGTGGGATCGATCTGGCCCTTGATGTCGGCCTGCACGTGCAGCGCGTGGTTGCACGCGGGGTCGGAGGGCCGGCACGCGGTCGGCACGGCGAGCTCCACGGTCAGCTCGTGGCGGGCGCCGGGGTCGACCGTGACGCCGACCTCGATTCGGCGCTCGAACAGCGTATTGCGGGTCCAGCCCGCGGTGAGCTGCGAACGATCGTCGCGGGTCCCCACCTCCGCCTCGCTGAGGGTCGCGCCTTGCTCGTCGCGCCAGTGGCGGTCGGCCTCGACCAGGCGCAACACCAGGGCATCGACCACCGCCGGCTTGGTGCCGCCCACGATCGCGACGTGGATGGTGGCGGTGTCGCCCGGCGAAACTGCGTGCTCCGGGGCTGCGACCTCGATCCTCGCCCCCTCGGCGCCGAGGCTGTCGCGCATCTTCTCCGAAAAGCCCATGGACAATGCTCCCGCGCCCCAACGCTACCGCGTTCGGGTGCGGCAGGTCCACCGTTGGCGGACGCGCGGCGACGGGTGTCGACGCACGGGCAACGGCCTCCGATCTACCCGCGTCCGCATGGACCCATGCCGAACGAAACCGCCGTCGCGGGTCACAGCCGCGCATCGTCCAGACTTCGTCATCACGTGCGGCCGCCCTACCGCGGGCCACCGCCTGCCTGTATGCTCCGCACCATGCTCCCCACCAGGCGATGCGGCGTCGCGATGCCGCTTTCGTTGATCTTCCTCATGTCCTCTGCGGTCCCCGGCTGCAGCAAGATCGAGGAACTCACCGGCAAGAAAGACTCCACCGACGAGGCCAAGACCGAAGAGAAGGCCGAGGAGAAGCCCGTCGAAGCCAAGGCCGAGGACAAGAAGCCCGAGGAGAAGCCGGTCGAGGCCGCGCCGATCCCGGTGGCGCCGATGCTGTCGGGGCTCGACGCGATGCTGGCGTTCGTCCCGGACGACAAGGCGCAGTTCATGATCGTGCGCGATGCCTCGGTGCTCGCCGAGTATGCCGAAGAGGAAGCCAAGTTCCTCGAGGGCCCGCTCGCGTCGCTGGCCGCCGAGCCCGGCACCCCGACCGACCTCGTGCAGGCCAAGGCCAAGCTCGCCGAGGGCAAGACCAAGATCGACGCCGTCATCGCTGCGATCGCCACCGCCGGCCTGCGACCGCAGGAGGGCGGCCTGATGATCGAGTATGCGCCCGACAAGGCCGTGCTCGTGTTCGCGGCCGACAAGCCGACCGCAATCATCGACCTCGCGACCGCGATGGGCGAGACCCCCAAGGACCTCGCCAGCTGCAAGGCGCTCGACGGCCACGCTGGATGGAACGCCTGCGCGAAGGACCAGGCCACCCTCGACGGCTACAAGCCCGCGACCGATCCGGCGCCGATCCGCAAGCTGCTCGGCGATCGACTGCCGGGCGTGGATCTCGACGAGTCGAACGTGATGGGGGCGATCGATGCCGACGGCACCCCGGTGTCGTTCGCGATCGCGACGCTGCCGGGCCTGGTCCACGTGGCCATGGCGATGCCCGACAACCAGCAGACCGCGCCGCTCAAGGCGATGCTGCAGCCCGGCTCCGCCAACACGCTCTCGCAGGTCCAGGCCGGCGCGGGTTTCATGTGGGCGCGGGTCAACCCCGCAGTCATGGCCTCGGGCATCGAGCAGGCCGCCGCCGGAGCCCCGCCGTCGATCGCGACCGCCATGAAGAGCCTCACCGGCGAGTTCGTGGTCGCCGGTGACGTCGATCCCGGCGCGCTCTTCGTGCAGATGGGCATGACCGATGTCAGCACGGTGCCGGCGGCCTTCGACGACCTCCTGAAGGAAGAGGCGAAGCTGCCCAAGGCCGTGCCCGACGTGCCGGACAGCAAGCTGACCTGGGAGAAGACCCAGGTGCAGGGCGGTGGATCGACCGTCGATGCCTTCCACGTCGCGCTCGGCGGCGTGAAGGAGCTCGACGTGCTCGAGTCCTACGCCGGTCTCAGCCCCGACGTCTGGACCTTCGCCCACGGCCAGATGATGACGGTCGCGATCGGACCCAACGCCACCAACGTCGGCAAGATGTTGGAGGGCGGCGGCGGCGGACCGTCGGCCGATCTGCTGGCCTCGCTGCCGCACCAGCTCGCCGACGCGCTGCCGCGCAACGAGGTCAGCGCGGTGGTGCACCTGCCGGTCGACGCGCTGCAGGGCGCGGCGATGCGCAAGGTCATCGACGCCGCGCTCAAGACCACCACCGAGGTGAAGCCGTCGCAGGTCAACGCTGCGCTCGCCCTGCTCGCGCCGCTGTCGAGCGCGACCATGTGGATCGCACAGCCCGAGGGTGCGACCGCACCGATCGTGCACATGGCAGTGCAGGGCATCGGCAACCGTGCGACCGACGAGGGCAAGGCCGCCCTCGATGCCGCGCGCAAGGTCGCCGCCGGTGGTGACCCGGCGGTCGAGTTCGCGACCCTCGCGTCGAGCTATGCCGGCTCGCCGATGGCGTTCGCGTACCACGCCCGTGCCGGGGATCAGGGTCCTGGCGCGCTGGTCGGCTCGGGCACCGGCGCGGTCGCCCTTGCGGCGGCCGTGGGCTTCGCGCGGGTCACCGGCGCAAGCAACCCGGCGCTCGCCGACGACCTCGGGGTGAAGCCGGACGAGCCGCCGCCGCCGCTCGAGATCCCGACCAAGCCGGTCGCGCCCAAGCACACGCCGGATCCGAAGAAGCCGGCGGCGCCGAAGAAGCCCGATCCGGTCACGCCCGATCCGAAGAAGCCCGATCCGGTCACGCCCGATCCGAAGAAGCCCGACCCGGTCACGCCCGATCCGAAGAAGCCGGTCGAGCCGCCGAAGCCGACCCCGGATCCGAAGAAGCCGGTCGAGCCGCCGAAGCCGACCCCCGATCCGAAGAAGCCGGTCAAGCCGGTCAAGCCGGTCATCCCGATCAAGCCGGGCGTGCGCCCGGTCCGCCCGGCGAAGCCCGGCTGATCCCCGGCCGCCTTCGAGGATCCGCACTGCTTGCAGAGGCCTCCGCGGCGCCCGCCGCGGGGGCCTTTCCGCGTCTGCATTAACCCTCACGTGCAGGTGAGACCCTCCAGGGCCGTCAGCGATTGACGCCCCCGCCGTCCTGGACCAGACTCCGCCCGAGGACCTTTACCTTACGTAAGGGTTAGAGTTCGTGTCGGAGCCCCAGACCCTCAAGATCGGCGACCTCGCCCGCAAGACCGGCAAGTCCCTCCGGGCGCTGCGCCTGTACGAGGAGCTGGGCCTGCTGCGGGCGGCGCGGTCGACCGGTGGCTTCCGCCTGTACGGCCCCGATCAGGTCGCGCGGGTCTACTGGATCGCGAAGCTGCAGGACATGGGCTTCACGCTGCCGCAGATCCAGGGGCTCATCGACACCGTCGAGTCGTCGGTCTCGGGCCCTGGCGCGATGGAATCGCTGCGCGAGCTGTTCCGCTCGAAGCTCGCCGACACGCGCTCGCAGGTCGAGCGACTGCTGCAGCTCGAGCGCGACCTCGCCGAGAGCCTCGCCTACCTCGAGGGTTGCCGCGCGTGCACCCACGACCACGAGCTCGACTCGTGTGCCGCGTGCGACTCGGTGCACGCCGATCAAACCGCACCCAGCCTGGTCGCGGGTGTGCACCTCGCCCCCGCGATCCCCACGCGCATCCGCCCCCGCGAGAGCCGGTGAGGCCCAAGAGAAGACGCCATGACCGTGAAGACGCCGATCTATCTCGACTACGCCGCCACCTGCCCGGTCGATCCGCGCGTGGTCGACACCATGCTGCCCTACTTCACGCAGATGTATGGCAACGCGGCCAGCCGCACCCATGCCTTTGGGTGGACCGCCGAGGAGGCGGTCGAGCGTGCGCGCGGCGAGATCGCGAGCACCATCGGTGCCGACAGCAAGGAAATCACCTGGACCAGCGGCGCGACCGAGTCCAACAACCTCGCGATCAAGGGCGTGGTCGAGTACCTCGCCCACGGCGCCGAGGGCCGACCGCAGCACGTCGTGACGGTGGCGACGGAGCACAAGGCCGTACTCGACACCTGCAAGCACCTCGAGCGCGACGGCGTCGAGGTCACGTACCTGCCGGTCGGGCGCGACGGCCTGGTGCGCATGGACGAGCTGGCGGCGGCGATGCGCGAGCACACCTCGCTGGTGTCGATCATGTTCGCCAACAACGAGACCGGCGTGATCCAGCCGATCGCAGAGATCGGCAAGCTGTGTCGCACCCGCGGGGTCCTGTTCCACACCGACGCGACCCAGGCGTTCGGCAAGGTGCCGATCGACGTCGACGCGATGTGCATCGACCTCGCGAGCATGTCGGCCCACAAGATCTACGGGCCCAAGGGCGTGGGCGCGCTGTACGTGCGCCGTCGCAAGCCGCGGGTCCGGCTCGCGCCGCAGATCCACGGTGGCGGTCACGAGCGGGGTAACCGCTCCGGTACGCTCAACGTGCCGGCGATCGTCGGCTTCGGCGAGGCCGCGAGGATCGCCCGCGAGGGCATGGCGGCCGAGGCCGCGCACATCGCCGAGCTGCGCGACTACCTGTGCGATCGGCTCACCCGCGAGATCGACCACGTGGTGCGCAACGGCGCGCCCGAGCACATGCTGCCGGGCCATCTCAACCTGAGCTTCGCGTACATCGAGGGCGAGTCCCTGCTGATGGCGCTCAAGGAGGTCGCGCTGTCGTCGGGCTCGGCCTGCACCTCGGCGAGCCTCGAGCCGTCGTATGTGCTGCGCGCGATGGGGCTCGACGACGAGCTGGCCCACTCGAGCCTGCGCATGACGATCGGACGCTTCACCACCCGCGAGGAGCTCGACTACGTGGCCGAGCTGCTCATCCACAACGTCGCGCGATTGCGCGAGATGTCCCCGCTGTGGGAGATGGTCCAAGACGGCATCGACCTCAGCACCATCCAGTGGGCCGCGCACTAGCAGCGGCACGCATCGGAGAATCACCATGGCGTACAGCGACAAGGTCATCGACCACTACGAGAATCCCCGCAACGTCGGCAGCCTCGACAAGGACGACGAAGCGGTCGGTACCGGCATCGTCGGCGCGCCGGCCTGCGGCGACGTGATGAAGCTGCAGATCCGCGTCGAGGACGGTGTCATCACCGACGCGCGCTTCAAGACCTACGGCTGCGGCTCTGCGATTGCCAGCTCGAGCCTGGTGACCGAGTGGGTCAAGGGCATGAAGGTCGAGCAGGCGCTCACCATCGACAACGCGCAGATCGCCGAGGAGCTGTCGCTGCCGCCGGTGAAGATCCACTGCTCGGTGCTGGCCGAGGACGCCATCAAGGCGGCGATCCGCGACTGGCAGGCCAAGCAGGCCGCCGGCACCGGCACCACCGCGAGCGTGGCCGAGGAGGCCGTGCCGTGAACGCAGCGGCCGTGCACAGCGACGAGGCTGGCGGCGCTCCACCGCCCGCGCCCGCGCCCGAGGCCGAGCAGACCGGCGCCGACGAGGCCCCGCCGACGGTGACGATCACCGCGCGCGCGGCCAAGATGATGCGCGATCAGCTGGTCAAGCGCGGCACGCCGCAGGCCGCGATCCGCTTCGGCATCCGCGGCGGTGGCTGCACCGGCTACTCGTACATGTTCCAGTTCGAGGACGGTCCGCCGCGCGCGAGCGATGTCGTGATCGAGTCGTTCGGGGTGCGGATGTTCGTCGACCCGAAGAGCATGCGACTGGTCAAGCACACCCGCATCGACTTCGAGACCGGCATTCGCGGCCACGGCTATCGCTTCGAGAATCCCAACGTCTCGGCCGCGTGCGGCTGCGGCGAGTCGATCAGCTTCTGATGTCGCCGACCGATCACTTCGAGCGGCTCGGGCTCGCCCGCGGCGTCGATCTCGACACCGCCGCGCTCGAGCAGGCCTACCTCGCGCTGGCCCAGGCCCACCATCCCGATCGGGCGGTGGGCCAGGACGCCGCCGCGCGCAGGGCCGCGATGGAGGCGAGCGCGGCGATCAACGAGGGCTATCGCATCCTGCGCGACCCCGTGCGCCGCGCCGAGTACCTGTGCAAGCTCGCGGGCATCGATCTCGACGTCACCGATCGTGAGCGCGGTGCACCGCACATGCCGCCCGCGTTCCTGGCCGAGATGATCGAGCGTCGCGAGGCGCTCGAGGGCGCGCGCAAGCAGGGCTTCGCGGCCATCGATGCCCTGCGCAGTGCGACCGCGACCGAGCTCGCGACCTGCTTCGCGCGGGCATCTGCCGCGCTGCGGTCCGGCGAGGTGCGGTCGGCCGCGGTGGCCCTGGTCGAGCGTCGCTACCTGCAGCGCCTGATCGACGAGATCGACGAGATCGACGAGGTGTGATGTCAGGCATCGACGACTCGCTGGCCGACGCCGGCGCCCTGTTTCAGATCGAGGAGCCGGCCCGGGCGGTGGCGAAGCCCCGGGCGCCCGGCCGCGGCATCGGCATCGATCTCGGCACTACCCACAGCCTGGTCGCGATCGCGGCGCACGGCGGCGCCCCGCGGGTGCTCGACGTCGACGACGGCCCACTGCTGGCCTCGGTGGTCGACTACAGCGGCGAGCGTCCGGTGGTGGGGCGACGCGCGCGGGCCCACGCGGTCACGGCGTCGTCGCAGGTGGTCGCCTCGGTCAAGCGCTTCATGGGCCGCGGTCGTGCGGAGATCGGTTTCCGCCACCCCTACCGGATCGACGACGACGACGGCGTGCTGCGCCTCGACGTCGGTCGCGGTCGGCGGGTCACGCCGATGGAGGTCAGCGCGGAGCTGCTCGCGGTGCTGCGCGCCCGCGCCGAGCAAGAACTCGGGGGGCCCGTCGACGGTGCCGTCATCACGGTGCCGGCGTACTTCGACGACGCCCAGCGCCAAGCCACCAAGGACGCTGCGCGCATCGCTGGGCTCACGGTCTATCGTCTGCTCGCAGAGCCGACCGCGGCCGCGCTGGCGTACGGGCTCGATCGCGGCGAGCGCGGCACCTTCGCGGTGTTCGACCTCGGCGGCGGCACCTTCGACATCAGCGTGCTGCGCCTGCACGACGGCGTGTTCCAGGTGCTCGCGACCGGCGGCGACTCAGCGCTGGGCGGCGACGACTTCGATCGCGCGCTGGCGGCCGAGCTGCTCGCGCGCGCGGGCGTGGTCGCGCCGACGGCCGAGGTCGCCGCCGAGGCGCTGCAGGTCGCGCGCGCCGCCAAGGAGGCGCTGTCCGATCGCGAGGAGATCGACGTCGAGCTGCCGCGCGCCCAGCTCGCGCCGCTGCGGCTGACCCGTGCCGCGCTCGAGGCGGTGATCGAGCCGGTCGCGCGGCGCACGGTCGCGCCCTGCCGGCGCGCGCTCGCGGACGCGGGCATCACCGCCGACGCCCTCGACGGCGTGGTGCTGGTCGGCGGATCGACGCGCTCACCCCTCGTGCGCCGCCTGGTCGCCCACGTGTTCGGTCGCGAGCCGCTGCACGATCTCGATCCCGACCAGGTGGTCGCGCATGGCGCGGCGATCCAGGCCGACGTGTTGTCGGGTAGCGAGCGCGAGGGCATCACGCTGCTCGACGTGGTGCCGCTGTCGCTGGGCCTCGAGACGATGGGCGGCATGATCGAGAAGATCATTCCGCGCAACGCGACCATCCCGATTGCCGCGCGACAGGTCTTCACCAACTACAGCGAGCAGCAGACCGGCATGGTCATCCACGTGGTCCAGGGTGAGCGCGAGATGGTCCGCGACTGCCGCTCGCTGGCGCGCTTCGAGCTGCGCGGGATCCCGCGGCTGCCGCCGTCGATGGCGCGGGTCGAGGTCACGTTCCAGCTCGACGCCGATGCGTTGCTCACCGTGACCGCGCGCGAGCTCATGACCGGGGTCAAGCAGACCGTCGAGATCAAGCCCACCCACGGGCTGTCTTCGACGCAGGTCGACGAGCTCGTGATGGAGAGCCTCGATCGCGCCGAGGACGACTTCGCCGCCCGCAACCTCGCGGAGGCCCGGGTCGAGCTCGATCGCGTGGCACTGGCGGTCCGCACCGCGCTCGCGGAGGTCGGTCACCTGACCTCGTTGCTGCCGGTCGACGAGCGGGCCGCGATCGAGGCGGCGCTGACCCGCGGCGACGCGGCCCTTGCCGCCGAAGACGCCCGTGCAGTCGTGCGCGCCCGCGAGCAGCTCGAGAGCGTCAGTGAGCCGTTCGCGCGCCGCCGCATGGAGCGGGCGCTGCACGACGGCATGGCCGGCCGCACGGTCGCCGAGATCGAAGCGACGGTGGCCGACGAGGACGCGCTCGCCGAGCGTCGCGGGAGTCACGGCGCCGAGACCATCGACGGCGAGCCGTCGTAGACCCCCCGAAGAGCACCCCGCGCAAATGCCCAAGATCACCTTCATCGATCCCCACGGAACCCGCACCGAGGTCACGGTGAAGCCACGGGAGGACGACCTGCTCGCGATCGCCGAGGAGCACGGCGTCAAGATGGGCAGCGCGTGCGGCGGCGTCTGTGCCTGCTCGTCGTGCCACGTCTACGTGCGCGAGGGGCTGGGCAGCCTCGCGGAGATGACCGAGCGCGAGGAGGACCGGCTGGACATGGGCTTCGACGTGCGGCCCTATAGCCGGCTGGGCTGCCAGTGCGTGGTGCAGACCGAAGATCTGATGGTCGAGATCACACAGGAGTCACTGCAGGTGTGGTTCAACGAGCACCCCGAGCACCGCCCCGATCGCAGCGGCTCCGGCGCTTGATACAATCCCCCGCGGGGGCCCGCGCGCCGGCACGCGGGGACGGGGGCGATGGTGGCGACGGGGAACGAACAGCTCGAGGATCGGCTGGCCGCGGGGCGACCGCAGCTCGGCGATGCGCTCGAGCAGCTGCGCCGCCGCACGGTTGCGCGGGTGGTCGGCCGACGTCCACAGATGATCGGTCGCATGCGGCTGGTGCGGGTGCTCGGGGCCGGCTCGTTCGGCACCGTGTACGAGGCCCATGACGAACGCCTCGATCGCCGCGTCGCGGTGAAGGTCGTCGAGACCCGCGGCGCAGAGCACCACGCCAGGGCCCTGCGCGAGGCACAGCTGCTGGCCGCGATGTCGCATCCCAACGTGGTGTCGGTGTTCGCGGTCGGCGTCACCGATGATCCGCCTCCGCGTCCGTACTTGGTGATGGAGCTGATCGAAGGCCAGAGCCTGCGGCAGTGGTTTGCGCAGCCGCGGACCTGGCGCGAGGTGGTGGCGGTGTTCGTGCAGGCCGGGCGTGGACTCGCGGCCGCGCACGCCCGTGGTGTGCTGCACCGCGACCTCAAGCCCGAGAACATCATGCTCGCCGCCGATGGTCGCGTGCGACTGGTGGACTTCGGGCTCGCGCGGGGCCTCGACGACACCGCGCCCTCGTTCGAGGAGCCCACGCTGGGCAGCGGCGGGACCGTCGAGCTGACCCCCGTCGGCGCGGTCATGGGCACGCCGGCGTACATGGCCCCGGAGGCGTTCGGTGCTCCGTCGACACCGTGGTCGGATCAGTACAGCCTCGCGGTCGCGCTGTACGAGGGCCTGTGGGGCCGTCGCCCCTACGACGCCGACAGCACCGACGCGCTGCACGACCAGCAGCTCCACCACGCGGTGCAGCTGCCCGCCGAGCGTCGCGGTGTCCCGGGCTGGCTCGCGCGCGTGGTGTTGCGCGCGCTCCGACGCGAGCCGACCGCGCGCTTCGCCGACGTCGACGCGTTCGTCGCGGCGCTCGCCCGTCACGATGCGCGGCGGTGGTGGCCGGCGGCGGCGGTGGCTGCGTCGGCGGTGGTGCTGGGCGGCGCGATGCTCACGCCCGCCCGCGCCCCGGCGTGCCGCAGCGCCGACGATCACTGGTCGAGCATCACCACGCAGCGGGTGCCGGATCAGGTCGCGCACGCGGTGGTCGCCTACGAGCGGGCGTGGCGGCAGGTCGAGCACGAGCTGTGCGCGGCCGACGAGCTCGACGCTGGGCGGCGGCGGTGCCTCGACGAGCGTCGTCTCGACGTCGAGCAACTGGTGTCGATCGTCGCCGAAGACGACGCCTGGCAGCCCGGCGACGGCGACCCGCTGCGTCGGGTCGCGCAGCCACGCGCGTGCCAGCTGGCCGCGGGCGCCGACGCGGATCGGCTGGCCACCGAGCTCGGCCGCAGCGAGCGCATCGATCGCGAGCTCGCACTCCTGCGCGCGTACGACGGCATGACGATGGTCGCGCAGGGCCTGGAGCTCTCGCGCACCCTGCTGGTCGACCCCGAGGTCACGCGCAGGCCGGAGCTGCTCGCCGAGGTCTCGTTCGCGCGCGGGCGCATGCTCGAGGTCGCCTCGGAGCAGGACGAGGCCGCGGCCGCCTTCGAGCAGGCGTTCCTGCTGGCGCAGCGCGAGCGACTCGATCGCATCGCCGCGCGGTCGGCCAGCGAGCTCGTGCGCGTCAGTGTCGCCCGCGGGGCGCTCGACGATGCGCGGCGGTGGGCTGCGCACGCCGAGGCCACGCTCGCGCGGGCGGGCGAGCGCGACGAGGTCGACATGGTGCTCACCGAGGGCTTGGCGTCGATCGCCGAGTCCGAGGGGGACTTCGATCGCGCCGCCACGCTGCTGCGCGGGGCCATCGACGCCGTGGTCGCGCGCGAGGGCGAAGACACCTGGATGCGCACCGGTGCGCTCAACCACCTCGGCGTGGTGCTCTACCGCGCGGGACGCTACGCCGAGGCCGAGCCCGTGCTGCGTCGCGCGATCGAGCTGTTCGAGCTCCACGGCGGCATGGGCTCGCCGGCCCGCGCGTCGGGGCTCGACAACCTCGGCGCCACGCTCTCGGAGCTGGGCCGCTACGACGAGGCCCTGGTCCTGCACCGCGAGGCGCTCGCGATCCGCGAGGCGACGCAGGCCGCCGACCACCTCGACATCGGCTTCTCCCACGGCAACATCGCGTTGGCGCTGTCGCGACTCGGGCGTCCGCAGGAGGCGCTGGCGGCCATCGAGCGCGCCCACGCGGTGTTCGTGCTGCGGCTGGGCGGGCAGCACCCGCTCGTCGCGCAGCTGCTGGGCCAGCGCGCGGAGGTCGAGCTGCAGCTGGGCGACCGCACGCAGGCCGCGGCCGCGGACTACGAGCGAGCGGCCGCGATCTACGACGCCAACGGTGCCCGCTTCGCCGATGCGGCCGCCGAGCTGCGGGCCCGGCTCGCCGCGATGCGCCCGCAAGCCGAGCCGGCGGTGGGTGGCGCATGACCGACGATCTCGCGCTGCTCGCGGCGTGGCGCCGCGGTGATGGTGACGCGGGCGAGCTGCTGATCTCGCGGCACGTCGAGGCCGTGCATCGCTTCTTCGCCAACAAGGTGCGCCAGGGCTGCGACGACCTGGTCCAGAACACGTTCTTGGCCTGCGTCGAGAGTGTCGACGACTTCGCGGGCCGGGCCAGCTTCCGCTCGTACCTGTTCGCGATCGCCCGCAACATCCTCTTCCGGTACTACCGCGACGGGCGTCGCGACTTCGATCCCCTCACCAGCAGCGTGGCATCGCTGGTCGACGTCGCGGCCTCGCCGGCCGAGCGGCTCGCGGCCGCCGAGCAGGAGCGCGCGCTCTTGCGGGCACTGCGGACGCTGCCGCTCGAGCTACAGACCTTGGTCGAGCTGGCGTACTGGGAGGGCCTCAGCGATCGCGAGGTCTCCGAGGTGCTCGAGGTCCCCGCCGGCACGATCAAGAGCCGGCTCCGACGCGCGCGCGCGCTGCTCGACGAGGAGCTCACGCGTTCGGCGTCGTCACCGGCTCTGCTCGAGTCGGCCCAGCGCACCTTGGCGAGCTGGGCCGCGCACATCCGTGCGGCCACCGGCATCGCCGGTGGCCACGGCCGCCGCTGATCTCGCGGCGACGCAGGCGACCGACTAACGGCAGCAGGTGCCGCTGTTCCACAGCGCGATGACGCCGCTGTAGACCACGACGTTGCCGTCGTCCTGCACCGTGAGGTAGGCGCCGGGCTGTCCGTAGGTGCCGCTGTTCCACAGCGCCGATCCGGCGGCCGAGTAGACGACCGCGTTGCCGTCCTCCTGCATCACGAACGCGCTCGGGGTGTTGCCCGCCGTGGCGGTGTTCCACAGCGCGCCGGCGTCGGCCTGGTAGAGCACGAGGTTGCCGTCGCTCTGCATGACCAGCGAGAAGCGTCCGTCGCACGAGGTCACGGCCTCGTCGGCGTGGAGCGCATCGCCGGGCAGCATGATGCCGCAGCCCGCCGGTGGCGGTGCGGGCGGCTGCGGCGTGCCACCACCACCACCACCGCCGACGTCACCGCCGCACGCGGTCGGACTGGTCGACTTCAGCAGGTCGAACGGGTTGATGTCGTGGCTGTAGTCGCCGTTGGGGGAGACGTTGAAGTGCAGGTGGGTCGAGCCGGTGCCGGTCGCACCCATGTAGCCGATCAGCTGGCCCGCGGCGACCTGCTGACCGGGCGAGACCACGTACTCGTCGAGGTGGCCGTAGTAGTACTCCCAGCCGCACGCGTCGCGGACGCGCACGCGCTTGCCCGAGGTGTTGCTCACGACTCCGACCTTCACGACCACTGCGTCGGCGACCGCGACCAGCTCCGCGCGGTGGTGGGCAAACACATCGATGCCGTGGTGGTCGCCGCCCCAGTCGCTGTTCGCGTGGGCGTCCGGACAGGTGGTCTCGCAGGTCCCGCTGCCGCAGCTCTTGGCGTCGTAGCCGATGTTGTGCGTGCCGCTGACGGGGAACACCGACATCTGCGGCGCGCACGACGTGGCCGCAGTCGGCGGCGGTGGGTCGCCCTCGCCGTCGTCACCCAGCGGTTCGATGTCGAGGCTGTCCTCGTCCTCGAGCGCGTCCTGGCCCTCGCCGTCGATGCCGTCGTAGCAGGCGGTCGCGAGCGTCAGTGGGAGCGTCGCGAGCATCGCGAGCGCGGTGCGCAGGCGCGTGGCGGGCACACGGGGGAGGTCGCGGTCATCGAGCTGGGAATGCGTCATCGTCTTCACCCTTCGCGTTGGAGGTGGTGCCTCGACGACAGCGGTCGGTTTAAGTGCCTGCGTAGAAATCTGCAGGCCCGCACGATCCCAAGCGCCCCCCGGCGAACCGATGCGGTCGCGCGGTCACACGCGGGCCCATGGCGCCGCCGCGATCTACCGCGACGCGCGGGGTCGACGCGGGCGCGGCGCGGCAGGGCTCGACCCGCCGGTCAGCTCGGCGTGGCGGAAGCAGCCGACCTCGTGGTCGTTCACCATCCCGGCGGCTTGCATGTACGCGTAGCAGATGGTCGAGCCCACGAACTTAAAGCCGCGGGCCTGTAGCGCCTTGCTCATCGCGTCGGACTGCGCGGTGCGGGGCGGCACGTGGGCCATCGATGGCCACGCGTTGGCCTGCGGTGCGCCGCCGACGAAATCCCAGATCCAGCGATCGAACGAGCCGAACTCCGCCTGCAAGGCGAGGAAGGCCCTGGCGTTGCCGATGGTGGCCTCGATCTTCTGACGGTTGCGGACGATGCCGGGGTCGGCGACCAGGCGCTCGACGCTGCGTTGGTTGAAGCGTGCGATCGCGGCGGGGTCGAAGTCGGCGAACGCCTTGCGAAAGCCCGCGCGCTTCGCCAGCACGATGGCCCAGCTGAGGCCGGCCTGGAACGCGTCGAGCAACATGAACTCGAAGTGCTTGCGATCGTCGTGCAGCGGCACGCCCCACTCGTGGTCGTGATACGCGACCATCACGGGGTCGCTGCGGGTTGGATCCTTGCCGAGGCACCAGCGGCAGCGCGGACGCGAGGGGGCGGTGGGTGCTGCGGTGCGGGGGCCGGCCATGTTCACGGGCGATCATGGCGAGCGCGCGCGCGATCGAGCAAGTGCGCGTGTGCTGACGCGCAGCCGCGGCTGCGGAACCCGGGACGGGCTGCGGCAACTCCCGCCCGAGGCGGGGCTGCGGCGCACGGTTGGTTCGTGCGCGCCGGCGCCCCGGGCACGCGGGATCCAACGACATGACGACGCATGACGCGAGTTGCCGCCGCGTGGGACTGCTGGCCACGGCCATGGCCATGGCCATCGCGTGCGGCGGCGACCCCCGCAGCGACGCCTTCAACTCGAGCAGCGCGGGCCACGGGTCCACCGGCACGGCGGCGGATGCCGACGGCAGCGCCGGATCGGGCGGCGAAGCGGCCGGCGGTCCCGCCAGCGCGACCGTAGCGGACAGCGGCGACGACGGGCTCGGCAGCGACGGTGGTGCGCCGGTGCTCGACGTCGGCGCGGGCGATGGTGGCGGCGTGGTGCCGACGCAGTGCGACGAGCTCGAGGCCAGCGAGACCACGGTGGGCTGCACCTTCTTCGCGGTCGATCTCGACCAGACCGGCATCTTCGAGAACCAGCAGTTTGCGGTGGTCGTGAGCAACGTGCAGGCCGGCGTCGCCGCCGAGGTCGTGGTCGAACGCCGCGACGCGGGCGCCTGGGTCACCGTCGACGGGCCGGTGCAGGTGCCCGCGATGCAGCTGCACACGTTCGCGCTGCCCAACCTCGTGCAGCAGGGCAGCGGCATCCGTGCGGGTGGGGCCTACCGCGTGCGCGCCAGCGTGCCGATCATCGCCTACCAGTTCAATCCACTCGTGATGGGCTGGTGGAGCTCGGATGCCTCGCTGCTGTATCCGCTCGAGGCCTGGGACACGCTGGTCGACGTCGTGCACTGGGGCGAGGGCTCCGGGCGCGGATCGATCACCATCGTCGCGGCGGTCGACGGCACGCAGGTCTCGGTGCGGCCGACCACCGCCACCACGGGCGCCGGCGGGGTGCCACCGGGGGTCGCCGGGGGCACCTTCATGCTCACGCTCGACGAAGGCGACATCGCCCAGGTCGCGGTCGCCACCGAGAACGCCTCGCTCACCGGCACACGGGTCGAGAGCGATCAGCCGATCGCAGTGTTCACCGGCCACGAGTGCGCCTTCGTTCCGGGCGACAAGTACGCCTGCGATCACCTCGAGGAGCAGATGGCGGGCCTGCGCCAGTGGGGCAAGCAGTTCGTCGCGGCCCGCGTACCACCACGGCTGCCGAGCAGCCCCGAGCGATCGCTGTGGCAGATCTACGCCAGCGAGGACGGCACCACCATCGCGTTCGATGTGCCGGCCGGGGTCACCGGCGTGCCCGCAGGGCCGCTGCAGCTCGACGCCGGCGAGCTCGCGCAGTTCTACGTCGCCGGCAACGCGGCGGCGCCCGGCGACTTCTTCGTCGACGCCGACAAGCCCATCGCGGTGTTCAACTACATGACCGGCTACGAGGACATCTCGCCACCGACGATGCTGGGCGACCCCGCGATGCTGCAGCACGCGGGCATCGAGCAGTTCCTCGATCGCTACGTGCTGTTGGTGCCGAGCGAGTGGACGTGGGACTTCCTCGTCATCACGCGGCCCGAGGGCGCCGGAGTGCAGGTCGACGGCGTCGCCGTCGACGATGCCGCGTTCGTGCCGGCGGGCGGCGGCTTCGAGGTCGCGCGCGTGCAGGTCGAGGACGGTGTCCACGACGTCGCCGGCGACGCACCGATCGGGGTGGCGGTCGTGGGCTACGACACCGCGGACAGCTACGCGTACCTCGGCGGCGGCGGCACGGGCCTCATCAACCCGACCCCAGCCGGCTAGTACCTCGACACAGCGATAGTGATCGATTGAGGCGCGGTTAACGCAGCTCTGGGAGCTGCGCAGGCGGCACGAGGATCTCGATGGTTCGAGCGCGGCCGGGTTCACGTCGAATCAGGCCGCGCTTCTCGAGGGTGACGACCATCGAGTGCACGACCGGGGGCGTGACCTCGAAGTACTCCTGCATGTCGGCCTCTGCGGGGGGCCGGCGATGGAGCTTGGTGTAGAGGTAGATGAAGGCGAGGTACTGGCCTTGCTTGTCGGTGAATGCGGCGTCGGCGGGGATCGACATGGGATCTCGGATGTGATCTGAGACGTGTGGCTCCGCGGAGCCGGAGGTCCGATGAACGTCCGCTACATCGTAGAGCTGACCGAAGACGAGCGCGAAGGTCTTCGAGAACGGCTCGGTCGAGGCACTGAGCGAGCGCGCAAGCACACGCGTGCGCAGATCCTGCTCGCGTGTGATCGAGGTCTCTCGGATGAGGAGACCGCGCAAGTGCTCGGCTGCGGCACGGCGACGATCTACCGAGTGAAGAAGCGGTTCGTCGAGGAAGGACTCGATGCAGCGCTCAGCGATCGTGCTCGGCCCAGGCCGGAGCGGAAACTCTCAGGACGCGAGGAAGCCGTCCTCATCGCGCTGGCATGCTCGAAGCCGCCAACCGGTCGCAAGTGCTGGACCCTCGAGCTTCTCGCGGGCGAGGTCGTGCAACTCGTCGACCACGACAGCATCTCTCGCGAAACTGTCCGGCGGAGGCTCTCCGAGAACGATCTCAAGCCCTGGCAGAAGAAGATGTGGTGCATCCCGTGTGTCGATGCCGAGTTCGTCGAGCGTATGGAGGACGTGCTCGACCTCTACGCTGAGACGCCCGATCCGGAAGCGGCCGGTCGTCTCCTTCGACGAGAAGCCGTACCAGTTGATTGGCGAGACACGTGCGTCCGTCCGAGCGAAGCCGGGCCAACCCGCGCGCATCGACTACGAGTACACACGCAACGGAACCGTCAACATCTTCGTCATGGTCGACGCGCATCGGCCATGGCGACACGCCAAGGTTACCGACCAGCGCACGAGCATCGACTTCGCCGAGTGCATGCGCGACCTCGTTGACGTTCACTACCCGAACGCCGACGTCATCCGCGTCGTACTCGACAATCTGAGCACGCACCGCGCGAAGAACCTGTACGACGCCTTCCCCGCCCCGGAAGCCCGCCGCATCCTTCGACGGCTCGAGTTCCATCACACACCCAAGCATGCGAGCTGGCTCAACATGGTCGAGATCGAGATCGGCGTGCTCAGCGGGCAGTGCCTCGACCGGCGCATTCCCGACCGCGCGATGCTCGAAGTCCACGTCGACGCGTGGTCCGCCGCACGCAACCGCGACGGCCATCGCATCAACTGGATGTTCCGAGTCGACGACGCACGGCGGAAGCTTGGCCACGCCTACCCGAAGCCGCTCTTCGACACGCCGTTGCCGGCCGCCGCGTGAACCCATCACTATCGCTGTGTCGAGGTACTAGTACCTCGACACAGGGATTGTGACGGGCCATGACACCGCCCTGACCGCGCCTCGCTGCGTTGCCGCACCTTGAAAATACGCCCGGTATTCCGGCGGCACGGCGCCTTGTGTCGAGGTACTAACCGCCGGTGAACACCGGCGGGCGCTTCTCGACGTAGGCCGCCAGGCCCTCGGCCGCGTCGTCACCCTCGAACAGCCGCTGCTGCAGCTCGCGCTCGAGCGCGAGCCCCTCGGACAGGCTCGCCTCGGCGCCGCTGATGCACGCGCGCTTGATGAATCCGACCGCTCGCGAGGCCGCACGGGGAGGGATGAAATCGCGTGCCCACTGCAGCACGTGGGCGTGGAAGCTGTCGTGATCAGGGTCGTCCCACAGCTGGTTGACGAGCCCGAGCCCGTGGGCGCGCTCGAAGTCGAAGGTCTCGCCGGTCGCCATCAGCTCGATCGCCTTCGCGCGGCCGAGCGTTCGCACCAGCCGCTGGGTGCCGCCGGTGCCGGGCAGGACCCCGAGCTTGACCTCGGGCAGGCCGCAGGTGCCCGAGCCGCGTCGCGCGACCCGTAGGTCGCACGCGAGCGCGACCTCGAGGCCGCCGCCCACGCAGTGGCCGTCGATCGCCGCGATCACCAGCTTGGGCGTGTGCTC
Source organism: Deltaproteobacteria bacterium (assembly GCA_016709225.1). NCBI lineage: Bacteria > Pseudomonadati > Myxococcota > Myxococcia > Deltaproteobacteria bacterium. Next base: position 3,125,302 of record JADJEE010000001.1, on the reverse strand, counting down.
GAGCCGCTGCAGGGTCTCGTTGGCGTGGAGGCAGAAGTTGTACTTGAAGTAGGGGTCCGCGCCCTGCAGCACGGTGATGTCCGCGCCGGCGCAGAAGAAGCGTTCGCCGGCGCCGCGGATCACGATGGCATGGACGGCAGCGTCGAAACGCGCCCGCAGGATCGCCGCGTCGAGCTCCTGCATCATCTCGTAGGAGTAGCAGTTGGCGCGTCCCGCCTGCAGGGTCAGTCGCGCGATGCCTTCGAGGGACTCGTACTCGACCAGTGCCATGGCGGGAGCATACACTCTGGCCGCAGGGGAGCTCGGCCGATGCAAGCAGACGCGAACCCGGTCGAACCACCGCCAGGACTCCACGTGCTGCCGGTGGCGGTGGGGTGGGGCCACTGCGACCCCGCGGGCATCGTCTACTTCCCGCGCTTCTTCGAGATGTTCCACGCCGCCATGGAGACGTGGTTCGACACCCGGCTCGCGATGCCCTACGCGGAGGTCATCGGCGTGCGCAAGCTGGGCTTCCCAAGCGTGCACACCGAGGCCGACTTCCGTCGGCCCACGCGCTTCGGCGAGACCGTCGACGTCGAGCTGCGGGTGGTCCGGGTCGGGACCTCGTCGATCGAGTTTTCCTACGTCATACGCGGCCGCGTCGGCACCGACGACGTGCGCGCGACCGGCAAGACCGTGTGCGTGGTGATGGACCTCGACCCGGCCCGCGACAGCTACCGCCGCAGCGTGCCGTTGCCGCCCGACCTGCGCGACCGCATCGCCGGGTTCGGCGTCGGCTGATCGGTACTAGAACGGGATGTTGATGTTGAGCGCGAAGTCGGCCCCGCTGACGTCGGCGTTGTCGATCGTCACCTCGACACACCCGGCCATGAAGCCGTTCGCAAATGCGAGGTCACCCATGTCGGCGTCGGGCGCATCGGGATCGGCATTCTCGTCGTCGTCGAGGAAGCCGGCGATGTAGTACGTGCCGTTGGGCAGGCCCGAGATGGTGAAGTCGACCGGCGTGTTCGTCATCGAGAGATCGGCCATCTCCACCGAGGTGCCACCGGCGGAGGCCGCATCCTGGGCGCACTCGGTCAGCGCGCCGACGTAGAGCGTGCCGATGCCGTCGTCGCCGATCGAGATCACGGCGAGCGCCGAGCGGGTCACCTGGCCCGAGACCGAGAAGCCGCTCGCGCCGGTGTCGGAGCTGGATCCGCCGCTGGGGTCGGTGGTCGAGGAGTCGACGCCCTCGGTGGTGGTCGCGTCGGTGGTGGTCGCGTCGGTGGTCGACGAGGTCGCGGTGGTCGAGGCGGTGGTGTCGGTGGTCGAGGCGGTGGTCGAGGCGGTGGTCGAGGCGGTGGTCGACGCGGTCATGCCGGTGCTGCCCGAGCCGCCGCTACTGCTGGAATCACCCGAGCCCCCGTCACCGCTGCCCGTGGGGCCGCAGGCGCAGAGGGTGAGCACGACGAAGGTCGAGGACAAGGCTGCGATGCGCATGGCCACGAGGCTATCACGCCGTGATGCCACCATCGGCTATGCTCGCGCCCGCCATGGGGTCTTCGCGCATGCTTCGTCGAACATCACGCGCACTCGCACGATTCGATCACGGGTCGACACCGGCTGCGGCCAAGTCACTCGCTCGCAGCTGCGCGCGCTTGCTCGCGCTCGCGCTCGGCTGTCGGCCCAACGGCGACGTCCGGCCGCCGGAAGCGACGACTCCACCGACGCCGATCGCCACCCCCGACACGCCCGCCACCGTCCACCTCGAGCGCGCACGCGTGCGCGAGCACATCGCGTTCTTGGCCGACGACGCGCAGCAGGGCCGTGCCCCCGGCAGCGACGCAGATCGTGCGGTGCAGGCCTACGTGGTCGACGCCATGAAGCGCGGCGGGCTGCGCCCGGGCTTCGGCGATGCGTGGGTCGAGCCGTTCGAGATCGTCGACGGCGTGCGCGAGCGACCCGACCAACACACCGCGCTGGCGGTGGGCGGCGCCGCGATTCCGCACGCGATGGTGCCGTTCGCGGCCGAGACCACCGCGCCGGTGGCAGCCAAGCTGGTGTTCGTCGGCTACGGCATCGGCAAGGGCGGCGTCGGGACCGGCGACTACGAAGGGCTGAAGGGCAAGGTGCGCGGTGCGATCGTCGTGGCGCTCGCCGGTGGGCCCGCGGGTGATCCCCACCTCAGCGTCGCCGACACGCGCGCGGCCGGGAAGGCCATCGCCGCCCGTGATCACGGCGCGGTCGGGTTCGTGCTGTGGGACCCGAGCAGTGATCGCTTCCCCAACCACGGCGAAGCCGCGAACCTCGAGCTGCCCGCGGTCGTGGTCGGCACCGCCGGCACCGCCGCGCTGGCGTCGGCGTTGGGTGCCCGCGGCGGCGACGATCCAGCCGCACTCCCGCGCGGCCGCACGAGCAAGCGCAAGGCCAGCCTGCACACGCCGATCGAGCGTGTGCGCCTGCAGACCGCCAACGTCGTCGGCCGCATCCCCGGCGCGGGCAAGTCGGGTCGCGTCGTCGTCATCGGCGCGCACATGGACCACCTGGGCTTCGGCACCGACACCTCGCTGGCGCCCGGTGAGCATGCGATCCACAACGGCGCCGACGACAACGCCTCGGGCGTGGCGGTGATGCTCGAGCTGTGCGCCGCCGAGGCCCGGCGGCCGGTGGCCGAGCGTCCGTTCGACGTGGTGTGCATCGCCTTCGGCGCCGAGGAGATGGGGCTGTTGGGATCGAAGCACCACGTGCACGCGCTGCCCGAGGCCGAGCGGCGTCGCATCGCCGCGATGCTCAACTTCGACATGGTCGGGCGACTGGGTCCGGAGGGCCTGGTGGTCGCGGGGGCGGGCACCGCCAAGGAGTGGCCGCAGCTGGTCGAGCAGGCCCGCGGCGAGCTCACCGTCCACACCACCGACGACGGCTACGGGCCCTCGGATCACGGCAGCTTCTACGAGGCTGCGATCCCGGTGCTGCACTTCTTCACGGGGCCGCACGAGGACTATCACAAGCCCAGCGACGACCTCGCGAAGATCAACGACGCCGGCGCGGCTCAGGTCGGCGACGTCGCGCTCGCGATCGTCGACGCGATCCAACGCGACGCGATGGCGCCGAGCTACGTCGAGGTTGCGCGGCCAGCGACCCCGCGCGGTGGCGGCTTCCGGGTCTCGCTCGGCACGATCCCCGACTACGGCGCGCAGGTCGACGGCGTGCGGCTGTCGGGCGTGCGCAAGGGCGGCGCGGCGGAGCAGGCCGGGCTGCGCAAGGGCGACGTCATCGTGAAGATCGCCGCGCGCGACATCCACAACCTCGACGACTACATGGCCTCGTTCGCCGAGCTCGCGCCGGCGGTCGCGGTACCGATCGTGGTCGTGCGGGATGGCGCGCGGGTCGAGCTCCAGCTGGTGCCGCAAGCGCCCCAGGCTCGCTGACGGGTTGCGCCGGAAATCGCCGGGACCTCGGTGTCTCACGCACACGAGGTGGGGTTGATGTCCAGGGGCGCACCGATGCCGTTGCCGTCGCAGCCGTCGCTCATCGACGCGCAGCTGCAAAATGCCGACTGGTTCGCGGCCGCCGGGCAGATCGGGCCCGCGCTCGGGCTCTACCGCACCGCGGCCCAGACCGCGGAGGCGCAGGGCCTGGGCCAGCGCGCGCTGGCGATCCATGCTCGCATCGCGCGGCTCGATGCCGATCCCGCGGTGCGCCTGCGCATCGCCGCGCTGCAGCTGCAGCTGGGCCAGGCCGACGTCGCGGCCGCCACCGCCGACGGGGTCGTGAAGGACGAGCTGCGACTGCAGCGAGTGCCGCAGGCGATGGCCGCCGCCCGGCTCGCCGTAGCGGCGGAGCCGACCGAGTCGCGTCGGTTGTTGCTCGCCGATCTCGCCGCGCGCATGGGTACCCATGCCGACGCCGCCGATCAGCTGGCGATCGTCGCGCAGGTCGAGCTGGCGGCGGGCCGCCACGCCCGCGCGCAGTCGCTGTGCGGCCGCGCGCTGCGGCTCTCACCGCAGCACGTGCCGAGCCTGCGCGTTGCGGTCGACGCCCACCTGCGCGCGCGCGACATCCACCGGGCGGTGGCCGCGATTCGGACGATCCTCGCGCTGCTACCCCATGACGAGCAGGCCGCCGAGGGCATGGCCAACGCGTTCGTGTTGCTGGGCAAGCCGGATCGCGCGGCCGAGGTGCTGCATCTGCTGGCGCTGCGGCTCGCCGATGCGGGCCCGGACGCGAGCGCGTCGGCGCGCGCCGCCGTACGTCGTGCCCTGGCGTGGCAGCCCCAGCATGCGGGCCTGCAGGCGCTCGATCGACGGCTGGCGCAGCCGGCGAGCACGCCCGTGCAGGCGCAGGGCGACGACGCCACGCGCGTCATCGATCTGCGGGACCTCGTGGAGGTCGGGCGTGCGAGCCCGCCCGCGCCCGCGCGCGCGCCCGCGAGGCCGATGCGCAGGACCGGGCCCTACGCGCTGCGCAGCTCGGCCCCCACCTGATCACGCGCATCGCGGACACGCGCTCGGGCGACGCGCACGCGCACACCTGCGTGGGCGCGCGGCGATCGATCTCGTGCACCGGATCGATCCAATGGCCAGCGCGGCGTGGCTGACCCGCAAGGCGGTATGATCGTCGCCGTGCTGGCGTGGCCGATCGCGGTGATGCTGGCGGCCGCTCCATTCGGCCGCTACCGCGAGGTCGCGTGGTCGACGGACGAGGGCCTGCCGCAGTCCTCCGTCACCGCCATCGCGCAGAGCCGCGACGGTTGGCTCGACATCGGCACCTTCGGCGGCTTCGCGCGCTACGACGGCCACGCCTTCGAGATGGTGTCGGCGGCCGAGGGCGATGGCTGGAGCACGATCCGCATCAGCGCGATCGCGGTCGACGACGACGGACGCCGCTACATCGGCCTGCAGGATGGCGGCATCGTGGTGCTCGAAGCCGACGGCTCCGAGCAGGTGTTGCCGGTGGCAGCCACACTCGATGGTGCGGCGATCTGGTCGCTCGCGCCCGACGGCGACGTGTTGTGGGCGGCGGGTCAGCAGGGCGTCGCGCGGCTCGAGCGCGGCACGTGGACGGCGATCGAAGGGGTCGAGATCGGGCACGCGGTGCTGCGTCACGGCGACGACGTGTGGATCGGGCATGAGCCAGGCCTCGCACGCGTGGTCGACGACCGTGCGGTGCCCGTGACCACGCCCATCGCCCCGGTATTCGCACTCGAGCCCAACGGCGCCGCGCTGCTGGTCGGCGGTGGCGGCGGCGTGGTCGAGCGCAGTGGCGGTCGCACGCGACTGCTCGCGACCGAGCCGGCGCGCGAGCTGGCGGTCGCCGCCGATGGCACCATCTTCGCGGCGTTCGACTCGCGCCTGCACATCGTCGGTGAGGCCGGCAGCCGCGAGCTCGGTGCGACGATCCGCGATCTCCTGGTCGACCGCGAGCAGGGCCTGTGGGTCGGCACCGATCCGGGCGGCCTGCATCGCTTCGTCGCCGAGGACTGGCGGCTCATCGACGTCGGCGACGGCGTGCTGCCGATGATCGAGCTCGCCGACGGCGCGTTGTTGGTCGGCTATGGCTGCGAGCCCGGCGGGCTGGTGCGGATCGAGGCCGATGGCGACATGGTCGGCATCGCCGGTGGGTGCGTCCGCGCGCTTGCCCGTGACGATCGCGGCGTGCTGCTCGGCGTCGGCACCCAGCTCGCCCGCCTGGAGGACGAAGATCGCGTCGTGACCGTGGCCGAGCTGGGCCACAACGTGCAGGTCGTGACGCCGAAGGGGCGCGACGTCTGGATCGGCACCGATAGCGGCGGGGCGTTCCGCGTCCGTGACGGGCACGTGACGCCGGTGGACGTCGGCGATCGGCGCGTGCTGGCGATCGCCGTCGGCGTCGCCGACGATCTGTGGTTCGGCACCCACCGCGGTCTCTCGCACTTGCAGGGCGGTGTGCTCGAGCGCTTCACCCGGGATGCTGGCGTGCCGGCCGGTGAGATCCGGGCGCTCCACGTCGATCGCGACGGCACGGTGCTGATGGGTAGCTACGGCGGTGGTCTCGGCGTGTGGCGGGCCGGCAAGTTCCACCGCATCACCCGCGCCGATGGGCTCGCGGACGACGTGGTGTCGGCGATCCTCGACGACGATCACGGCGCGCTGTGGCTGCACGGCAACCGTGGCCTCACCCGCGTCATGCGCGGCGATCTCGAGCGCCACCTCGTCGACCCCGAACACCACGTGGCCGCGCGCCGCTGGGCCACACCCGAGGGCAATGGCGGCGGGCAGCCAGCCGGTGTGCTCACCGCGAGCGGCACGCTGATGCTGCCGACGGTCGACGGCGTGCTCGCGCTGGATCCGTCGCAGCTGGTCAACAACCCGGTCGTGCCGCAGGTGCAGATCCGCCATGCCGTGATCGACGGCGTCGAGCTGACGCCGGGAAGCACGCCCGAGGTGCCGCCGGGTCCCGGTCACCTCGAGCTCGCGTTCACCTCACCGATCCTGCGACACCCGGAGCTGGCGGTGTTCGAGTATCGCGTGCTCAGCGATGGCGAGGAGGTCGTGCCGGGCTGGCGTCGCGCCGACGCCGATCGCCGCGCGAGCTGGGTCGGGTTCACGCCCGGCCGACACACCATCGAGCTGCGCGCGGCGGCCGAGCAGGGCGAGTGGTCGCCGACGGTCGCGGTCGCATTCGAGCTGCTGCCGCACTGGTACGAACGTTGGTGGGTGCGCGCGGGGATGTTCTTGGCTGCACTGGCCGCGGTCGCCAGTGTGCTGGCGGCGCGCGCCCGCTGGCTGCGCCGCAACGTGCAGCGATTGCAGGGCGAGGTCGAGCGACGTGCGGCGGTCGAACAGGCGCTGCGCGTCAGCGAGGCCCATCACCGCCGGGTGTTCGAGGCCGGCTCCGACGCGTTGTTCGTGGTCGGGCGCGACGGACGGGTGCAGCAGGCCAACGCGGCGGCGCAGCGCCTGCTCGGTCGCGATCCGGTGGGGCGGCCGTTCGAGCCGCTGTTCACCGCGCCGCGCGGGCTCGAGGGCGTGCGCGGCATCGCCGACAGCTCGTCCCCTCGCTACGTCCTGCTGGCGCGCATGCCGTTCGACGACGATCGCATGCTCGCGCGGGCGGTCGACGTCACTGCTCGCGTGCTCGGTGAAGAGCGACAGCGCGAGCTCTCGCGACGCCTCGAGCGGGCCGAGCGACTCGAGGCGGTCGGACGACTCGCGGGTGGCATCGCCCACGACTTCAACAACCTGCTCACGGCGGTCCGCGGCGCTGCCGAGGCGCTGCAGTCGCTCGACGAGCACGAGCGCTCCGAGTCGAATGCCCTGGTCGAGATGCTGCAAGGCTGCGTCGACCGTGGCGCGACGCTCACGCGGCAGCTGTTGTCGTTCGCGCGCCGGCAGGCGCTCGAGCCCGACGCCATCGACACCTGCGCGTTGCTGCGCGAGCTCCAGACCATGCTGTCGGCGCTGCTGCGTGACGACGTGCGGCTGCGCCTCGCCCTCGGAGAGAGCCCGCTCGGTGTGCATGCCGATCCCGCGCAGCTCGAGCTCGCGATCGTCAACCTCGTGCTCAACGCCCAGGAGGCGATGCCTGGCGGCGGCGAGATCACGATCATCGTGCAGGCCTGCGAGCACGCCGAGGCCGCGCGCCGTTGGCCCGATCTGCCCGGCGGCGTGGCCTGTTGGACCGTCATCGAGGTCACCGACACTGGCGTGGGCATCCCCGCCGATCGGCTCGAGAAGGTGCTCGAGCCCTTCTACACCACGCGGGCGGCGGGGACCGGGCTGGGGCTGCCGTCGGTGCTCGGCTTCGCCGAGCAGTCGGGCGGTGGCCTGCGACTGCGATCGCAGGTCGGTGTCGGCACCACCGTCACGATGCTGCTGCCCAACACCCAGCCGCGCGCCCGCAGCGTCGTGCCCGCGGCTTCGACCGCGGTTGCACCGGCGCCTCGGCGCGCGCGCGTGGTCGTGTGCGACGACGACGACCTCGTCCGCGCGAGCCTGGTGACCTCGCTGCGACGTGGCGGCTACGAGCCGATCGCGTTCGCGGATCCCGAGGCCGCGGCACTGGAGCTCGAGTCCGGTCTGGCGTGCGAGATCCTCGTGACCGACGTCGTGATGCCGCGGCTCTCGGGGCCCGAGCTGGCGCGGCGTGTGCTCGCGCGGCGACCCGGGCTGCGGGTGCTGTTCGTGAGTGGTTATCTCGATCAACACGACGCGACGAGCCTGCCCGGTCGTCTGCTCGCCAAGCCGCTGCGGACCCGCGAGCTGCTCGACGCCGTTGCCGCGGCGCTCACCGAGACCTGGCCGCAGGCGTCTGGCGGCTGATCGCGCGCGACCGCTTCGGTGGAGGCGCGGCGGATGACCGGACCCGCGCCGGCGCGTATGATCGTCCGCGCGTGACGGGCGGGCGTGCATGGTGGCCGTTGGCCGGATTCGTCGGCGTCGTTGCGGGCGTCGCGTGCGGCGGCGGATTCGCTTGCAAGGGCGACGATGACTGTCGCAGCGCAGAGGGCCCGGGCACCTGTGAGGCCACCGGCTGGTGCTCGTTCCCCGATCCCTCGTGCGCGTCGGGGCAGCGCTATGGCGAGCACGCCGGCGGTGGGCTCGCGCGCGCGTGCGTGGCGAGCGACGGGCAAGCCGACTCCGGCAGCGAGGGCGTGACCACGACCACCAGCTCCACCGGTACAGGCAACAGCAGCTCCGGCGGGGGTGTCGAGGCGTCGACGCAGACCGGCAGCTCGGGCAGCGGCGCGAGCGAGGGCACGCCGGCGTCGTGCGGGGACGGCGTGCTCGACGAGTCCGAGCTCTGTGACGACGGCAACACCGTCGATGGCGACGGCTGCAGCAGCAGCTGCGTCACCGCCGGCACCGTGCAGTGGTCGATCAGCTTGGCCGGCGACGCGTACGGCACCGGACAGTCGATCGAGCGCCTGCCCGGCGGCGACCTCGTGGTCGGCGTCGGCTTGTCCGACGGCCCGACGTCGAGGTCGACGGTGCGACGCATCGATCCCGAGGCGGCGACCTCGTGGAGCTGGGAGTACGAGCTCGCCGCCGAGAGCGTGTTCACCTGGGGTCTCGCGGTCACCGACGTCTCGTCGATACCGGTCATCGCCGTGGCAGGATACGGCTACGAGAGCGGCGGCGGCGTCATCGCGCTGCTGGACGATGGCGGGCAGGAGCTGTGGCACGTCGAGACCGCGTCGATCTCGTGGTTCGGTGCTGCACTGCCGCAAGACGGCCAGCTCTGGGCCGCCGGTTCGGCCGCCGGCGAGGCCGTGCTGCACGCCTACGACGACCAGGGCCTGCTGCTCGAGGAGCTGACCGGCCCGCCCTACGCACCGGTGGGCGCGACGTTCTTCGACCTGATCGCGGTGCCGGGCGGGCTCGCAGGCGCCGGCGACTACGCCACCATGCGCGGCCGCGAGGGCTTCCTGCGCGAGTCGAACGCGGGCGGCAGCGTGACGACATCGTTGACCTTCGCGCCGTCGACCGACACCGAGGTCCTCGCGCTCGCGCTCGACCCAGCGCTGCCCGAGCGACGCTGGGTGGTCGGCTACGCCGGCGCGCAGGGCGGCTGGGTCGGTCGCATCGACGACGGCATCCAGACCGTCGCGCCGACCATCGTCACGCAGACCTTCAGCGCCAACCTCCACGGCGTGGCGGTCGACGCCATGGGCAACGCCATCGCCGTGGGTTGGGACTCGACCCACGGGACCCACGATCCCTACGTCGTCAAGGTCGCGCCCGGCGGCGAGGTCGTGTGGTCTGCCACCGAGATCACCGACGAGGGCGACGACGATCTCCGCGACGTCGCGGTGGGCGAAGACGGTGCCATCTACGTCGTCGGCACGCGTATCGACGTCGGCGGCACTGCGCAGGCGTGGATCGCCCGGCTGACCCCCTAAAGGGGCTGCCTAGCAGCCCGTGGTGAAACTCCGCGACGCGAGAACACCGTCCTCGGACCCACGGGCTGCTAGCGCGCGAGCATCGAGATCCCGGCGGCGGCCAAGAACGATTGCTCGTACTGCAGATCGGTTGCCGTCATGCCGTGGGTTTCGAGCCAGCCCTTGGGGAAGCGCAGCTCCACGATGGCACCGGCCGCGACTAGCTCCGGTACCACCGCACCCTCGGGATCGCGGGCGCGGTTGAGTGTCGCGGCCAGGCGCAGGAGTACCGCCAGCCGCACGGCGTTTTGTCCCCCGACCGCGCGCAGCTCCGCGACCCGCTCCGGACGCAGGCGTCGACGGTGGGCGCCGACCAGCGCCGCGAGGTAGCCCTGTTGCTCGCGTGAGAACCCCGGCAGATCCGAGTTCGCGATGAGATAGGCGCCGTGCTTGTGGTAGCCGGTGTAGCTGAGCGCGAGGCCGACCTCGTGCAGGCGCGCGGCCCAGCCCAGCATCATGCGCAGATCGGGGTGGTGCAGCTCCCACGCGGTCTGGGCCCGCTCGAACAGCGTGGTCGCGGTGCCCTCGACGCGCGCGGCCTGGGCCCGATCGACGGCGTAGCGCTCGCACAGCCACTCGATGGTGCGCTCACGGACGTCCTCGTGCGAGATGCGACCGAGCGTGTCGTAGAGCAGGCCCTCGCGCAGCGCACCGGTGGCCGGCAGCATGCGCTCGATCTTCAGGCTCTTGAACGCACCGTAGAGGATGGCGAAGCCGCCGGGCAGGACCGAGGCGCGCTCACTCGACAACCCCGGCAGTGACAGCTTGGAGATGCGGCCGGCGGCGATCATCGCGTCGCGCAGCGCTCGCAGCCCGTCGCGCGTGATGCCGTCGCCCCAGCCGTTGGCGCGCAGGATCGCGTCGATCGAGAGAATCGTGCCCGAGCTGCCGATCGCGGTGACCCAGCCGGTACGACGGAATGCCTGCTCGATGGTCTCGAGCTCGACGCGCGCGGCGGTGGTGGCCTCGCGGAACGACTCCCGGCGCAGGCGGCCGTCGGCGAAGAACCGGGTCGTGTGCGAGACGCAGCCGACGTGCAGGCTCTCGGTCAACCGCGCGTCGAACCCCTCGCCGATGATGCACTCGGTGCTGCCGCCGCCGATGTCGATCACCAGCCGGCGCTCGTCGACGCCGCCCTGCGATTGCACGACGCCGAGGTAGATGAGCCGAGCTTCCTCGCGGCCCGGGATGACCTCGACCGGGTGGCCGAGCGCGGCGGTGGCCTTGCGCAGGAACTCGCGGGCGTTGCGAGCCTTGCGGAGCGTGTTGGTGCCGACCGCCCGCACGCGCACACCGGCCGGCAGTCGCTCGCCGAAGCGCCGTAGGCAATCGACGCCGCGCTCGATCGCCTCGGCCGTGAGGTTGTTGCGCTCGTCGAGGCCGGAGGCGAGTGCGACCCGCTCGCGCATGCGATCGATGATGGTCAGCTGACCGTCGACCACGCGCGCGACGACCATGTGGAAGCTGTTGGAGCCCAGGTCGAGGGCGACCAGCTGTGTGGGCTCGGCCATCGTTGGTGCGGGGCAAGGTACCAGCTCCAGCGCTCACCGGAGGCGTGCGCTGGCGTTCCGCCGGGATCCGCCCGGTGGGCGTCCGAGCGCGGCGCGCGTGTGCAGTCTCGCGGCGCCACCGCGCCGGTCTGCGACGTCAAAGCCACACCGCACCCCCTCGTCTGGCTTACCCTCGGGGGCGACGTGTGGGTGCATCTGTTTCGCCACGGCATCGCGATTGACCCGACCGACCCGTCGTGTCCGACCGACCCCGAACGCTTCCTGACCGACAAGGGCCAGGTGCGCACGCGGCTCGCGGCCCGAGGTCTGCGCGCGATCGGGATCGCGCCCGAGGCGATCATCGCGAGCCCCTACGTGCGCGCGCAGCAGACCGCCCAGATCGCCCGCGACGAGCTCGGCGGTGAGGCGATCGCCCTGGTCACCGCCGACGTGCTGACGCCGATGGCCGAGCCCGCCGCCGTGGTCGAGCTGCTGCGCGCACGCAGCGAGCAGAACCTCATGTGCGTCGGACATGCGCCGAACCTCGACCGCGTGCTCGCCTATCTCACCGGCGCCGACGATCCCATCAGCGCGCTCAAGAAGGCCGGCTGCGCGAGCCTCGAGATCCGCCATGGTCGCCCCGGTCCTGGCACCGCGACGCTGGTCGGGCTCTACCCCACCAACGTGCTGCGACGGCTCGGCGGCGACGACGTCGAGTAGCGCGTCACTCGACGCGGGTGAAGGCCAGCGCGACGTGTCCGCGCGAGGGCTTCTCGAGCACCTCGATGCGGGTGACGTGGCCGTCGTCGTCCTCCACGAACAGCACGTCGCCGGGCTCGACGCGCACCTTCTCGTGCAGGGTATCGCCGTCGACCTCGACCACGTCCGAGCGCTTGGTCGTGAGCGCTTGGTCGGCGTAGAAGCCGGGGTGTGCGTAGGCGTACGGGCGCACGGGGTCGCCGTCGTCGGCGATCGCGATGTCGCCTTCGTCGATGAAGAACAGCCAGTCGCCCTGCTGCGCTGCCGGCAGGCTCTCGCGCCCGCGTACGTAGTAGAAGTCGGCGTTGCCGACGGTGCTGTCGGTCAGCAACGATGCGAACTCCCGCAGCGCCTCGGGGTTGGCCTGCACGTTCTGCTTCACCTGCTCGATCATCTGCTCGGGCGGCACGCCGACCTCGACGTCGGTCATCGTCATCGCCACGTCGGCCTCACCCTCGGCGAGGCCGCCGTCGTGCAGTCGCACCTGCGCCAGCTCGAGCTCGATGTCCCAGATGTACGCCGGCGCGGGCGGTGAGCCGGCGCCGTTGAAGGTCTCGAGCTCGACCCACGCGGTGTCGTCGATGCAGCCGCTGAAGGCCGTCACACCGGTGCCGAGCTGGTAGTCCTTGCAGTGGGCTGGGGTGTCGGCGACCGCGGTCTTCGCCATGTCGAGGATCAGACGCTCGAACTCCCACGGCGGCAGCGACCAGCCGCTCGAGTTGCCGGTCGGTAGCGGCTCGCGGGTGTCGCCGCCCGGGACGAACGCGTCGTTCTCGACCAGGCCGAAGCCCAGCCGCGACACCTTGGGCACCGGCACCAGGCCGCTCAGCGTCATCCAGTCTGGATCGCTGAAGTCGTGCACGGTCTCGATCTGACCGCCGATGCTGTTGACGCTGGCGACGTCGCCGTTCGCGAGATCGAGGCCCTTGTAGGGTAGCGCGTTGGCATTGACCTTCGAGGTCATCGCGAACTCGTCCTCGACCACGGTCACGCCGGCGGCCTCGAGCACGAAGCCGGGGTGGCCATCGACCGGGCCGAAGCGCGTGGCCATGTCCTCGAAGTTGGTGATGACGTCGGCCAGCGTGAGCGGGATGTGGCCGGGCGCGACCGGGTACTCGCCGTCGGGGTGCTCGGCGTCGACGGGGCCACGCCGGGTTTGCGCGTTGGGGTGGGTCGCGACCACGTTGGAGAGCATCACGTCGGCGACGACCTCGACCGGGATCACCGGATCGGTCACGCCGATCGCGAGCAGGTCGGCCAGGCACTTGGCGCGCGGGATGCCGACCGCCGACGACAACGCGATGAGCTCCTCGAGGTTGGTGCCCTCGAGCTCGGCGTTGTCGGGCGTCATCAGCACCAGCTTGCGCATGTTCTGGGCCGCGACTGGCAGCGCGTCGACCTCCTCCTCGGGCATGTCGCGCAGGCGCTCGAGCGCGTTGACCAACAGCGGCCTGGCGTCGAGATCGAGCAGCCATACGTCCTGCAGCACCCGCCGCGGCATCGCGCGCAGCTGCTCGAGGCTGTTGGTCTTCGCGAAGCCCTTCACGTCGAGTCGGAGGTAGCGCAGGTCGACCTCGCGGGTCTCGCCCACCGCGATCTCGGTGGGATCGCCGGGCACGCCGACGCCGTCTTCGTGGCATGCGGCCGCGAACGCAGGCAGGAGCGCAAGGCAAAGCGGCATGCGGGAACGCGTCGCGCGGGACATGGCTACTCCTTGCGTGCGAGGTGCACGGCGATGGTGTCGTCGTCGGTCGGCAGCTCGAAGCGCGCGCGCCAGGTGATGCCGCCGTCGTCCTGGAAGTAGACGGTGGTCACGCCGTCGACCAGCGCGAGCTTCTCGTGGGTGGTGTCGCCGACGCCGGCGACCTGCGTGCTCGAGCGCTTCTGCGTGAGCGCGGGATCGTCGAAGAAGCCGGGGTTGCCGTAGGCGTAGGGCTGGCCGTCGGGCAGGTCCTTCTCGTTGACGAAGAAGAGGTACGGCACGCCGCCCTCGGCCCTGCGGTAGTAGAAGTCCACCGGGTCGTTGTTCTTCTTGTAGTCACCCAGCAGGAAGTCCGACAGCACCGAGGCCTGCTCCTGCAGGTAGGGACGGACTGCCTGCGCGGCCTCGGGCCCGGTGATGCCGACCGGCACGTCGAACAGCGTGAACGCGACGTTGGCCTGGCCCTCGGGGATCGACGCGTACGGCGTCTCGTGCAGGGCGACCTGCGCGACCTCGAGGATCGTCTCCCAGACGTACTGCGGATCGGGCGGGCTGCCGAGGTTCAGCGGGATGTCGTACTCGACCCAGCCGGGCGGGTTGCCACCCTGGCCGATGAGCACGTGCGCGGTGTTGAAGAGGTAGCCGCCGAGGAAGGTGCGATCGATGTAGTCGTTGCGTGCGCCGGCGGTGACGTTGTACTCGAGCAACCACGGGTCGAGCCCCCACACCGAGCTGCCGCCCTGCGGGCTGCCCGGTGCGTTGTCCTGGCACGGCGGATCACCCAGGCACGACGGCACGAACCCGACCGTCTCGGTGGTGCGGAAGCGCAGATCGACGGTGGGGTTGTCGATCAGCCCGCCGAGCTCGAAGTCGGCGGGGTTGGTGAAGTCGAACTCGAGCTCGTCCTCGTAGGTCGGGCCGGTCTTGTCGGCGATCACCGAGATGAAGCCCTTGCCGGCGTCGGCATCGATGCCGTCGCACAGCTGCAGGTTCGACTGCGCCACCGCTCGCATGTGGAAGTCGGGCCCCAGCACCGCGCCACTCGGCACGAAGCTGGGATCGACGATGCCCGGGTGATCGCCGACCGGGCCGTAGCGATCGGCCAGCGTCGCGAGATCGCTGAGCGCGTCGGCGAGCGTGATCGAGAGCTTGCCGCTGGCGCCGACGTTGGGGTGGCTGGCGACGAAGTTCTCCTTGAACGACTGCACCAGGCCCGCGGTCGAGACCACCGGCGAGGTGCGCGGGATGCCGAGCGCATCGGCGAGGATCTGCCCATAGCCGCCGCCGATGCCGAGCGCGTCGGAGAGACCCTGCAGGCCCTCGCTCGAGGTGCCCTCGACCACGACGTTGGCCGGCGTCATGGTGAGGATGCGGACCAGCGCATACTCGGCGCTCGAGCGCCAAGTGCCGTCGGGGCCGACGAAGGTCTGACCGAGCGGCGTCAGCGAGCAGTCGTGATCGGGGTTGGGATCGTCCTCGCGCCAGAACTGACCGCACGCGTCCTTGATCTGTTCGAGTGCCTCGGTGAGCAGCACGCTCGAGTCGAGCTCGAGCAGCAGCACTTCGTCGGCCCGATCACCAAACAGCTCCGCGACCTCGTCGCGGCTCATGTCGAGCACCAAGGGCGGCGGCAGGTCGTCGTTCAGTCGCAGCTCGAAGGTCTGCTCGGGCCCGAAGCCGTCAGGGCCGCCGGAGTCCGATCCGACGCTCGCGTCGTCGCTGGTGACCTCGCCGGTCGAACCCGAGGTGGCCTCGCCCTGGCCCTGCGGGCCGCCACAGGCGACGCCGCCCGTCCCTGCGACGAGCCCCGCGAGCATCCACGTCGTCGTGCCTGCAGCCCTGCGTTCGGCCATGCGTTCGAACCCCGCTCACATCGTCGTACACGATCGGTCGAGCTGTCAAAGCGGCGATCCACCTCGGCGCGCACGCGTGTCGCGATCGCGGACCCGCGATCGCGCGATCACGCCGCGTGCTTCGGCGAGGGTGGCGGTGGGGGTGGCGGCGGCACGACATCGCCGTGGCCGGCATCTGCGGGCGAACCCACCGGCGGCGCCGCGTCGTCGTCGTCGCGCGCGGCGTCGCCGGCGGCGTCGGGATCGGCCGTGGCGGTCGCGTTCGTTCCCGCGCCTGGGGGCGCGGCCGCGGGCGCGTTCGCGGGCGTCGCCACGGCGCGGTGACGTCGACCCTTGGGCAGGCCGAAGTAGAACTGTCCGTGCAGCATCAGCACGCCGATGAACATCGTGTACTTGCCGTTGCCGAGGTCGTAGTCGCTGTTGGTGTTCGTGCGCGGCACGATGAACTGGGCCTTGGCGTCGGCCAACAGCGCGACTCGATCGGTGAAGCGGTGGCGGATGCCGGCGCCGACGATGAGGCGATGGCCATCGGGCGAGAACACGTCGAGGGTCGCGTCGGGTGAGGCCGGCGAGTTGTAGCCGGCGGTCACCGACACGCGCAGCTTCTTGGTCGCCTCGATGCGCGCGTTGACCTCGGTGTTGACGGTGCCCTTCCAGTTGCGGACCAGGTTCTGGTCGTTGTTGGGCCCGAGGCCCAGGGCCGGCTGCGCGAGGTCGGGCGAGCTCAGGCGAATGCGGATGCGATCGAAGTCCTGGTAGAAGACGTACGACACGAAGCCGTCGAGGCCGAAGCGCTTGGTGATCTGGTAGCCCGCGCCCAGTGTCACGCGCTTGGGCATGCGCAGCTTGACGGTGGCCTTGCCGGCGACCACCGGCTTGTACTGCAGGCCTTGCGCGGCGAGGTCCTGCGTGAAGAGGTCGTCGTTCATGTCGAGGCGGAACTTGCCGTGGAAGGTCAGGTTGGCGCCGTGGTGGTAGACCAGCGAGATCGCGAGCTTGTCGGTGGGCTGCAGCGCCACGCCGGCGTGGAACGAGATGCCGTGGGCGATCGCCTGCTTGATCTCGATCGGCCGTGCGAGCGCGTCGAGCTCGCGCACCTCGGAGGGGGCGTCGACGCCGAAGTCGTTGGCCTGCCCGATCGGTGGCTTGGCCAGCGCGTCGCCGAAGAGATCGACCGCGCCGAAGTCCTGGACCTTCGACAGCGACAGCGTACCGAGCACGTACGAGACGCCGGCACCCAGCGAGATGACGCGATGCAGTCGCACCCCGAGCGCGGCGGTGGCATGCGGTGCCGCCAGCAAGATCGACTCGCCTGCGAAGCGCTGCGGGCCACCCTTGGGGAAGCTCAGCAGCGCGACATAGGGGATGCCGACGCCGAGCCCGATCACCAGGCGATTCGGGATCGCGGGGATCGCCGCGTAGAGATCGAACGCGGGCCCGACCGGATTCGCGCGAACCTTCTCCTGGCTGCCGGCCTTGTTCGGATCGATGTCGGCGGGATCGATCGGCGTCTTGAAACCGAGGTTGTCGGAGAACTGGTAGGGACCCCGCAGGTCGCGTTGGTAGCCGATCGATCCCAGCACCACGCCGGCGCCGAGCTGCAGCTCGGTCTGCTTCAACATGCCGAGCCGCCCGGGGTTCCACCAGGTCGCTGCCGCATCGTCGCTCACCGGGCCCGACTGTCCGCTGCCGACCAGCGGCGCATCGAAGCCGGATGCGCGCGCCGTGCTGGCGGGCAGCGCGGTCGCGAGGACGGCGAGGGCAGCGAGCGCACGTCGCATCGGCTCTGCGGCTATAACACTCCCCGCGGGGCTCCGGTAGTCTGCGGCGGTGGCCGGTGATCTCCTGCTCCGCAACACCCGTGACGGCGTCACGACGCTCACGATGAACAACCCGCGGCGGCTGAACGGCTGGACCGTCGACATGCTCGCCGCGGTGTTGTCGGCGCTGCGCGAGCTCGCCGGCGACGACGACACCAAGGCGGTGATCCTCACCGGTACCGGCGACTACTACTGCGCCGGGGTCAACCTCGCGGGCGCGCTCCAGCTGGCCCACCCCGCCAAGCTGCACGCGTCGATCATCGAGCGCAACCAAGCGTTGTTCGACACCTTCCTCGACTTCCCCAAGCCGATCCTCGTGGCGGTGAACGGGCCGGCGATCGGCGCGAGCGTGACCGCGGCGACCCTGTGCAACGGCATCGTCGCCTCCGAGCGCGCGACGTTCTCGACCCCGTTCGCCGCGCTCGGCGTGACCCCGGAGGGCTGCTCGAGCGTGGTGTTCCCGCGGCTGCTCGGTGCATCTGCCGCGCGCATGCTCGGGCCCGAGGGTTGGAAGCCCACCGGCGCGCAGGCGGTGGAGATCGGGCTCGCGATGCGCTGCGTCCCCCACGCGCAGCTGCAGGAGGAGGCCCACCGCATCGCGCGGGGGTGGATCGAGCAGGGCGTCGGTCGTCGCTACCCGGTCGGCATGTCGCGCGACCAGCTGCACGCGATCAATGCCGAGGAGTCGCGCGTGCTCGCGACCGCGTTCCTGCGTCCGAAGTTCCTCATGGCGCAGTACGACTTCCTGTGGCGCAAGAAGAAGCGCCCGCTCGCCCTGGCATTCTTGGCGTTGGCGAAGACGCAGCCGGCGTGGCGCTTGTTGCTGTCGCCCGAGCAGCGCTAGCAGGGCACCTCAGCCGGGGCACTGCGCGTCGACCACGACCTCGCAGTCGGTGCCCCAGTCGGACTGGCTCGTGCAGCCGTTGACGTTCCACGGCTGGCCCTGGCAGGCCTCGAAGAACGGTGCGTCCTTCAGGGTGCAGCGCTGGATCGCCTCGAACGTCGTGGTGTCGGTGGTCGACCACGCCTGCAGGTACGCGGTGCCATCTCCGATCAGCAGCAGGTCGCTGCCGAAGCAGCCGATGTCGCAGTACGAGCTGGTGAGCTCCGCGGGCGTGCCGTCGGCGATGGCCGCGAGCGCCTGGGTGATGGCGCACTCGAGCAGCACGGCCTCGCGCGCGCTGCGTTGCCGGGGACTGGCAAGCGGGGCGAGTCCACCGGCGCTGCACCGACTTGGGTTCAGACGTGCTGATCGACCAGCACAGGGTTGCCGTCGGGGTCGACCACGACAAAGCTGTCCGGCCCCGAGCCGCCGTCGTCGGCACGCTTCACCGGCGTCACGCCGCTCGCCTCGAGCCGTCGCTGCAGTTCACGGACGTCGGTGAACTGGTCGAGCGCGGCACACTGCGCATCCCAGCCGGGGTTGAAGGTCAGCAGGTTGCGCTCGAACATGCCGCAGAAGAGCCCGATGGTCGCGCTGCCGTTGCGCAGGACGAGCCAGTTCTGGCTGGGGTTGCCGCCGACGGGCTCGAAGCCGAGCTTGCGGTAGAAGTCGCGGGACGCGGCCAAATCCTTGACCGCGAGGCTGATGGAGAATGCACCCAGGGAGGTTGCCGGTGTCGTCATCGTCGGCCCAGGCTACATTGGGCCCGGCGTGGTCGACTTGCCAAATCTTGCGAACCTCGACTACCTCGATCGGGTCAATCGCGCGATCGATCACGTCTTGGCCCACCTCGCCGAGCCGCTTCTGCTCGACGACGTCGCGAAGATCGCATGCTTCTCGCCGTATCACTTCCACCGCATCTTCCGTGCGAGCGTCGGTGAGACGCTGGCGGCGTTCGTCAAGCGCGTGCGCCTGGAGCGGGCGGTCACCGAGCTGTCGCACCGGCCCGACGCCACGCTCACCGAGATTGCGCTCGCCTGCGGCTTCAACTCGAGCTCCGACTTCTCCCGCAGCTTTCGCGCGCACTACGGGGTCCCACCGCGGATGTTCGACGTCGAGCGGTTCCGGGCCGCACGACGCGAGCACGTGCAGCAGCAGCTGTTGCCCGCCGAGCAGACGCATCGCCTGCAGCGGTTGCCACGCGGCGAGAACCCCGATGGCTTCGTCGTGTGCGTGCGCGAGCTGCCGGCTCGACGCCTCGCGTACGTGCGCGTGCACGCGCCCTACGCCGGCGGTGGCGGTGGTGTGCTCGCGGCGATCGAGCGCCTGCGCGCGTGGGCCGAGCCGCGCGGCCTCGCCGACGGGCAGTGGTTCGGCTACCAGTGGGACGACCCGGAGATCGTGCCGCTCGAGCGCTGCCGCTACGACGTGGGCCTCGAGCTACCCGCGGACACGGCGGTCGATCGCGAGGTGGGCACGCTCGAGCTGCCGGCGCTGCGTGTCGCCGAGCTCGCGATTGCCGGGTCGATCGAACTCGAGATGCGCGCGCTCGATTGGCTGTACGCCACCTGGCTCCGCACGAGCGGCTTCGCGCCCGCCCACCAACCCTGCTTCGAGGCCTGGGACGGCCCGCCGTTTCGCCACGGCATGACCCACTTCGAGCTGCGCCTGCAGCTGCCGGTGGTCCCGCTCGACGCCCCGCTGTGAGGAGGTCGCGGGCGCGCCTCGGGTTGCTGGATGGGCGAGCTCGCGCTGCGGGCGTGACGTCAGGGCGCGTCGTGGAAGATGATGCCGAGCGTGCGGCGCTGGCCCGAGCGCAGCACGCTGACGCCGTGGCGGTGCATCACGTGGTAGCGGCCGCGCGCGCCCTGCACGGGGCGGCGGCTCACGGCGAAGATGGCCGCATCCCCCCGCGCCAGCGGCAGCACCGACGCGCGTGATTGCATGCGTGGGCGCTGCTCGGTGATCACGAACTCTCCACCGTCGAAGTCGCGGCCCGGGGCGTCGAGCAGGATCGCGACCTGCAGCGGGAACACGAGCTCGCCGTAGCGATCCTGGTGGAGGCAGTTGTAGTCGCCCGGCGAGTACGAGAGCAGCAGCGGCGTCGGGCGCACCTGACCGGCGTCGTGGCAGCGGGCGAGCAGCTCGGCGAGGGTGTCGGGGTACCGCAACTCGATGCCACTCGCCGCGGCCCAGCGGTTCGCGATGCTGGCGAGCGGCGGGTAGAGCTCGGTCCGCAGCCGAGCGATCGGCTCCGGCAGCGGCGCCGCGAAGTAGCGGTACTCGCCGCGACCGAAGCCGTGGCGCGCCATCACCACGGTGCTGCGGAAGCGCCGCTCGTCGGACCACATCGCCGCGATCTCGCCGCACGCGTACGGTGACAGCAGCTGCGGATGCACCGACCAGCCCTGCTGGTCGAGCTCGTGCGTGCGCGCGCTCCAATCGATCGCGCTCACGACGGGCGCTCGGCCTTGCAGCGCTCGAACGCGCGGAAGCCCGCGCACGTGGACGTGCGGGTGGGTCGCGGGAGCTCGGCCCGAACTTCGTGGATCTGCACGCGACCAGCGTGGCCGAGCCGCGGCTGCCGAGCACTCCGACGCTTGCTTGCGAATTCGACGACGCGCATCGAACGACGTGCTCTGCGATACGCGAAGTGCATCGATAAATGGTCGATGTCACGCCGAAAATCCGAGAAAGCTCCGCTCGCCGCAAGGAATTACAGGCAAGCTGCCATCTACGGCTGGGCCCCCTTACCGATGCTTCGACACCCTGCGCTCGCTTCGACCTCCCTGTGCTTCGTGCTCGCCTGCGGCTGCGCCGTGCAACCGTCGGGGAGTCCGCTGAGCTCGGCGACGGCCGCCGACGGCACCACCGGTGCGCCGGTGCAAGGCGACGACGACGGTGACGACAGCTCGACGGCGATGCCCGAGCAGCGCCTCGACCTGCCGCCGGGCGGGAGCTCGAGCGGCGAGGGCGATGGCACCTGCGTCAGCTTCAGCGACCAGGGCGGCGTCACGCGCAAGCCCGCCGACATCATCTTCGTGGTCGACAACTCGCCGAGCATGCTCGACGAGACCCACGCGGTGCGCGACCACCTGAACGCGTTCTCTCAGCAGATCATCGACGCGCAGATCGACATCCGGGTGCTGCTGTTGACGGCGTATCCCAACCCCGACGCCGCACCCGAGGTCGACACCGGCATCTGCATCGAGCCGCCGCTCGGCGGCGGGGGCTGCCCGACCCACGACTCCAACTTCCCCATCTTCGCGCACGTACAGCAGATCATCGGCTCCGAGCACGCGCTCTCGAAAGTGCTGTCGACCCACGAGACCTGGAAGCCGATGATGCGCCCGGACTCGAGCAAGCACATCATCGTCATCAGCGACGACGACTCGTTCATGACGGCCGAGGACTTCGACGCGCAGTTCCTCGCGCTCGATCCGAGCTACGCCGGCTACCACTTCGACGCCATCGTCTCGACCTCGCTGTGCCCCGAGGCGGGCGCTATCGGCGAGCACTACATCACGCTGGCAGGCATGACCGACGGGGTGATCGGCGATCTGTGCCAGCAGGAGTTCCAGCCGTTGTTCGACCAGCTGTCGACCGCGGTCACCGAGGGCACCGGGCTGTCGTGCGTGTGGAGCATGCCGATGGCACCCGAGGGCAAGTCGATCGATCCCGAGTCGGTCGAGGTGTCGCTGGAGCTCGACGGCGCGCCGCTGTACCCGGTGCGGGTCGACGGCGCCGAGGGCTGCCCGCCCGGCGGCCACGGTTGGTACTACGACGATCCCGATCACCCGAGCACGCTGTGGGCGTGCCCGACCACCTGCGACGCGCTCGAGACCGCGATGTCGGCCGAGCTGGAGATCGACGTGGGCTGCGCCTTCGTGCCCGCGGGCTAGCGCTGCCCTCGCGGCGGTCGCGGCCGGAGCTGGATGCCCCTCCCAGACCCCGCCGTCGGCCTTCTCCGAGGCTTCCGCAATCGATTCGCGCCCGCGCGCATCGGTCGCTCCATGACCACCACCACCCCGCGCCCCTGTCGCTCGAGGATCCCGTCCGTCCTACTCCACGCCACCGCGTGTGCCGCCCTCGGGTTCGGCGCGATGGGGGCCATGTGCAAGACCACACCGGTCGGCGATGACGACGACCACACCGCGACGGCCTCGAGCAGCACCGGCGGCGGCACCGGCCCGACCTCCGGCGAGCCCGCGACGCTCGAGGGCACGACGGACACGCCGACCGGCACGACCGACACGCCGCCGACGACCACGGTCGATCCCGACACCACGGCAGCCGATCCGACCACCGGCGATCCCACGGGCGCCGGTGGTTGCATCGCGCCGGGGATCTACGGCGCACAGCTGGCGACGCTGACCGACCCCCACGGGCACTTCCCATTCTTGAAGCTCTTCTACGACCCCGACGCGCCGGAGCAGACCACCGACGAGCAGCTCGAGGTCACCGTCGCGGGCGACGGCGTGATCACGGTGTCGGTCCTGGCGCGGACCACGACCGAGTTCGAGGGCCACGACGGCCTCTTCGATCTCACCGGCACCCTCGCAGACGGCAGCTGCACCGCGGCGATCGCCGCCTCGGCGCCGTTCGTCGCGGGCGGCTCGCCCTTTGGCACCGTCGACGTCGCGCTCGACGGCGACCTGCCGACGGTGAGTGTCGACGACACCGCGACGGTCTCGCTGCGCGTGGAGGGCGGCGGCATCCCGAACGGGCCGATCGAGTACACCGTCACGATCGTGCCCCAGTGATCGGGGGCTCCCGAACGGGCCGGACGTCTCGAAGGGATCGCGAAGATGCTCCGCGCGGATGCGACCGGTGTTGCTGCAAGAGGTCATCTCATCGAGCTGGTGCTGCTCGACGACCCCGCCGGCCTCGATCCCGGCGGTCGACTGCGAGCACGCCTGCTGTACCGCAGTAAGGCGCTGGGCAACACTCCGGTCACCGCACTCACGGCAGCGGCACGATCGCAATCCGCGGCGGCGCCTCGTCGCCGAGGCCATGACGCGGTGCGGGGCGGTCGGCGTCCTCCCACCGCGGATCCCGTTAGATTCAGAAGACGATCATTGCCCCAAGCACGAGCCCCGCGACCGACACGCCGAATCCTGCCACCAGGGCGGGGCCAGTGCGGTAGCCGACTGGCAGGTCATCGTGGCCAAGGGTGCGCCGGAAACGGATGTGCTGCCACGACGATGTTGCCGCCATCGCCGCGCCGAGCATGGCAAGCCCGACGCCGATCCAGGGCGAGACATGATGGCTCGCCGATGTGGCGGCTTGCTGGTCGAGCAGTTGAAGGAAGAGCCCGAACCGCGCGACGACGAACCCCAGCCCGATGAGCGAGACGGCCGTACGAATCCACGCAAGGAGCGTGCGCTCCGCTGCGAAGAACACCCGAGGGTCGGCGGAAGGCATGGGGCGCGCGGTGGGGACCTTAGCAGGCGCGCGGGCCGGATGCACCCGTCCGCACAGGTCTGAGGGTGGCGAGCGCGACTAGCACCAGCGCTGCGACGCACCGGCGGGGGCTGCCGCGCGCGAGTGGCAACGTGCTCGGTGCGATTGCCTCGCGACGGCAAGTCGCGTCATGACACGCCCGCGGCGGCAGTGTCTCTCGCGGCGATCCAAGGTTGAGGCTCGCGAGGTTCCGTCCCGTGGCACCCGGCGCGAAGGTGATGCGTTCGCCCGCGTTCAATTGCAGGTGTTGTACGCGCCTCCGCCACAGTTGTCGGCCCAGAACGAGCATTCTCCGAGCGTGAGGACGCAGACCACGCAGCCGTCACCGTACTCGCCGCACCACATCTGCTTCAACTCCTCTGGATCGATGGGAGCGGATGCGAGGCCGTCGACGGGGGCCCCGCCGCTCGGGTTGTCCTCGGCGTCTTGATCGGGGAGCTCTGCGAGTGTCGCCACGACCTCGACCGCGTAGTTCTCGACCCCGTGCGCTTCGGCGACCTCCGCCGCGAGCGACTCGATGGCATCGGAGGTTTCTTGCTCGCAGGCCGCGGCGCCGAGCAGGGGGATGAGCAGGAGGGGCAGGGGCATGCTTCGCTTCATCAGCCGGCAAGACGCGCAGCCCGGCGCATCGATCAACGATGGTGTTGTGCGGGTGACCAAATCGCCACTCGACCAATCTGCGGCACCTGCGGTACGCCTGAGCGGGAGATGGCGGACGAGAACGTGACCCGCGGCGAGGCGTTCGGTCTCCCGGCGGTGGCGGCCGCGCCCGAAGGCGCCGCCGCGGACGTCGACCGCCAGCTCGTCCGCGCGCGGGCGCACGAGATCCTCTTCGCAGAGCCACCCCCCACGATCCGGGTCGGACGCTACGTGGTGCTCGATCGCCTCGGTGCGGGTGGCATGGGCGTCGTGTACTCGGCCTACGATCCCGCGCTCGACCGCAAGGTTGCGGTGAAGGTGCTGCGCTCCAGCGAGGCGGTGGGACAGCAGCGATTGTTGCGCGAGGCGCGAGCGCTCGCGAAGCTCACGCACGATCACGTCGTCGCCGTGCACGACGTGGGCACCGTCGGCGGCATCGAAGGCACCGTGTTCATCGCGATGGAACTCGTCAGCGGCGCGACGCTCGGCGAGTGGATCGCCGGCGAGCGGCCCGGCTGGCGCACGCGGCTCGAGGTGGTCGCACAGGCCGGTCGTGGGCTCGCGGCTGCACACGCCGCGGGCTTGGTGCACCGCGACTTCAAGCCCGACAACGTCATGGTCGCGCGTGACACCGTGCGCGGAGGCTGGCGTGCGCGCGTGATGGACTTCGGGCTCGTCCACGCGCCCGTACCGATGACCACGCACGACGGCCAGAACGACGAGCACAGTTCCGCGGAGGTCCGCATCACGCGGCAGGGCGTGCTGGTCGGCACGCCCGCGTACATGGCCGCCGAGCAACTGCACGGCGCCGCCGTCGACGCTCGCGCCGACCAGTTCGCGTTCTGCGTGACGCTGTGGGAGGCGCTGTTCGACGTGCGGCCGTTCCACGGCAGAACGCCGACCGAGTTGGCGTCGGCCCTCGTGGGCGGCGCTCCGACGCGGCCCGCGACGAGCGCGGACATCCCGGCGTGGGTAGAACGCGTGCTGCTGCGCGGGCTCAGCACGGATCCCGCGGACCGCTTCCCCGACATGCCTGCCCTGCTCGCCGCGCTCGGCGACGACCCCTCGCAGCAACGCCGACGCTGGGCGCTGGGCCTCGGCGCGATGGCGCTGGTGGGCGCGCTGGTCGGCGGATGGAGCTGGATGCGTGCGCGCGAGCGGGCCGCGTGCGCACAGGCGGGTGCGGAGATCGATCGTGTGTGGAGCGACGACCAGCGCGAAAGGCTGCGCACGGCGATCGTCGAACAGGGCCCGAGCTACGGCGGCGACACGTGGACGCGGGTCGAGCCGAGCATCGATGACTACGCCGGACGGTGGTCCGCGCTGCGCGAAGAGAGCTGCCTGGCCGCGCTCGCGGGCGAGCGCTCGCGCGATCTCGCGGACCGCAGCGAAGCGTGCCTCGACGAGCGTCGCGTCGAGTTGGCGGCGACGGTCGATCGGCTCGGCAGCGGCGATGCGCTCGCGATCCGCGAGGCCGTACCCGCGGTGCTCGATCTCTCGGATGTCGAGCGGTGCGGTGACGCTGCATGGCTGGTCAAGCGCCGCCCGGAAGCGTCGGATCCGGACCTGCGCCGCGAGCTCGACGGCCTGCGTTCCGAACTCGTGCGTGCGTCGCGACTCCCCTCACGAGATGCCGCGCAGGCCGCCGACGTCGCGCGAACCGTGTTGATGCGCGCGAACGAACTCTCGTGGGCACCCATGCGCCTCGATGCACTGGTCGCGCTGGCTCGCGCGCTCGCCACCGGCGGCGACTTCGAAGGTGCCGCGGGGGCGTACCGCGACGCCTTCGCGCTCGCCGTGGAGCTGGGTGACGACGACGTCGCGGCGACCAGCAGCACGAGGCTCGTCTTCAACGTCGGCTACGAACTCGGGCGGCAGCAGGAGGGGGCTCTGTGGTCCGACGTCGCGCGGGCCTTCCTCGCGCGCAGCGATCCGGAAGGTGGCCTACCGACCGCTTGGTGGCTCGGCTCGCGCGGTGCCTTGGCGAGTCGAGCAGGCCGCTTTGCTGACGCGCTCGCCGACTTCGAGCAGGCCGCGGCGATCCGCGAGCGGATTGTCGGGCTCGATCACCCACAGACGCTGAAGGCCCTCGCCAACACGGCGGTCGCGAATTTCGACCTCGGTGACTACGAGGCCGCCGCGACGACGCTCGGCCGTGTCGCATCCGCGCGCGCACGATTGCTGGGCCCCGAGCATCCGGAGGTGGCGACCGCCATGGCGTCGCAGGCAGCGGCCCTTGGAGCCCTCGGTCGCCCCGCCGAGGCGCTGGCAACATTGCAGCGGGCCCTCGCGATCGAGGAGCGTGCGCTCGGCCCGATGCATCCCGAACTCGCGACGACGCTACAGAACATCGGCCTCATCCAGGCGATGCAGGGTGACCACGTCGGCGAGCTGGCGACACAGCGCCGACAGCTCTCGCTCCTCGAGGCCAAGCCGGACACGGATCCCGTTCGTCTCTCTCGCGCGCTCGTCGCGGTCGCGATGGCCCAGTCGTCGCTCGATCACCCAAGCGAAGCACTACCGCTGCTGCTGCGTGCGCGCGCGCTGCTCGAGGGCTCGCTCGGCGTGGGCCATCCCGATCTCGCGCTGTGTCTCGATGCGCTCGCTCTCGCACAGACTCAGCTCGGTCGACATGTCGAAGCGCTCGTGCTGCGTCGCCGCGTGCTGGAGATCCGCACGGCGACGCTCGGCTCCACGCATCCCGACACTGCGCTCGCGCGCCGCGATCTCGGGGCGGCCGCGGCTTCTGCGGGAGATCTCGACCTCGCGCTCCTCGAGCTCCGCACCGGTCTGCACCAGCAGTTGACGAGCGTCGGCGTGAAGCACCGCGAGGCCGCAGTGACCCTGCGGATGATCGGCATCGTGCACCAGCTGCGGGGCGACAGCGACGTCGCACTCCCTTTGCTTCGCAGTGCGCTGGCACTGCAAGAGCACGCCGAGGCGTCTGAGCCCACGCTTGCCAGCACGCACGATGCGATCGGTCGAGTGTTGCTCGATCTGCAGGAGCCCACGCTCGCCGCCGTCGAGCACCGCCTCGCGGTCGAGCTCGCAACGCGTAGCCTCGGCGCCGCGCACTCCACAACCGCGGGGCACACGATCGGACTCGCGGATGCCGAGCGCGCGATCGGCCGACTCGACGACGCCGAGGACCATGCTCGCGGCGCACTCGCAACGCTGCAGCGCGCTGATTCGAACCCCGAGCTCGCCCTCGAGGCCGAGCTCGTGCTCAGCGAGATCCTCCGCGCCCAACATCGCAGTCGGGAGGCGCGCGACCACCTCGGTCGTGCATGCGGCGGCGCTCCGCCGTCGAACACACTGCGCCTGCGACGTTGTCCCGGCGGTTGACACATGACGCGCCACGAGTGGTAGCGTGAACTTCGTGCCGCGTGACGAGGAACTGCTGACCGCCTGGAGCGCGGGCGACAAGAACGCGGGCAAGGCGCTCTACGACCGCTACTTCCCCACCGTGTACCGCTTCTTCAGCAGCAAGCTCGCGGACGAGGTCGACGACTTGGTGCAGCGGACGTTCCTCGCGTGCACGAAGCACCGCGATCGCCTGAAGGACGGCGCGAGCTTCCGCGGATTCGTGCTGGTCGTCGCGCGCAACGAACTCGCCAGCTTCCTGCGGCGGCGCTACCGGGACGGTGCGCCGCTCGACCCGACGACGGTCGCACTCGCGGACCTGGGCGCGACCCCGAGCCAGCTCATCTACGACCGCGAAGAGCACCGGCTGCTCGTGCTCGCGTTGCGGCGCATTCCGCTCGTCATGCAGGAGGCGCTCGAGCTGCACTTCTTCGAGAGACTCACGGGACCCGAGCTCGCGGAGGTGCTGGAGATCCCCGAGGGCACCGTGCGCAGCCGTATCCGCCGGGGCCTCGAGGCGCTCCGAACCGAGGTCGAGCGGCTCACGGAGTCGCCGGAGCTGATCGAGTCGACGGTGGGCTCCATCGCCGGCTGGGCGGCCGAGATTCGCGCGCTGGCCGACCGCTCCCTGCCGTCCGCCGGGTGACTACAGCCGCAGCCCGCGGCATTGATCGATGCGATCGCGTGCGCGTCTCTTGCGGGCACGATGCGATGCTCACGACTCCACTCCACATTGATGGTGGTGCTGCCTGCGTTCGGCTGCGTTCTGCCCGGCAACGACGGCGAAACCCACACCGGGAACGACACAACGGGCGGTCCCGTCAGCGATACGACCACCGTTTCGACCACGCAGAGCGGCGGCGACCCTTCGACGAGCAGCAGTGAAGGTGCCGATGGCACCGTCGGTACCAGCACGTCGGGCGACGACGACGACACCACCACCGGTGCCCATCCGCTGACCAACTGCATCGACGCCACCGTAGCGCTTGGCAACCCCTACTACGCGGGCCCTCAGGAGGGCTGGAATCCGGCCGGCCAAGGCGTCCACGACGATCCGCCGATCCCCAACCTGCACCTCGCGGCGAGCGACGACGGCGTCTACATCGACACCCAGAGGGAAGTGTGGTTCTCCGACGGTCGCACGGTGCGGCGCGTCGCGGGCAACGACGGCCTGAACGAGTACCGGCCGAACGGTGCCTGCGACGACATCCGCTTGCTCGCCGTCGAGGGCATCGCGGCATTGCCCGACGGTCGCGTCGTGATCGCCGACGCCATGGGTAACGGAATCATCGAGCTCACCGACCCGACCGGCGAGTGCACGGCTGCCACCATCGCCGGCAACGGAATCGACACGCAGATCTCCGACTTCGAGGACGTCGCGTATCCGGGTGACGTCGACGGCCCCGGCGTGACTGCGATGTTCTACAGCCCGCGTCGACCGGTCGCCGACGCGCAGGGCAACATCTACGTGAACGACTTCGGCAATGCGAAGATCAAGATGATTGCCGATGACGCGGAGCGTACAGTCACGACGCTCGCCGAGTATCCGCATGGTCAGGCGCCATTTGGGATGACGGTGATGAACGGTACCGTCTATGTGGTGGGTGCAAACGGGACCGCCGACTTCATCTGGGCGATCGACACGAACGCACCGGGCGAAATCGACGTCGTGTACGAAGGACTTGGGCTGTTCGACGAGGTCCAGAATGCCCAGGCGCTGCTGTTCGCGGCGGCAAACGACGGCGTCGATCTGCTGCTGGCTTCGAGCAAGGGCTACGTCTTCCGTGTGTCGACGGATGGTCTGCCGCTCGCGACTGTCGCGGGCATCGGGCAGGTCGTGGATTTCCCGGAGGACCTCGATCTCTCGATGCCGGTGCCCGTCGCCGAGCTCCCGCTGAGTTCGTACGGCAGCGGTCGCGGCGACCTGTTGCGCCGCGGCAACGACCTGCTGTTCACCGGGAACGCCGACGGCAGCGGCTGGCACGTCTGGGACATCCGCTGCGAGTAGTCGGCCGACGACCGCCGGCGATCGAGGGTAAGGGTAGTGGCGAGTGACGGCGCGCATCGGCGCGCCACCTCGCAAACTCGGTTACCGCCTCGCGGGGGTCGACAGTGCCGAGGTCGGCATCGAGCTCAGCCACCGGCGGCGTGGCTGCTCAGGCGAGCACGGCGGACATGTCGTGCCGCGCCGGGAAGTCGATGTCGAGCGCCTGGGCAACTGCGGAGTAGATGTGCCCCTCGTCGCAGCGCAGGGTCGGGTCGGCCTCGCCGCTGCTGCCGTCGAAGCCGTACGTGGTGCAGCTCTTGGGATCGATGCCACCGAACACGCGGTTGCCCTGCAGCAGCGGCGACATCAAGAGGGTGCCGTTGTTGAGCGCGTGCGCGGTGCCCCAGAACGGCGCACCGACCGGACGCGTCTTCTCGCGGCCGAAGTCGGTGGCGATGTACACCAGCGAGCGATCCCACATCTTGCCCAGGCTCGGATCGCCGAGGTAGTCGAGCTCCTTGAGCAGCGCAATCAAGGCGTCGGCGACCTCGAGCATCGCGCCCCACATGAGCTGCTGCGCGACGCGGTGATCGACGTGGGAGAAGTCGAATGCGACCGGCGCGGTCGCGAGCTTGTCGGCGTCGCCGAACACCGGCTCCTGTGCGAGCGAGATGGTCGTCGCGCAAGACAGCCCGTAGTAGGTGAGCAGCACCGACAGCGCGGCTTGGGCCTGCCAGGGGTTGGTGTGGAGCTCGGGGAGGCGCGCGAGCAGAGCCGGCAGCAACGGGCTGCTGGTGACGCCGTAGCGAGGGTCGAGCAGCTCGGGCGGCAGCAGCGTGAGCGGATCGACCAGCTGCGCCGCCTCGAGGCGTGGCAGGCGTTCGCGCCGGTCGTCGAGGAATCCGCGACGCAGCGGGCTGGCCTCGAATGTGCGCCCGAACGGAGATGCGTCGTCGAGTCGGTCACGCACGCCGCGGGCGTGCTGCACGAGCTTGCGATCGGGCACGCCGAGCACACCCTTCATGCCGTCCATCGCCGCGGCGAAGCCCATCGGCGACGAGATGATCTCGGCGCGAGCGAACGACGGGATCGTCGGGTCCCAACCGGGCTGGATGAAGCCGTCGACCGCCATGTTGCAGTTGGGCAGGATGAGATCTTCACCGTGGCGCAGCGCCATCGCCTCCATCAACGTGCGGCCCGAGTTGATGCCATTGCCGTTGAGCGAGCGCGCCTGCGCGACCTGATGGTTGACGCTCGTGCACTCTTGGGTGAGTACGGTCATCTCGCGGTGGTGCTTGGCCAGGAAGTCCGACGTGTAGTAGCTGGCCTGGTAGATGCCAGCGAGCAACCCCGCCGAAGCGACGTACGCCGGTGCGCGGATGTTGCTGCCCTCGGGCACGACGATCTCGTCGTCGGCGAAGACGTTCAGCGTGTCGGCGAGCGCGTCGTCGTCGACCTCGCTGCGCACGACGGGCAGGAAGCTGTCGACGATGCTCGCACCGCCGTAGCCGCACAGCACGAACAACAGCTTGCGGTCCTTGTCGCCGGTGCTTCCTTGGCGCGCAGTTGCAGCGCGCACCATGGTGTTGCCGACCGCCATCGTGCCCATCGCACCGCCCAGACCCATGAGTAGCTCGCGTCGTCGCATCGTTCGTCGCCTTTCTAGTAGAAGAGGAACTCGGTGGTGCTGCCGACCGCGTAGCAGGCGAGAATCGCGAACTGCTGCGTCGTCATCGGCTCGGTCGCGAGGTCGCCGAGCACGGCGACTTCTTCGTCGGTGGGATCGCGCGAAAGCAGGCGTCGGTACAGCGCGGTGACGGTCGCGGCGTAGGCCTCGTCGCGTGGCGTCGGCGCCGTCGAAGCCTCGAGGTCCAGCGCCGTGAACACCACCGCCGGGCCGGCGGCGTCCTTGGCGACGCGCGCGGCACAGGCGCTCAGGATCACGCGATCGACCACCACCGCCGTCGACAGCATCGGAGCGGGCAGCGCCTTGTGCAGGCCGAGCGAGAAGGGGGCCGGCCCACCGAGCGCGACGTGGTGCACCTCGCGGGTGCACGAGTCGGTCCCGCGTTCGTTGCACAGCTCGTCGGCCTGCAGCTCGAGCGCGCGCACGAGGTCGCGCTCGAGCTTGACGTTGCGCTTCCACAGCAGCCGAGCACGCGTCGATGGCGTCAGCGCCTCGGCTTCGACGGGTGGGTCGCCGGCGCAGGCCGCGAGCGACAGGATGCCCACGAGAAGGAGATCGAGCTTGGTCATGGTTCTCCTCACGGCGTCCCGAAGGCGTCGGTGTCGATCAGGCGGTGGAGCAGGCGGTTGGCCGAGTAGCCGTCGTCGGGCAGCGCGGTCCACAGCGCGTCGAACTCGGCCAGCTCGTCGGGCTGTGGCTCGTGGCCGACGGCGTACACGAAGAAGGTGTTCGCCAGGTTGCGGATGAACTCGGGCGAGTCGGCCATCACGCGCGCCATCTCGACCAGGTTTGCGACCTCGTGCCCGAGCATGATGAACGCCGGTCGTGACGCCTCCCAGCCGGGGATCCGCATGGCAGGCCGCTCGGGTCGGTAGGTGCCGATGACCAGGCTCGGCGCATTGGTCATGTCGAAGCCCTCGTACTCTGCGAAGGCGTACGCCATCGGATCGAGCGTCGAGTGGCACTGCGCGCACGCGGGCGCGTCGACGCCCTTGGCGTCGAGGTCGAGCGGCTCGCCGTGGACCGGCGCGATGCCCTGCTGCAGGGAAAGGTCGAGCCCGAGGAACGCTCGGTAGGCGTGGCCGGCGGTCACCCGCGGTAGGGCGGAGAACATGGTGTTGAGGAACAAGTTCCACTGCGTCGTCAGCAGCCCCGCGCGGTGCTCGGGCTCGATCGGCTGGCCGCCCGCGAAGCGCATCGGCGGCGCCGGGATCACGCCTTCGACGCGTACCAGCGCGCCGTCATCGTCGCGCGCGACGTGGTACTGGGCGGTGAGCATCTCGCGGGCGTCGTGATCGTCGGTGAGCGCCCACTGCCACAGTCGGTAGTCCCAGTCGTAGTCCGCCACGGTGATCACGAAACCCATCACCGAGATCGACGTGTCGGCGCCGTAGGCGGTGACCGGACGAATCTTCGGGTGCGCGAGCTCCACCAGCGCCTCGTCGATCCAGTGCTCCGACTGCAAGCACGCGGCGAGGTCCTCGTGCAGGGCCTCGCGCTGTGCGTCGCCGGTGAGGCCGGCGAACGTCTCGATCTCGTCGAAGCTGGGCGACGCGCCGCAGAACAGCAACCGCACCCGGCGGTACGCGAACACCGGGTCGTAGTGGCCGACCGCGTAGTGATCGTTGCCGGGCCCCGATGGCTCGGGCAGCGGCATCCACTGCGACAAGGGGTCGCCGGGGTTCGTGCCGATCTCGATCTCCTCGAGGTTGGTGAGCCCGTCGCCGTCGCTGTCGTCGTCCTCGATTGCGGCGAGCGCGGCCCCGAGGTTGTCTTCGAACGCCTCGCCATCGAGGGCCCCGTACACCGCGAGCCCATAGTTGTTCCACGCGACGGGTTGCGTCGATGTGTGGCACTTGGCGCACGTGATCGTGCGACCGAGGCACTCGGGCGCGTCGGCATAGATGCCGCAGAACTCGCGCGGCGCCGAGGGCTTGGCCTCGGCGACGCCAGCGATCACCCCCGGCGCGAGGCCGCACGCCGCCGTCAGGAGTCTGGTGTGGAGTGTCGCCATCGCGGTCACTCCTTCACAGCGGGTACACGAGGTTGAGATTCACCGCCGCGGGCGCGGTCGTCATCTGGCCGTCGACGATCGTGACCTCGACGCAGCCCGGCGCGAAGCCGTTGGCGGTGACGAGGTCGGCGTTGTCGGCGTAGGGCGCGTTGGGATCGGCGTTGAGGTTGTCGTCGAGGAACGCGACCAGGAAGTAGGTGCCGGGTGCGACGCCGGTCACTTCGTACAGCGCCTGCGATCCTTCTGCGGAGAGGTCTGCACCCATCACCGGGGTCGCGCCGCCGGCCTGTGCCGAGTCGGCGGTGCACTCGAGCAGCAGGCCCACGTAGAGCGTGCCGATTGCGTCCTGACCGGGCGCCGGCGCGACCGACCGCACCACGGCACCGCGTACGCCGGTGCTCGGATCGCCGCCGCCCGTGGTCGGGTCTGCGCCGGTGTCTTCGCCGGCGCTGGGGTCGGGCTGCGGGTCGGTGGACGTCGAGCCGTCTCCGGGGTCGCCGGAGTCGTCACCAGGCTCGCTCGAGTCGGAGCCGGCGTCGCCTTCGGCCCCGCTGGCGCTGGTTGCATCCGCAGAGCCTGCGGTGGCGGCGGTACCGGTGAGGTTGCCGCTGCCCTCGCGATCGTCACCGCCGTCGTCGCAGGCGGTCAACAGCATGCCGAGCGTGAGCCCGAGTCGGAGCAGGTTGCGGTCGTTCATTCGTGTCATTCCCTTCTGAAGAGGGAAGTTCCACGGGCGCCGACCTTGTCACGCGTCGTCGGGAGAAAATCGTGCGACCCATGCGTCGGTCTCACCGGGCGCAACCTCGGCTTCGCCGACGACCACGATGTCGTCGCCCGGCAAGATCGCGACGGCGCTCGCGAGGTCGCGTCCGCCGGTCACCTCGTTGGGTAGCGCGTACGACCACAGCAGCGCGCCGCCGGAGTCGAGCCGCACGATCCAACGCTGCTGATCGCTACCGTCGCTGACGAAGCCGACCGCGACGGTGAAGCCCTGGCTGTCGACCGCGACCGCTTCGATGCCCGAGGTCGGCCACGGTGCGTGGCCCGGCCGCCACGACCAACGCTCGCCGCCGGACGGCGTGTGCGCGCTGACCCAGGCCGTGGCCGCGCCAGCGGTGGACTCGAATCCGCCGAGCACGAAGCCACCCGCGTCGGGCACGAGGCCGTGCACGGCCCACAGCGCGTCGGAGAACACCGCGAACTGCGAGGGACTCTCGGCGTCGTCGAGTCCAGCGACGACGCCCTTGCCGGCCTGTGTGCTCGCGCCGAGTCGGCCACCGAACATCGGGATGCCGCTCACCTGCGCAGCCGCGTGCCACACGCTCTGGTCACCTTCGTTCTCGTGCACCGTGCCGAGCGTGGGGTTGTCGCGCTCGAAGGCGTAGAGCCACGCGTACCCGGGGCCGGGCAGGAACGGCAGGCCCTCGCCGGCGGCGATCATGCGCTCGGCGTCCAGCGGCATGACGGCGTGACAGGTGTGCTCGCGCCAGAACGACGCGACCAGCGGTGGCTCGGTCAGCGCGGCGTCCACGGTGCCGATCCACGCCTGCACGCCGAGGATCGCGTCGTCGTTGCGTCCGCATGCGACGAGCTCGCCACCGTCGCCCAGCGCGAGCGCGTGGACGGCATCGTCGCTGCCGCCGACGTCGTGGATGAGCTGCGCGACGATGTCGCCGCTGCCGGCTGCGAGCGCCACGATCGAGAGGTCGGTTCGCTGCTGGCCAGCTGCGACGATGCGATCGCCGGTGACGAGCAGTGCGCCGAAGCGATCGGAGCCGCCGCTCGGGTGACTCACGAGCCGGCTCCACACCAGGTGTCCGTCGCTCGGCGCCGGCGCGCCGCCATCGTCCTCGCTGCCGTCGTCGGGCGTGGCCTCGGTCGCGCCGCCGTCGTCCGCGACGCCGTCGTCGTCGTCGGTGTCACCCGGCACGGTCGGTGACGACGATGCGACGCCCTCGGGGGTCACGCACTCGCCGGCGAACGGGCCCGCGAGCTCGCTGTACCGCCGCCGCGACCCGCACAGCGCGTCGTCGTAGCTGCAGAACGACGTCTCCTCGCAGTGGCCGACACCGGCCGCCCGGACGCAGTCGAGGTCTTGATCGCAGACGAACGCGTCGGGCCGTACGCAGCCCATCCCGACGCCGCAGGCCACCACGGCGAGGCGGAACCACGCGCGCACGGCTACCGCGCCCCCGCGGTGGCGGACAGGCGGGCCAGCGAGCGTCCATGGCGACGCGCGCGTGCGGCCACGACGGCGAAGCGCACGATGCCGGCGGTGATGAGGGTCGCGCTCGAGGCGAGCACGGCAATGCCCGCGTTGCCGAGTGCGGGCGCGCCGGCGAACGCGGCCTGGTACTCGATCTCGGTGCGGGCACCCGCGGCCTGATGACGGCGCGCGTGGCCGGCCCCGAGCAGGCCCGCGCCGAGACCCGCGACGCCGACGCCCGACCACAGCAACGCATGGGCCCAGCGATCGCGGCGCGGGTTCGGCTCGGCGCGGCGCGGTGGGCTTGCGTCGTCGACGGGCCCGCGTGGCGACGGCCGTGCGCCCGCGGCAGCCGTCGGGAGGACGCTTGGTGCGGGCGGGGGTGCAGGCGCTGCCGCCTGCGGCGTCGCGATCGCCTGGGTCGCGCCGACCTCGGCACGACAGGCGTCGAGGTTGGTGTGCACGTCGGCGAGCTCGTCGGCGTCGGGATCGGCGTCGAGGAACTGCTGGTACAGCGGCAGCGCCTCGTCGCAGCGACCCGCGAAGCGCAGCGACTGCGCATGCGCCCACAGCAGCTCGCGGCAGGGGTGCTCGGCGTAGGCTGCCGCGAATGCGTCGGCGGCCTCGTCCCAGCGTTGGGCGTCGAACGCCCGCGCGCCGCGGAGGAACTCGGGATGCTCGCGCCACGCCTCGGTCGCCGGGGCTGCGCCGAGCAGCGCCAGGGTGAACGCCAGCGCGATCATCGGGCAGACCTCGGCAGCATCGCGTCCGCAGAGCGCGTCGGCGCTGTCGTCGTGGGCTGGTGTGGCGGCGCGGCGACGCGTCGCTTCGCGCGGGCGCGCTTGATCCGAAGCTGGGCGGCGGCGGCGGTCGTGGCCGTCGCACCGACAGCTCCGGCGGCGACCGGGTCAGCGGCGATCGGCACCACCACGGGCGCGACCATGGTCGGCGTCGCGGTTGTCTGCACCGGCAGCGGTGATCCCGACGATGGGCGCGGTGCTGCGTCGGCGACGACACGCGCCGGCGCGATCGCCTCGACGACGTGTGGCGCGGTCGCTGCGTCGAGCGGCCCGGGCGCGGCGGCGGACGTGCCACCGGCGCGGGCGATCTGCCAGCCGAGCAGGCCGCCGGCGAGCACCCCGAGCGCACCCACGCCCAGTCGATGGTGCCTCGGGCGTGCTCGCTCGAGCACGGTGGCACCGTTGGCCGGCACCAGCATCGGACTCACCGAGTCCACCACCGTCGTGGGCATGACCACCGTCAGCGCCGGCGTGTCGAGGTCGGGCTGCGGCGCGGCTCCGAAGCGCGCGGTGAGCAGCGCGACGAGGCCTTCGGTGCCGGTGTCGAGCCCGGGCTGTTGGCGCGCAAACCCGTCGATCGCGGCCCGCAACGCCGCCGCCGACGGATAGCGCTGCTCGGCCCGCGGTGCGAGGGCGCGTGCGACGATGGTCGCGAGCGCCGGCGGATAGCCGCGGACGAGCTGCCCCGGCGCCGTGTAGCGACCGTCGAGGATGCGGTTCATCGTCGCGATCATGTCGCCGGGGAATGCCGCGCGGCCGGTCGTCAGCTCGTAGAGCACCACGCCGAGCGCGAACACGTCGCTGCGCGCGTCGATGTGCTCTTGCAGGCACTGCTCGGGCGACATGTAGCCCGGCTTCCCCTTGAGCGCGCCGGTCGCAGTGACGTGGGTCTGCTCGGTCATGTGCGCGATGCCGAAGTCCGTCAGCTTCACCGCGCCGTCGTAGGCGATGAGGATGTTGCTCGGCGACACGTCGCGGTGGACGATGCCGAGCGGGCGACCACTGCCGTCGCACAGGCTGTGGGCGTGGTGCAGGGCGGTGGCGATGTCGAGCACGATGCGCAGCGCAGCGCCCAGCGGGAGCGGGACCCCGCGACGCTCGGCGAGCACCCGACGCAGGTCGAGGCCGTGCACATACTCGAGCGCGAGGAAGTACTCGCCGTCGTACTCGCCGACATCGAGCACCTGGACGATCTGGGGGTGCTGCAGCGACGCGGCGATCCTAGCCTCGCGCATGAACATGCCGACGAACTCCGGCGTGTCCGTCAGGTGTGCGTGCATCAACTTGAGCGCGACCGGCTTCACGAAGCGGTTGGGCCCGTCGAGCCGCGCGAGGTAGAGCTCGGCCATGCCGCCGCCGCCGATGCGACGCACCACACAGTAGCGGCCGAGCCGCGTCCCCGGACGCAAGCCGCGTTGCGGCCTCGAGATCGTCGCGCGCACCGTCACCCCGTAGTGGGGTTGCCAAAACGACGCCGGGGTTCCGTGAGGCCTGGATCCACCGCCGAACGCCGCCAGGACACGGGCCGGCGCTGGGGCGGCCCTCGTGCGCCAAGGCTCAGTCGTTGGGCTCGCCGGCGACGAGGCCCGCGAGCGAGCGCGCCCACGCCTCGAGGTCGTCGAGTACGGCATGCCGGGCGGCCTCGGGTGCGCGCAGCGTCGCGACCTGCTCTCGCAAGGCGTCGCGGGCCCGCGACAGCCGGGTCGTGACCGTGGTCGTGGTGACGCCGAGCACATCGGCGATCTCGCGGCTGCGCAGGCCCTGCACGTAGTGCAGCCCGAGCAGTAGCTGGGTGTCGTCGGGCAGCCGCTCGAGCGCGCGCAGCAACAGCCAGTGTTCGTGACGCTGTGCGATCACGCCGCTGGGGCTGAGGACGCTCTGCGGTCGGCCGGCGTCGAAGTGCGCGAGGTCGAGGTCGCGATGGCGGTCTCGCAGGTGACGCAGCAGCAGGTTGCGCGCGATCCCGAAGAGGAACGCACGAACGTTGCCCGCTTCGACGTGCGAGCGGCCCTCGACGCAGGCGAGGAACGTCTTCTGCGCCAGGTCGTCGGCCACCTCGGGTGCACGCAGGCGGAAGAAGCCGAGGATGCTGCCGTAGTACGCCCGCGTGAAGGCCTCACCGGCCGCGCTGTCGCCGGCTCGCCACGCACGCAGCAGCGCCGCTTCGTCGTCGCCCACGGTGGAGAACTTTGGGCTGCGCAGCGCTGCGATTGCAAGCGCGCTCCGGGCAGGCCCGCGCAGTGGGAGGCCCGGCCGCCGGGTCGCCAGCGCCCACGCGTCGTCGGCGTACACGCCCGGGCAGGTGCGCGTGCCATCGTCGCGGCGGGCCCAAGTCGCCGCCGCAA
This sequence comes from Deltaproteobacteria bacterium, assembly GCA_016709225.1. Lineage (NCBI taxonomy): Bacteria > Pseudomonadati > Myxococcota > Myxococcia > Deltaproteobacteria bacterium. The sequence continues at coordinate 3,086,393 of JADJEE010000001.1, read as the reverse complement.
CCCACGAGGGGGACGCTGCGGCTCGCTCGCCGGGTCGGTGTGTTCCGGGGCCACAGCCGTCGCATGCTCGCAGCCCATGACCCATCCACGCATCGTCGTCACCGGGGGCCCGGGGGCCGGCAAGACCACCGCGATCGATCTGTTCCGCCGCGAGCTGGGACCGCGGCTGGTCACGGTGCCGGAGGCCGCCACGATGTTGCTCGGCGGCGGCTTCCCGCGGCCCAGCGATCCGCCGGCCCGGCGGGCGGTGCAGCTGGCCATCTACCACGTGCAGTACAACCTCGAGGCGGTGCAGCTGGCCCGCTATCCCCGGCGCGTGCTGCTGTGCGATCGCGGCACGATCGATGGTGCCGCCTACTGGCCGGGACCCGCGCAGGAGTTCTTCGCAGCGGTCGGCAGCTCGATGCAGGCCGAGCTCGCGCGCTACGACGAGGTCATCTTCTTCGAGACCGCCGCGGTCGGTGGCCTGTCCATCGAGAGCGGCAACCCGGCACGGGTCGAGAGCAACGACGAGGCGGTGGTGCTCGACGCCCGCCTGCGCGAGCTGTGGTCGCAGCATCCGCGCTTCACCTTCGTCGCGCACGAGCCATCGTTCTTGGCGAAGATCACCAAGGGGCTCGGCAAGCTCAGCGAGATCGTCGATCGGCTCGCGCCTGCGTGAGTCGGACTCACGGTCGCCGCGCGCGTCCGTGCCGGGCGCGTGTGCGGGCGGCGGCGATCGCCAGCTGCATCGCGGCCTCGGGGTCGAAGTGGTGCGCCGCCAGCTCGCGCCACGTGAGTTCGACGTCGGGGCGCAGCAGCTCGCCGCGCGCGGGATCGTCGGGGAACATGAGGCTGCGCTTGTAGGAGATCGAGCCGCGCAGCCCGCTGTAGGGGAGCTCGTAGCCGAGCGCGTCGATGAAGCAGTTGCCCGCCTGTGACGACGGCGTGCCCACGAAGGTGGCGCCGCGCCGCACCAGCATCGCCAGCAGGTCGAAGCCCGCGCTGTAGGTGTCGGCGTCGCCGACCACCACCACCGGGCCGGTGAAGCCCGCGCTCCATCGCCGCTCCCGTAGCTCGGCGGCGAAGGTCGGGATCGCGTCGGCCTGGGCGACGAACGCATCGATGCGGGCTTGCACGTCGTCGACGGGCGGCGTGTCGTGGTCGGCCGCGCGATGGTGCGCGCGCCAGCGCCGTTCCTCCGAGAAGTCGAAATCGCCGAGCTCGATGCCGGGGATCCGCGCGCGCAGCTGGTCGAGGGTGGCGTCGTGGTTGTCGAGCCACAGCTGCGAGTAGCGCGGGATCTGGTAGCCCTCGTCGAGGCTGACGAGCTCGTTCACCGGCATCAGGAAGTAGCCGACGATGGCGTTCATCGCCGAGTTCCCGCCGGTGTTGCCGCGCAGATCGACGATGAGCACCTGCGTGTGGTGCTCGGCCATCTCGGACATCAACGCGGTCATCGTCGCGGTCGCCGAGGGCACCAACGCGATGGCCTCGTCGACGTTGCGCGGCCGGTCGTAGGGGGCGGCAGCCTTCGCGACCGCGGTGAGGTGGTCGCCGAGGTTGGCGGTGAAGCCGGTCGCGCGCCAGACCTCGAAGGCCTCGCGGTAGCGCATCATCGACGCGATGCGCAGCACCGCGATGGACTTCGAACCGTCGACGAAGCCCCAACCCATGCCGGCGTCGTCGAGCGAAGGCGCCTCGTAGTGGGTCGGCGGTCGCAGCATCGCCGGTGTTGCGTTCGCGAACGGCACCTTCCACGACGCGGCCGCCCCGTGGGCGGGCGACAGCTCCAGCGCCAGCGTGGTCGGCGGGGCCTCCGAGCGCAGCAGTGCCGCGAGGCCATCGGGTCGCACCAACGCGTCGCGCAGGTGCACGAGGTTGGTGTACGCGTTGTCGTAGCCGCGCAGGGTCTGCATGCGCGCGGCGAGCTCGGCGATGCCCACCCCGGCCACGCCGCTCACGCGCGCGCCGAGCCAGTGGCGATCGGCGGGCGCGGTGACCCCCGCCACGTAGATCTCACCGCCGGCGATCGACAGCTCGAGCTGTGCACGGCGGCCGCCGTCGCCCGCCAGCGGCGAGCCGATCGTGGTGTGGCCGTCGCGGACCGCCGCGACCAGTGGCTGCACGCGCGCGAGGAACTCGGCCACGCTCATGCCGTCGTCGCCGATGGCCGCCGCGACATCGGCGAAGCGGCGGGCGAACGCGACCCGGCCACCGCCACCGCTGAAGGCATCGGGGTGGCTGTCGACCAGCAGCTGCTCGAGCCGCCGCAGGTCGGCGTGCAGCAGCTCGCCCGACACGCGGGCGTCGAGGGCCGCAGGCGGCGTGATCGCAGCGCCGGGTGGCGGGCTCTCGGGGGTCGCAACCGCGACCGTCGGGGGCGCGGCGGTGGGGCCGTGCACGGCCGGTGTGCAGGCGAGGGCGAGCACGGCCGACAGCGTGGGCAGCAGGCGTGACGGCATCGAAGCTGCAGTACCACGGCTGCGGCACCGCGTGCCACGTCGCACGACGGGTGGCGTCAGCCGGCGTCGAGATCGTACATCAGTGCATCCGCGAGCACGCGCCCGAGGTGCAGGTAGCCGAGCTTGGTGAAGTGCAGGTGATCGGCCTTGGCGAGCTCGGCGACCACCCAGCGGTCCATCGAACCCTCGCCGCCCATCCACGCGCGGGTGTCGAAGAACCCGCAGCCCTGGGTGCCGGCGAGCTCGCGCTGGATCTCGATGATCTGCGAGAGCCGGGCGCGTGGCCCCCACAGCTGGGTCTCGGGATCCTGCACCGGGAAGTCGACCGGGCCCACCAGCACGCAGCTGGCGTCGGGTGCCGCGGTGTGCAGGCGCAGCAGCACGCGCTGGAGGTTGTTGCGGTAGACCTCGATGTCCTCGTCCTCGTCGATGCACTCGTTGGCGCCGTAGGCGAGCACCCACAGGTCGGCCGTACGCGCGGCGACGGCCGTGGCCCACTCGGGCTCGTCCCACGCGAGCATGTTGGCGGCCCGCGTGCCGCCGATGCCGAGCGCGTCGACCACCACGCCGGGCTCGTCGCGCTCGAAGCTCGCGCCCAGCAGCGCGACCTCGCCATCGCCCTGCAGCACCACGTGCAGCGGCGGCAGCGGACCATCGCGCTTCGGGACCTCGAGCTGCTTGGCGACCACCGCGTTGCCGCGGGTCGGCACGGTGCGGAGCTTGCGATCGCCGAGCTCGACCGTGAAGCGGCCGCCCTTGGGCTGCTCGAGGTAATGCAGCGTCACGCGATCGCTGTCGGCGTAGTCGGTGAACGACTCCGGCGTGCCACCGCGGATGATCGTCGACGAGCGCTTGCGCTTGGCGTAGGTGGCGGCGCCGAGCAGGCCGAGGTGACCGCCCAGGTGCGTGGTCTTCTTCTGCGCGTGCTCGGTGCTCCAGCCCTTGGTGCTGGTGAGCGCGACTTCGTTGTGGCGATGCCATCGCCACAACGGCGCCGCGGCGACGAAGCCGATGCCGCCGTCACCGAAGCGCTGCTGCAGGTAGCCGCGCAGATAGCCGGTGTAGCGATCGACGGCGACCGACGACGAGCCGTACACCAGCACGCGGACCTTGCCGTCGGCGTCCCTGCCGCCTTCGAGCTCGCGCAGCGCGGTGTGGAAGTGCTGCAGCGCCGCCTTCGCGCGCTCGATCGGCTGGTAGGGCACGTCGTCGCGCGCGGGCAGGGCACTGCCGGCCGCGCGCGTCTGCACGTGGAGGTGCGCTGCTCGGCTGGCGTCGTTCTCGATCGCGGTCGGCTCGGGCGGCGGCGGTGTCACCACCGGCGGCGCGGTCTCGCCGGCGGCCTGCGGCACCGCGGTCGCGGGTCCGGCCGGCGCGGGCTCGGCCCAGGGCTTCGCGCCACACGAGCACAGCGTCAGCGCGAAGCCGAGCGCACCCTTCGACCGGGCGAGGCTGCGGGGCAGCATCGCTGGCGATCGTAGCGCGAGCTGCCGCGGCGCGCTGCTTTTTGGGCTGCGAACTATGGCTCGACGCCGGCGAAGTAGTGCGCCCGCACCAGCGCGCGCTGGCCCTCGGGCGTGCGGCCGGCGTGGCCGCCGACCTCCTCGAGCACGAGATCGGCCGGGCTCTGTCCGCCACGCACCAGCGGCTCGAGGCGGTCGAGGAAGCGCGCCTCGGTGCGGCCGCGATCGTCGCGCACGTCCGCGCGTTCGAGGCCCTCGCGGGCCAGCTGGAGCATCCGCTGCGCGTGTGGCTGGAGCAGCGCCGACGACAGACCCGCGTGCCGGGCCTCGAACCACAGCTGCGCGCGGGCGCCGGCGTCCAGGCCCCCGAGTCGCTGCCACAGCTCCTCGCAGGCGTCGTCGCTATAGAGGATGCCCTTGAGCAGCGCCGGCAGGGCGCACACGTACTTCGACGATACCGCATCGGCCGAGCGGAACTCGATGAACGGCTTGAGCCGCACCTCGGGGAACACCGTCGACATGTGCGTGATCCAATCGGCCCACGTCGCGGTGTGATGGCGGCCCTGCGCGTCGGTGAAGCCCTCGCGCATGAACTGCGAGAACGGCACGTGGTGCGGATGGTAGCGATCATCGCGCTTGACGAAGAACATCGGCACGTCGATCGCCCAGTCGACGTAGCGCTCGTACGAGAAGGGCTGGCCGTCGAACACGAAGTCGGGGGTGCCGCAGCGATCGTTGTCGACGTCGGTCCACACCGTGCTGCGGGCGGTTCGCAGTCCGGTGTCGCGGCCCTCGACGTGCGGCGAGTTGGCGAACATCGCGGCCACCACCGGCGCGATCGCGTTGGCGACCCGCATGCGGCTGCCGCACTGCTGCTCCGACGCGAAGTCGAAGTTCGCTTGCACGGTGCAGGTGCGCAGCATCATGTCGAGCCCACGCGCACCGCGGGTCGGCAAGAACTCCCGCATCACGCGATAGCGGCCCTTGGGCATCCAGTTGAGCTCGTCGCGGGTCGCGAAGGGGTGGAAGCCCGCCGCGAACCACGACAGTGACAATGGCAGCGAGACGTCGTGCAGCTCGCGGTAGTGCTGGGTGAACTCGCCGCAGGTCTGGTGGATGGTCTGCAGCGGCTTGCCGCTCAGCTCGAGCTGACCGCCGGGCTCGAGCGTGATCGAGGCACCATCGCGACGCAGCTCGACGACCTCGCCGTCGATGCCGTGGTCGGGCCCGATCTCCCAGCCGTGGCGCTCGCACAGCGCGGCGAGCACGTTTGCGATGTCACCGTAGTCGATCGGCAACAGCGGCCCGCCATCGGCGGGCACGCGCACGCCGAACTTCTCCAGCTCGGTGCCGACCAGATGGGTGCTCGGGTCTGGCCGCTCGGCCGCGACGAAGACGTCGAGCAAGTCGGTGCGTGAGATCGGCTCGTCGTCGGCGTGTCGGGGTCGCATGAAAGTTGGCGGGAGGACCGGCGTGGGGTGGGGGTCTGCGACGAGCATGGCGACCTCGCGTCTCGCTCGATCGCCCGTGCGCACGGCGTTGTTACCCCGACTGCGTGGCCGTTCGCGCGGGCCCACGCGAGGTCCGCCCCAGCGCGCCCGAGCATGCCCGAAACCCCGCATGGGTGCGTCGCGGCACCGGGCCCGGGCGCGCTTGACCGCCCCGATGCGGCGTTGTTAGCCTGCGCCCGCCGGTTTCCACCGGAAGGACGAGAGCACGAAGCGCCGATGGCCGCCGCCGCCCCACGAACCACCACCTGCGTCCTCGGCCCGCAGATCACCGTGCGCGGTGCCCTCTCCGGTGAGGAAGATCTCGTCGTCGAGGGTCGACTCGAGGGCAGCGTCGCCCTGGTCGGCCACCTGGTGGTCGCGCCCGGCGGCATCGTCGAGGCCGACCTCGACGTCTCGAGCGTCGAGGTCCACGGTGAGGTCCGCGGAGACATCGTGGCCAGCCGCTCCATCACCATCGAGCGCGGCGCCCAGGTCGTGGGCAACGTCCGTGCCCCCCGCGTCATGATCCACGACGGCGCGCGCTTCGACGGCGCCGTGGAGATGGACGTCCAGCTCCCCGACGGCCTGGGCCGCGGCCGCTAGCCCGCGCCGCCCGAATTCCCGCTTCCGACCCCGATTTCGCCCGCGCCGTTCCCTCGGCTCGCACGCGCGCCCCTTCGCAAAGCAGCAAGCATCATGGCCAACACCGTCATAGGCAGCACCATCGTCATCGACGGCGAGATCACCGGCGACGAGGACCTCGTCGTGCAGGGGACCGTCAAGGGCCGCGTCAGCCTGCGCGAGAACATCTTCGTGGAGGAGAGCGGCGTGGTCGAGGCCAACGTCGAGACCTCCACCATCACGATCCACGGGACCGTCACCGGTGACATCCATGCCACCGAGCGCGCGGAGCTCAAGAGCAACTGTCGCGTGGTCGGAGACATCCGGGCGCCCCGCGTTCTCATCGCCGATGGAGCGTCCTTCAAGGGCTCCGTCGACATGGATGGCTGACCCATGGCCCGCACAACCCACGCGAGCACACCCCTGGGCGGCAGCACCAACGGCACCGTCATCGGGCCCGACATCCGCGTGCTCGGGCGCGTCAGCGGCGAGGAGGACCTCCACGTGCAGGGCCGCATCGACGGCGCGATCTCGCTGACGCAGACGCTGTACGTCGCGCCCGGTGGCATCGTGGCGGCCGAGGTCGACGCCCACGACGTGGTCATCTCCGGCGTCGTGATCGGCAACGTCACCGCGCGCGACTGCGTCACGCTGCACGCCGGCGCCAAGCTGGTCGGTGACATCAACGCGCCGCGGCTGGTCGTAGCCGATGGCGCCGCGTTCAAGGGCAACGTGCGCATGGGCGCCGAGCCGCCGCCGGCCCGCGAGAAGCCGCGGGTCGCCGCCGCACGCACGCGCCCGGTGACGACCACCGCGCGTCGACCGACGCCGGCGGTGACGCGGGCACCCGAGCGAGCCGAGCGCGCCGTGACCCTCGATCGCGCACCCGAGCGACGCGCGCCACCCAAGCGCACCGAGCGGGCCGAGCCCGCGCGCGACACCGTCGACGACGAGCCGACGGTGATCGTGCGGCACAACGCGCTGCCGGCCGATCCCCCGTCGCCGCCCGAGGCCGAGCCCGAGGCGCGCTTCCGCGGCGTGCGAGCCACCCGTGCCGACGTCCCCGCCCGCGCCGAGACCCCGGCGAACGCGCCCAAGAAGAAGCTCTCGCCGCGCGCACGCATCCCCAAGCCGGGCAAGCGACGCGTCAGCCGTCGCTAAACGCCCAACAGCGCCGCCGGCGTCATGCCGGCGACGACCGGAGGTCCCCATGAAGTCGAGCGTCCAAAAGCTGCTGTCTGCGTCCCTGCTCTCGCTCGCGCTGTTGGCCGGTGCGTGCAAGGAGCCCGACCCCTACAAGTTCGAGACGCACATCGAGCGCATTCGCGACAGCAGCAAGCGCGCCGCGGGCTTCTCGGGCCTCGAGGAGCTGACCAAGACGGTCGTGACCTCGCCCGACAACAAGGACCGCCTGCAGGAGTTCGCCGAGAAGGTGATCCCGGTGTTCGCCGAGGTCTGGGACGAGGTGCCGGAGCATCACGAGAAGATCCTCGTGATGCTGCGCGACGTCGGTCGCCCGGAGGGCTCGGTCATCTGGAACAAGGCGCTCGCGCTCGACGGCAGCGTCGAGGCCCGCAAGCGCTCGATCCTCGCGCTCGAGGGCATCCGCAAGGCCAAGGCCGCCGACAGCGTCCAGACCGTCATCGACGAGTTCAAGAAGCTGATCCAAAACCCCAAGAACGACGGCGGCAACGACGAGGAGAACGGCAAGGTTCGCATGCTGATGGCCGAGGCCCTCGGTGCGCTCCGCGACAAGCGGGCGGTCGACGTGCTCATCGATGCGATGCAACAGCCCCGCGACAAGCAGCCCACCAACGTCCACCGTGCGGCCGCGACCGCGCTGGGCCAGATCGGTGACCCGAAGGCCGTCGACGCGCTGCTCACCGTGGCGTTCCGCGTGCCCGATGCCGGCACGAGCAAGAACGTGGCCGTCCGCGCCAAGCAGGCGTTGGTGGCGATCGGTGACCCGGCGATCCCGCGCGTCATCGAGATGCTGAACGGCAAGCACGAAGAGGTGCAGAAGCTGCTCGCGCAGGCGATGGCGCAGAACGAGGGCGAGGGGCTGAACCAGTTCGTGGTCACGCAGACCGCCGCCAGCATCCTCGGCGCCATGGGCTCGCCCAAGGCCCTCGACGCGCTGCTGGCCGCCTATCCCCGCAAGGACTGCGAGGCGCCGCCGGCCGATGCCAAGAAGGACAAGAAGGAGGGCGAGGAGGACGCCGAGGCCGACGACGGCGGTCTCGGCATCGCGCTCACCTCGCTGCGGGCCGTGGTTGCGCAGTCACTCGGTCTCATCGGTGACCCGCGCGCCGCCGAGGCGCTGTGCCTGTGCTCCCTGACCAGCAAGGAGCCCGACGTCATGTTCGCGATGCTCGAGGCGCTCGGGCGCGTGGGCGGGCCCGCGGCGGTCGACTGCCTCATCAACGCGATGAAGTCGGCCGAGTTCTCGAAGGACGCAGTGACCAAGGAGTTCGTGCTCAAGCCGCGATGGGACGCCGCGCGCTTCGCCGTGCTCGCCGCCAGCCCCGAGGAAATCGGCAAGGTCGAGGAGGCCATCGCGGCCGCCACCGATCCGGCGGTGAAGAAGGAAATGGCGCAGTGGAGCGAGGGCATCGCGCTGGCCAAGAAGTGCAAGGCCGGCAAGGACTGCTACCTCGAGACCCTGCGCGACTCGAACGCCAACTGGTTCGCACGCGAGAAGGCGGCGTTCGAGCTGGCCAAGCTGGCCGACAACGATCCCAAGGTCGCCGCCGAGATCGCCAAGGCCTACAAGGTCCGCAACCCCGACGCGCGCGTGACGATGGCCTGGCTGCCCTCGAAGATGCTGCACGGTGGTACCGCGTGTCCCGAGTGCGCCAGCGCGCTCGAGGCCGTGCTCGCGGCCGAGAACCTCTCGACCGACGTCAAGTTCCAGCCCGCCGTGCTGATGGCCCGCGACACCATCGCGCGCTTCGGCAACGAGGGCGCGGCGCCGGCGGCCCCCGCCGCGAAGGCACCCTAGCGCGGCGGCCGGTGCCGCCCCCGTCGCGGGGGCCGCGAGGCGCGGGAACGCCGGCATCGCGGCGTTGTCAGGCGAAGGCGATGGCGTCGATGGTCCCCTCCCACGCGCGCGCAACGACGCTGCTGCTGCTCGCGGTGTCGGTCGCGTGCGGGCCTCGTCGCGGTGGTGCCACCACGACGCCGTCGGACGCGGACGACCGCGGCGGTGGTGCGACCGTCGACGCCACCGATGCGCCCCGCGATCTCGCCGGTGCGCTGCGTGAGGCCGAGGACGCACTGCAGCAGGAGCGCGCCGCCGAGGCGGTCGCGCTGTTCGGTCGCGTGGTGGGCGAGGCCGCGGCCACGCAGGAGCAGCGACGCCGCGCCCTGCTGGGGCTGGCCCAGGCCCACGAGGACCTGCGCGACTGTGCGGCCGCGGTGCGCACCTGGGACGCGTACCTCGATCGCCACGGCCGCGCCGAGGATGCCGCGATCGCCTACGCCCGGCGTGGTGCTTGCGAGGCGGAGCTCGGGCGCTGGGAGGCCTCGGCGCGCAGCTTCGAGGCGGTCGCGGTGGCGCCGGGGCAGCTGCCCTCGACGCGCATCGAGGCGCTCGCGCGGCAGGGCTACGCGCTGTTCAACCTCGATCGCTTCGACGATGCCGATCGCGTGCTCACCCACGCCGACGAGGTCTTCGTGCAGGCCGAGCGCGACGCCAGCGAGCGCTTCAGCACCTACTACTTCGTCGGCATGGCGAGGTTCTACCGCGCTGCGATCCTGCACCGTCGCTTCCGCGAGGTGACCATCGAGCTGCCCGAGAAGGTCATGGCGGCGCGCTTCAAGCAGAAGCTCGAGCTGCTGGTCGCGGCCCAGGACGCCTACAACGCCACCATCAAGGCCAAGCACATGTTCTGGGTCTCGGCCGCGGGCTTCCAGCTCGGCACGCTCTTCAGCGAGTTCTACGACGCGCTGATGTACGCGCCCGTGCCCGCGTGGCTCGACGCGCGCCACAAGCAGATCTACTACGACGAGCTCAAGAAGCAGATCCGACCGATCGTCGACAAGGCGATCTGGGTGTTCGAGAAGAACCTCGAGACGGCGCGTCGACTGGGCTACGAGAGCGAGTTCACGGCGCAGACCGAGGCCAAGCTCTCCCACCTGCAGGCGGCCCTGCACGGCGACGATGCCGACCTCGGCAAGCCGCTCGCGCGCCTCGCGGGCGAGCCTGCGACCGCGGGGCCGGAGCGCCCCACGGGTACCTCGGCGCCCCCGGGCGAGGACGGGCCGGCTCCGCGCGCCGCGGACCGCAAGCTCTTCGTGCCGCCGATGACCCCGCTTTCGCCGTGACGCCGTGCGAGCACGCGTACCCACGGCGTTGCCCTTGACCAAGTCCGGAGCAGCGGATATAGACGCGGCCCCGACCGCAACCCCGGTCGAAGGAGGCCCTGCACGTCCCCCACGCTGGCGTAGCTCAACGGTAGAGCACCTGATTTGTAATCAGGCGGTTGCGGGTTCGAATCCCATCGCCAGCTCTGCGTTCGCGCCACGCCCTCGACCCGCGAGGGGGCACCTGGTCCACCACGTCATGACGTCGTCGGCTCGCCCGAGTCCGCGACACCTCGAGGATGGGTTCCCGAGTGGCCAAAGGGAGCGGGCTGTAAACCCGCCGCGTCACCGCTTCGTAGGTTCGAATCCTACCCCATCCACCGCCGGCCCTCGGGCACCTGCCCGAGTTCGGCACCGCCTTCGCGACCCCGGTCGCGAGGGCACCAAGCGGGAGTAGCTCAGTTGGTAGAGCGTCAGCCTTCCAAGCTGAATGTCGCGAGTTCGAGCCTCGTCTCCCGCTCCCCCTTCGCTCCACGTTCGCCCTCGTAGCTCAGTTGGTAGAGCGCATCCTTGGTAAGGATGAGGTCACCGGTTCAAATCCGGTCGAGGGCTCCACGGCGCACCGCCGTCGGGGTCGAGTCCCCGCGGGGAGGCTCGCGCAGCGACGGACGATCTCGCGTCCGCCCCGGCGGGTGATCGGCCAAGCGAGCCCGCTCACGCGAGGGCTTCGCCGGCGCCCGTGACCCACCCGGTTGGGGGGCCCAATTCGCCCGCGGCCCCGCCCGCCGGCGTCCGTCGCCCCGCCCGTCGCCCCGCATCGGTGCCCCCGACGACCCCGAGCGCGATCACCCTCGGGCCGGTTGCAACGCGGAACGAGTCTTGCTATCCGTTCGCACCCTTCGCCCGAAGACGACCCCATGGCCGCCGGACACCGCATCATCATTTCGCTCGAGTGCCAAGAGTGCAAGCGTCGGAACTACTCCAAGATGAAGAACCGACGTAACACGCCCGAGAAGCTCAATCTCAAGAAGTACTGCCGCTTCTGCCGGAAGCACACGGATCACAAGGAGACCAAGTAGCCCTCGTCCGTGGGAGCTCCGCCATCGCGCCCCTCGTGGGCCGTGGCGAGATCGCAGGCGAGGCAATCGTTCGCACAGGGCGTTAGCTCAGTTGGTAGAGCAGCGGACTCCAAATCCGCAGGCCGGGGGTTCGAGCCCCTCACGCCCTGCCGCTCGGTCAGAAATGACCGAGCTCGCATCATCCTCGACGGACCACCTCCTTCGCCCGCACGTGTCGCCCGCGACACCTCCGCGGGTCGCTGGGCGGCAGCGGTCGCGGGGACGACCCGCCGCGAAGCTCGGGTGGGTCACCAGGAGAAGCAGTCATCATGTCGCGCGCGCGCCGAAGCAAACGAAAGCCGACCACGGCACGGGAGTTCGACCCCCGTCGCTGGGCGCATCTCGTGTTCGTGCTCGGCGCCTTCCTCGGTGCGTGGGTGCTGGCCCACGCGGTGGAGGACATCTGGGCCGCGGTGTGGAGCTACTGGCCGCAGGTCGGTCGCGCCAACGAGCTCAAGTCGCAGATCATCGGCATCACGGTCGCGCTCATCGCCACCGCGTGGGCGTGGCGCAAGCCGCACTGGTTCCAGTACGTGACCGAGGTCGTGACCGAGGTGTCGCAGGTCTCATGGCCGACGAAGGCCGAGGTCCGCGTGGCGACCATGGTCGTGATCGTCATGACCCTCATCTGCTCGGTGATCCTCGCCGGCATCGACACCGTCTGGTCCAAGGTGACCGACCTCCTCTACGGCATCTAGCGCGGTAGGGCGACGAGAGGCAGATCCCCATGGAATGGTATGTCGTGCACACCTTCTCGGGCTACGAGAACTCGGTCAAGCGAGCGCTCGAAGACCGCATCAAGGGCAAGCCCATCGCGGAGCTGTTCGGTGACATCTACGTCCCGAGCGAGCAGGTCACGGAGCGGCGCGGCAAGAAGACCGTCAAGACCAACCGCAAGCTGATCCTGGCTACCTCTTCGTGAACATGGAACTCACGAAGGAGACCTGGCACCTCGTCAAGAACACACCGAAGGTCACCGGCTTCCTCGGCGGCAACACGCCGCGCGCGGTGCCGGCCTCGGAGATGGCCCGCACGCTGGGCCAGACCGAGCCGCAGGCCGAGGTCCAGGTGGTGGTGCCCGATGTCACCTACAACGTCGGCGACCATGTCCGCGTCAAGAGCGGGCCGTTCGCCAACTTCACCGGCGAGGTCGAGGACGTCGACCGCGACAAGCGCAAGGTGAAGATGTCCGTTTCGATCTTCGGGCGTCCCACGCCCGTGACCGTCGACTTCGCCGAAGTCGAGCCGGTGGCCAGCTGATGCCGTCCGCCGCCCCCGTTGCCCGCAGGATTTCGCCATGAAGAAGGTAACCGCGATCGTCAAGTTGCAGTGCAAGGGTGGTGAGGCCACGCCGGCACCGCCCATCGGCCCAGCGCTGGGTTCGAAGGGCGTCAACATCATGGAGTTCGTGAAGCAGTTCAACGCACGAACTGCCAAGGACAAGGGCACGGTGATCCCCGTCGAGATCACGGTGTTCTCGGACCGCTCCTTCACGTTCATCACCAAGACCCCGCCGGCCTCGGTGATGCTGATGAAGGCCGCCGGCATCGAAGGCGGCTCCGGCGAGCCGAACAAGGTGAAGAAGGGCAAGGTCACGCACAAGCAGGTGCGCGAGATTGCCGAGTTCAAGCTCAAGGACATGAACGCGTTCGACGTCGAGGCTGCCGCGCGCAGCATCGCCGGCACCGCGCGTTCGATGGGCCTCGACGTCGTCGACTGACGGCGTCGGTCTCCAGTGCGATCGCCGTCGACGCCAATCCCGGCCAAGACGGCACATCACGAGCAGCAGCGAGGGAGGGCGTTCACGCCCGTTCGGACCTCGCAGGAGTCGATACGACCCCATGGGCAAGCGTTACGTCAAAGAGCGTGCGAGCGTCGATCCGCAGAAGCGATACACCCTCGAGGAGGCATGCCGCCTCGTCACCGAGGTCTCGAAGACGAAGTTCGATCAGAGCATCGACGTCGCCGCGCGCCTGGGTGTGAACCCCAAGCACGCCGACCAGATGATCCGCTCGAGCTGCGCGCTGCCCCACGGCACCGGCAAGACCGTGCGCGTGGTGGTGTTCGCCAAGGGTGAGCGCGCGAGCGAGGCCAACGCCGCCGGTGCCGACCTGGTCGGCGCCGAGGACCTGGTCGAGAAGATCCAGGGTGGTTGGCTCGACTTCGACAGCGCGATCGCGACGCCCGACATGATGGGTCTGGTCGGTCGCCTGGGTCGCGTGCTCGGTCCCCGCAACCTGATGCCGAACCCGAAGGTCGGCACGGTCACGATGGACGTCGCCCGGGCCGTGCGCGAGCTGAAGGCTGGTCGCATCGAGTTCCGCACCGAGAAGACCGGCATCGTGCATGCGCCGATCGGGAAGATCTCGTTCGGACCCGAGAAGATCCGCGAGAACCTGGTCGCCCTGCTCGAGCAGCTGCAGCGCCTCAAGCCGCAGACCGCCAAGGGCAAGTACTGGAAGAGCCTTACCGTGAGCGCAACGATGGGCCCCGGCTTGCGCATCGACACCAACGAGGTCGCGGCGCTGGTCGAGAAGAACTGATTCGCACCGCCCCGGCGGTTCGACCCGAGCGGGCGTCGCGGCAGCAGCTGCGACGCCCGTTTGCGTTCGGGCCACCGTCCCCCGGCACGCCGGGCGCGCGCTCGATGCACGGCCCGCGGGAACCTCTTGGCGCCAGGGCACCACGACCTGCGGGGGCGTTGCAGGCGATGAAGCACATCCGTTGGGCCGTAGGGTTGTCGCTGATGGGGTGCGGTGCCGATGCCGGGGGCGATCGCTCGCCCGGTGGCGGGGTTTCGCTGACCGGCATCACGATCACGGGCGGCGGCTCGAGCGGGGGCGGAGACTCCGGCGATGGCATCGGCTCCGACGGCGGATCGGAGGCGCCCAGCACCAAGTACGACGTGGGCGTGTCGGGCTTCTGCGCCGAGAAGGCGGCGGGTGTCTACTGCACCAGCGAGAACGTCGCGATGGAGTGTGGCGACGACGGCAGCCTCGTCGAGAGCCAGGACTGCGCGCCGGATCTGTGCCTCGAAGGTACCGGCTGCGTGGCGTGTCTCGCCGGGCAGTACCACTGCCAAGGGCAGAAGGTCATGCAGTGCAACGCCGCCGCGATGCCGCCGGCGTGGCAGCTGCTCGAGGTCTGTGACCCGGGCCAGGGCGAGGGCTGCGATCAGGGCACAGGCACCTGCGAGGTGCTGCAGCCGCTCGGGACCATGGTGCCGACCGGGCAGTACTTCCAGTTCGCGGACTTCCACACCGGCGGCACCGCGTTCCTCGGCGGCTACGACGTCGACAGCTGGGACGACACCATCTACGTGCTCGGCAACGGTGGCATCGACGTGTACACGGTCGCGCTGCTCGACACCGATGGCGACGGCAAGCTCGAGCCCAACCAGCACCCCGACAACGCCGATGCGCCGGGCCCCATCGAGGGCCGCACGCTCTCGTGGGTGCAGACGCTGCCGTTCTTCGGCACGCCGCAGCCGAGCTCGTCGGAGCTCCTGGCCCTCGACGATCGCATCTACATCGGCGGCGGCGCGATCACCGAGTACATGCTCGCCGGTGGTGCGACCGCGGTGATCACCAGCCCGCCGGGCTGGGCCAACCACTTCGCGGAGATCGGCTACGACGACGTGCACGGCGTGTGGTACGCGTCGAACGAGTCGAACCGCCGCGTGTTCCAGCACGACGCGAGCGACGACACCTGGGGGCTCGCGTTCGTGTATCCGACCCTCGCGGGCGACCACATGGACGGCATGGAGGTCGTGACCGATCCGAACACCGGGATCCCGTACGTCTACGTCTCGGACATGACCAGCGACTTCATCGGGCAGTACCGCCTCGATCCAAGCCTCGGATGGGTGCAGGAGAACCTGTTCAGCTACGCCGGGACCGGCGGCTCGCTGGTCGAGGGCATGGGCTTCGGCGCGCTCCACCACTTCTGGGCCACCGGCGGCGACTCGCTCTACGAGGTCGGCGGCGGCGACCTGGCCGAGTACACCGAGCCCCCGGGCTGACGCCGGCCGCTTCGCCGAATCCATGCGTCAACGCACGGTCGCAGGTCGCGCCGACCCGGCAACGGCCCGGTGACGGCGCGCCGCGGGGGCCTGTGGGCGCGCGCGCACGCCGGACGGGCAAGGGGTTGCACAGCGGAACGGGTCTTGCTATCCGTTCGCACCCTTCGCACCCCCGGCACGCCCCGACGCGTCCCCTGGAGGGTCACCGCCAACTCGACTTCGCAAGGAGGCGCGCACCTCGTTCCACTTCATCTCCACACGCTCGGTGTTCGCCACCGAGCACCACTCCGAGACCGCAGGCCGTCGTCGGCACGACGCGAAACACCGAGAGCATCGATCGGTAGCCCGCATGAGAGTGGAAGGAGAGCCCGCGCGCCGTTCCCTCGAGGACCGCAAAGGTCGCCTTCCCAACGACGTTCCCACCAACCGGACGACCGTACGTGCCACGCAGTCGGTCGCCGCGGAAGGCCACCCAAAGTAGGTCCTATCCTCGATGGACACCACACAGAAACAAGAACTCAGCAGCAAGCTCCGTGAGGAGCTGTCGCAGGCCAGCGCGTTCGTGCTGGTGGAGTTCGCGGGACTCACCGTCGCCAGCGTCAACGAGCTGCGCGGCAAGTTCCGCGAGGCGGGGTGCAGCTACCACGTCTACAAGAACTCCACGATCCGCTTCGCGATCCAAGAGACGGATCACGCGGCCGCCACCCCCTTGCTCAAGGGCGTCAGCGGTCTCGCGTTCCATCCCGACGATCCCGGCGCGGCGGCCCGCGTCGCCCGTGACTTCGCCAAGGACAACGACAAGTTCAAGCTCAAGGGCGGCGTCGCGTACGGCAAGATGCTTGACGCCGATGGCGTGGTCGCACTCGCGAACATGCCCGGTCCGCGCGAGCTCAAGGCGCAGTTCCTGGCGCTGCTCAACACCCCCGCCACCCAGTTCGTGCGCGTGCTGCAAGCATCCGCGCAGGGGCTGCTCAACGTGCTCAACGCCCGCAAAGAGAAGCTCGAAGCGGCGTAGTGCACCGCCTTGCCGCGTCGCGGCCAAGGCCATCCAACCAACCAGATTTCAGATCACAAGCAAGAAGAGAATCGAACCATGGCAGACATCACGAAGGATCAAGTCGTCGAGTACCTCTCCAACCTCCCGGTGATGGAGATCGCCGCGCTGGTGAAGGAGCTCGAGGGTAAGTGGGGCGTCTCGGCGGCCGCGCCGGTGGCCGTTGCGGCGGCCGGTGGCGGTGGCGGGGCTGCGGCCGCGCCGGTCGAGGAGAAGACCGAGTTCACCGTCGTCATCAAGAACGGCGGCGACAAGAAGATCAACGTCATCAAGGCGGTCCGCGAGCTCATCCCGGGCATCGGCCTGAAGGAAGCCAAGGACATGGTCGACGGCGCGCCCGCCACCGTGAAGGAAGGCGTCTCGAAGGAAGAGGCCGAGACGATGGTCAAGAAGCTGAAGGAAGCCGGCGCCGACGCCGAGATGAAGTAGTCGGTCCCGGTTGCCGACCGCGGCGGACGAGCCTTTCGAGCTCCGCCGCGGCCGGTTCTCCCGACCCCACCCGAAGCCGGCACGGCGTGCCGGAGGGTGGGGGCGGGCTCGAGAGGCTCGCAAGGCACCACAACTGAATCGCGTCAGCTGGCCGCACGGCCGGAACTCGCAGCCAAGCAGGGAAAATCTCGATGCCACAGGTCGTCCAGAACAACTTCAGGGTCCGCAAGAACTTCGGAAAACTGAAGAAGATCGTCGAAGTTCCCAACCTGATCGACATCCAGAAGCGCTCCTACGACAAGTTCCTGCAGCACGACATCCCGCCCGACGAGCGCGAGGACGTGGGTCTGCAGGCGGTCTTCAAGAGCGTGTTCCCGATCAAGGACTTCGGCGAGACCAGCTCGCTCGAGTTCGTCAGCTACGCGCTCGACCGCCCCAAGTACGACGAGGACGAGTGCCGCGCCCGCGGCATGACGTTCGCCGCGCCCATCAAGGTCGTCGTGCGCCTGGTGGTGTGGGACGTCGACGACGAAACCGGCACCCAGTCGATCCGCGACGTGAAGGAGCAGGAGGTCTACTTCGGCGAAATCCCGCTGATGACCGAGCACGGCACCTTCATCATCAACGGCACCGAGCGCGTGGTCGTCAGCCAGCTGCACCGCAGCCCTGGCGTGTTCTTCGACCATGATCGCGGCAAGACCCACGCGAGCGGCAAGAAGCTGTTCTCGGCGCGCGTCATCCCGTACCGCGGCTCGTGGCTCGACTTCGAGTTCGACCACAAGGACCTCATCTACGTCCGCATCGATCGTCGCCGCAAGCTGTACGCCAGCGTGCTGCTGCGCGCGCTCGGCTACACCACGCAGGAGCTGCTCGACTTCTTCTACTCGAAGGAGACCGTGTTCATCGAGCGCGACGGCGGCGAGACCAAGCTGTGGCGCGGCATCGACTACGACCTGCTCGGTGGTCAGCGTGCCGCTGGCGACATCATCGACCCCGAGACCAGCGAGGTGCTGGTCAAGAAGGGCCGCAAGATCTCGCGTGCGCACATCAAGCGCATGAAGAACGCCGGCATCAAGCGCCTGCCGATGGACTCCGAGGAGCTGACCGGCAAGGTCGCGGCCGAGGACACCATCGACGACAACACCGGCGAGGTGCTGCTCAACTGCAACGAGGACATCAGCGAGGAGCACATCGCGCGCCTGAGCGAGTCGGGCGTGAAGAGCTTCCGCATCCTCTTCATCGACGACTTCAACGTCGGGCCGTTCCTGCGCGACACCCTGCTGCAGGACAAGCTCACCAGCTCGGAGGAGGCCATCCTCGAGATCTACCGGCGCCTGCGCCCCGGTGATCCACCGACGCTGGACACCGCGCGCAACCTGTTCGACTCGCTGTTCTTCCGCGCCGACCGCTACGACCTGTCGACCGTCGGTCGTCTCAAGCTGAACCACAAGTTCGGCCTCGACGAGGACCTCGCGACCCAGGTCCTGACCAAGCGCGACATCCTCGAGACGGTCAAGTACCTGGTCGAGCTCCGCAACGGCCGCGGTCAGATCGACGACATCGACCACCTCGGCAACCGCCGCGTGCGTGCGGTCGGCGAGCTGATGGAGAACCAGTACCGCATTGGCCTGGTCCGCATGGAGCGCGCCATCAAGGAGCGCATGAGCATGTCCCAGGAGATGGACGCGCTCATGCCGGCGGACCTCATCAACGCCAAGCCGGTCAGCGCGGTCGTGAAGGAGTACTTCGCGTCGAGCCAGCTGTCGCAGTTCATGGATCAGACCAACCCGCTCTCCGAGGTCACGCACAAGCGTCGTCTCTCGGCGCTCGGGCCCGGCGGTCTGACCCGCGAGCGCGCCGGCTTCGAGGTGCGCGACGTCCACCAGACCCACTACGGCCGCATCTGCCCCATCGAGACGCCGGAAGGTCCGAACATCGGCCTCATCGCGTCGCTCTCGACCTACGCACGCATCAACGAGTTCGGCTTCATCGAGACGCCGTACCGCTCGGTCGACGGCGGCGTGGCCTCGGGTGACGTCGCGTACTACTCGGCGCTGCAGGAGCAGGGGCACTACATCGCCCAGGCCAACGCCAAGACCGACGACAAGGGCAAGCTCACCGCCGATCAGGTGCAGTGCCGCTACAACGAGGAGTTCGTGATGGTCGCCCCGCAAGAGGTGACGCTCATGGACGTCTCGCCGAACCAGCTGGTGTCGGTCGCCGCGTCGCTGATCCCGTTCCTCGAGCACGACGATGCCAACCGCGCCCTGATGGGCTCGAACATGCAGCGACAGGCGGTGCCGTGCCTGCGTCCGGATGCGCCGCTCATCGGCACCGGCATGGAGCAGCACGTCGCGCGCGACTCGGGCACCACCGTGGTGGCCGATCGCGACGGCATCGTCGAGCAGGTCGACGGCGCGCGCATCGTGGTCAAGCCGGTCTCGAGCAAGGACGAGAGCCGCTCGATCCTCGGTGCCAAGCCCGACATCTACAACCTGGTCAAGTTCGAGCGTTCGAACCAGAACACCGCGCTCAACCAGAAGCCGATCGTCCGCGTGGGCGACCGCGTGAAGAAGGGCGATGTCATCGCCGACGGCTCGGCCACCGAGCGCGGCGAGCTGGCGCTGGGCCAGAACGTGCTGGTCGCGTTCATGCCGTGGCAGGGCTACAACTTCGAGGACTCGATCCTCGTGTCGGAGCGGCTCATCCGCGACGACACCTACACGTCGCTGCACATCGAGGAGTTCGAGTGCGTCGCGCGTGACACCAAGCTCGGCAAAGAAGAGATCACGCGCGACATCCCGAACGTCGGCGAGGAAGCCCTGCGCAACCTCGACGAGGCCGGCATCGTGTGCATCGGCGCCGAGGTGAAGGCCGGCGACATCCTGGTCGGCAAGATCACGCCCAAGGGCGAGACCCAGCTGTCGCCCGAGGAGAAGCTGCTGCGGGCGATCTTCGGCGAGAAGGCCGGCGACGTGCGCGACACCTCGCTGCGGCTGCCGCCGGGCGTGTCCGGCATCGTCATCGACGCTCGCGTGTTCGCGCGCAAGGGCGTCGACAAGGACACCCGCGCCTCGCAAATCGAGGATCACGAGCGCGACAAGCTCATCAAGGACCGCAACGACAACGTCAACATCGTCTCGGACGGCTACTACAACCGCATCCGCGAGGTGATGAAGGGCAAGACCACGGCGGCCAAGCTCGTCGACGACACCGGCGCGGTGCTGTGCGACGCCGGCGTGGTCTTGAACGAAGAGGGGCTGTCGAAGATCCCGCGGCGCTTCTGGGGTCAGTTCGCGCTGACCACCGCCGAGGACACCGAGCTGGTCGAGGCGCTGGCGCGTCGACTCGAGAAGGACCTCGACGAAATCGAGACCATCTTCCGCGAGAAGATCGCGAAGCTGACCAAGGGCGACGAGCTGCCGCCCGGCGTCATCAAGATGGTCAAGGTCTACGTCTGCATCAAGCGCAAGCTGCAGGTCGGCGACAAGATGGCCGGCCGCCACGGCAACAAGGGCGTGATCTCGCGGATCATGCCGGTCGAGGATCTGCCGTACCTCGAGGACGGCACCCCGGTCGATCTCGTGCTCAACCCGCTGGGCGTGCCCTCGCGCATGAACGTCGGGCAGATCCTCGAGACCCACCTCGGGTGGGCGGCGCGCGAGCTGGGCAACCAGATCGACCGCTACATGCAGAGCAACTACAACACCGACGTGCTGCGCAAGCAGCTCAAGAAGATCTACGAGAACGCGGAGGCCGACCGCTTCGTGGACAGCCTCCCCGAGGAGGACGTCATTCGCTTCGCCGACAAGCTGCGTCGGGGCGTGCACATGGCGACGCCGGTGTTCGACGGTGCGATCGAGACCGAGGTCAAGACCACGCTCGAGAAGGCCGGGCTGCCCCGCGGTGGCCAGGCGATCCTGTTCGATGGTCGTACCGGTGAGGCGTTCAACGAGAACGTCACGGTCGGCATCATGTACATGCTGAAGCTGCACCACTTGGTGGACGACAAGATCCACGCGCGCTCGATCGGGCCCTACTCGCTGGTCACCCAGCAGCCCCTGGGCGGCAAGGCGCAGTTCGGTGGTCAGCGCCTGGGCGAGATGGAAGTGTGGGCGCTCGAGGCCTACGGCGCCGCCTATGCGCTGCAGGAGCTGCTCACGGTCAAGAGCGACGACGTCGTCGGCCGCATGCGGATGTACGAGTCGATCGTGAAGGGCCAGCCCACCATGCAGCCCGGCGTGCCCGAGAGCTTCAACGTGCTCCTCAAGGAGCTCCAGGCGCTGTGCCTGAACGTCGAGATGCTCGAGGTCGACATGGAGACCGGCCAGGTGCCGGGCACGATCCGCGAGGCCGCGCCGGCGGCCGAGTAGCACCCTCGGGTGCGAAGCCTGCGACGCCGCGGTGGTCCGAGTGACCGCCGCGGCGTTCGTGCGTCTGGGGCTCGGGCGACCGCAGGTGGCCCACGTCGTCGCGCGGGCGACCCGTGATGGGCCGCCACCGGCGGCGCGCAACGACTTCACTTGCTGCGTCGGGCGGCGATGCGTAGGGATGGGGGAGCGTGGCCTCGGCCGCGCGGAGGACCTCGATGGACGCAGATCCGCAGCGGCGACCGCGACGGCGGGCGAGTGACACCGAGCCCAACCTCGCCTTGTGGGCGGCGCTCGAGCAGGGCGCCAAGCTCCGGCGAATCCTCGAAGACTTCTACGAGCAGGTCTACGTCGATCCCCGACTCGCACCGTTCTTCGAGCACACCACCAAGAGCTGGGCGATCGATCACCAGTACGCGTTCTTGGCCGAGGCGTTCACCGGGCAAGACCTCTACTTCGGCGACCGCCCCCGCAACGCGCACCACTGGATGGTCATCAGCCACGAGCTGTTCGACTACCGTGAGGCGCTGATGGATCAGACGCTGCGGCGCCACGGGCTCGCCGACGAGCACATCCGCCACTGGCGAGCGTTCGAGGAGAAGTTCCGCTCGCACATCGTCAAAGACGTGCCGTTCGCCAAGAAGCGTCGTGGACAGGCGCTGCCGCTCGAAGGCTACGAGCCGGTCGTGCTCGACTCGGGCGGCATCTGCGACGGCTGCGCCGGCATCGTCGAGACCAACGCGACCGCGCACTACCACGTACGCACCGGTAAGGTGTACTGCGCGCAGTGCCGGCCAGGTGAGGCGCGCGGCGAACAGGGGGCATGAGCGATGGTGACGAAGATCCAGGCACGAGCACGCGGACCACTGGTGATCGAGCTCGACGGCGAGGTGGAGCTGGTCGGGCCCGACGGTGTCACGCGCGACACCAGCGGCATGAAGCGCTTGATGCTGTGTCGCTGCGGCGCCTCGAAGGCGCGACCGTTCTGCGACGGCTCGCACAATCGCATCGGCTTCGAGGCACCGCCGCCGGAGCCCGACGAAGCGGGCTGACCGCGCGTCAGGGCGTGCGGGCGTTCGCGAGGCCCGCCTCGAGCACCTCGTCGCGGCCGGCGGCGAGGCCCGCCAACGTCGGCGCAGCCGCGACCTTCGGCTGCACGCCCTCGACGTGGAAACGGCTGCCGTCGTGGCGGGTGACCTTCATGCCGGTGAAGATCACGAAGAAGCCACCCAGGGTGTCGACGCGTACGATGTCGCCGTTGGCGCCCGCGCTCGGGGTCCCGACCAGCGTGCCGAGGTCGTGCGCCTCGACGTAGCCGAGGATCGACTCCGCATAGCTGATGGCCTCGGCGTCGATGAGAAAGGTGAGCTTGCCCTGCACGTGGGGCTCGGCGGGGCGTACGTGCCAGCCGATCGGATCCCAACCGACGATGTGCCCGTCGGGCGCGAGCACCTGCGGCACGTGCATCCAGTCGGCGTTCTCTTCTTCGCGAAGCAGATGCGCGAGGATCTTGTGCGTGTTGCTCGGGTAGCCCCGCATGTCGAACACCACCGCCGGCGCGGCGGCGATCTCCGGCAGCGCGGGCTCGAGGTCCTCGTACTGCGCGCGCGTGAGATCGACGTAGTAGGTGCCGTCGTCGAAGCGGTGCAGCTGCGGCGGACGGGGCGGTTGTGCGGGTTCCGAGGCGTTGAAGTGGGCATCGACCTCGAGTGCGCGTCGGCCCCGTCGCAGCTTCACGGTGGCGGCGGCGTCGCGCGGCCCGGTGAGCGACTCCCAGCTGGCGGCCCGGAAGCGGCGCCACTGCGGTGAGCCCGACAGGCGATCGGCCAGGTGCGCGACCCTTGGCGCCAACGCGACGCCGTCGACGGCCTCGATCACGTCGCCGATCGCAAAGTGGCTGGGATCGTCGGTGCCGGTGACGGTCGGCACACCGTCGACCATCTCGACGCGCACGGGCAGGCGTCCGCGCGCCGCGATCTCGCGATGGCCGACCATGCCGTGGCCGTCCTGCAGCGCGTGCACGAGGGTCCACAGCGTGGCCGCGGTGTCGTCGACCGTGCGATCGTTCTCGGCGTCGGCGAGCGCCTGCGCGAGCAGTCCGGGCCAGTCGATCTCGACGGTGTCCTGATAGGGGTAGAAGTGCCGGAACACGTTCCACACTTCGATCACGGCGCCCTGACGCACGTCGAGATCGTGGTAGCCGCTCGCGCTGCGGGCGGCGTGGGCGAGGCCGGCGTCATCCAGCGGGGCTTCGCCGTCGTGCTCGGCATCGGCCGGGGAGAGCACGGTCGGCAGACGCAGGTGCAGGCCCGGCACGAGCTCGACCTCGACGCGGGCGTCGGGGGCCGGCGCCTGTGTGAAGCGGCGGCGGTGCGGACCCTCGGCGTTGACCCGCACCTGGCCGTAGGGCGGTGCGTACAGCGACAGGCGCGTGCCGACGTAGCCCTCGTGCTGCCAGTACACCATCGTGTCGCGTCCCTGCGGCGTCGGCCCGGGCGCGGGCGTCGACTCGCCGTCGATCCACAGATCCAGCCGCGGCGCGAGCGGGCCGAACAGCTCGACGAGTCGCGTGCGCAGCTCGTCGAGGGTGGCGGCGTCGCGCACCTGGGCCACGCCGATCGCCGCGAGGGCGCGCCAGTCGGTGCGGCTGGCGGCATCGGTGGGGTGGAACCAGCGGACGTAGCCGTACACGCGGGCGAAGGCCTGCAGGTTCTCCTGCTGTGTGGTCGCGCGCCCGGGCACGCGGGCGGTCGCGCGGGGGGCGAGCAGCTCGGTGTCGCCGGGTGAGCAGGCCGCGAGCGTCGTCGCGAGCGCGCCCGCCATCAGCCACCGGAACTCGCGGAGCATTGCATGCTCCGACGCCCCAACCCCTCCGAGGTTCCGTCGCGGGCGAAGATTTTTCGCGGTCACCACTAGGGTGCGCGCAGGCGCACGCGGCAGGCGGTGGGTGGATCCTCGGGGCCCCGCTCGGCGCACGGGTAGAGATCCACGTCCGCGGCCGGCCCGTGGGGCTCGCACACACCGTGGGCGTCGAGCTCGCAGTCGTTGATCTCGCAGGCGAGGGTGCAAGCGCGATCGTTGCCGTTGGCGAGGCCGTCGTCGCAGGCCTCGCCGGGATCGAGCATCGCGTTGCCGCAAGGGTGCAGGCCCGGCACGTGCCCGCGCGCGGGCGCGGCCGGTGAGCCGCGTCGTGTCGCGCCGAGCTCGTCGTCGTCGTCGTCGTCGTCGTCGTCGTCGTCATCGTTGTCGTCGTCGTGTTCGTCGTCGTCCCCGGCCGATGGGGCGGCCGGCACACCGGCGCTCGCGTCGTCCTCGGCGACGTCGCAGGCGAGCAACAGCCATGACCATGACGACAGCACCAGCGCGCACGCGCGCGTTCGAAGCGTGGGTCCCAACATCTGTAATCCTCCAGCGACGGACGCCGGCGACACACCGCTCCGTCCGAGATCCCAGGCCATCCGCGAGCATCGCGAACGCGCCTGCACTCCCGCTTGTGGCGGCAGGTCGCGGTCCGTCACCGACTCGCCGCGCGGTTGGGCAGTTCGCCAGGTCGCCTCACGCGAACTGCACACCCGCGCCGCCGCGGCCCTCGAGCAATCGCGCCGCTTTGCCGCGCATCGCCCGTGGTACGGGACCTGCTCTCGCCGTCGCCCGAGCGCATGGCAGCATCGATGTCCCTCGGGTGGTGGCTTCTCTTCGGGGGCGGTGACGCCGGAACGTTCGTGGCCAGCCCACCCACGCCGGTGCTCGACGAGGCCACCGCGATCGCAGCGGGTCGTGTCACGGCCACACCACGCGCGGTGCCCGAGCAAGCGCCCCGTCGGCGTGCCGCGGATGCCCCGAAGGCGGCCAAGCACGGCGTGGTGTTCGTCAACTTCGACGGCGCCGAGCTCAGCTCGGGCTGGGACGATGCCACCCAGAACGTCACGCAGATCGGCGAGTGTGCCGGCAGCTTCGCGCCCTACGGCGACGGAGCCATGCGCGACGCGGTGCTGCAGGCGGTGCGCACCGACTGGAACGACTTCGACATCCTCGTGACCGACACGCGGCCGGCGTCGGGCGAGTACACGATGAACATGACCGGGCCCAGCAACCCCTTCGGTGGCGGCGTGCTGGGCATCGCGCCGCTGGACTGCGACGACAGTCAGACCGCCAGCAACATCACCTACGCGTTCGTCAGCGCCAACGACGGGCTCTCGGCCGCCGAGCACGCGACCACCATCGGGCAGGAGGTCGCCCACAGCTTCGGGCTCGAGCACGTCGACGACACCGCCGACATCATGAACCCCTACGTGGCCGGCGGCGATCCAACCTTCAAGGACGAGTGCCTCACGATCGTGCAGGGCGGCAGCTGCCCCGATCAGCACATCGCCGAGTGCGGCGATGCGTACGCGCAGAACGCCTACCGCGAGCTGATGACCCTGTTCGGGCCCAGCTCGCCCGATGCCCAGGCGCCGACCGTGTCGATCACGTTCCCGCTCGATGGGCAGGAGTTCGAGGCCGGCACCGGCTTCGCCGTGATGGTGGACGTGGTCGACGATCAGGGCATCGGCGGCGTGACGCTCTACCAGGACGGCGCGATGGTCGGCGAGGACGCCAGCGCGCCGTACAGCTGGCAGGTGAACGGTTTGCCGAGCGGGGTCTACGAATTCTACGTGCGCGCGGTCGATCTCGCGGGCAACGAGGCCATGAGCGACACCGTCACGATCGGCATCGGCACCGCGCCGCCCAATGGTGGGGACGACGGGCCGCCCGGAGGTGGCAGCGACGGCGGCGGCACGGGCGTCGATACGGCCGACGATGGCAGCGACGGAGGTGGCGACGGACTCGACGACGGCGACGGGGCAGCGACGGCGGGCGCGCTGCCGCCCGGCTTCGGGTTCGACGCCGACGAGGGGGCGTGCGCGTGCCGGTCGACGGCTCGCCGTCGCTCGCGTGGGCGTGGGTGCCGCTGCTCGTGTGTCGCCGTCGACGGCGAGGATCACAGCGAGGCGAGGGCGGCCGCTAGCTCGGCGATCTGCGGGTGGCCGGGCGTGGTCTCGCGCAGGCGCAGGGCGTGGGCGTAGTGCTCGCGCGCGAGCTCGGTCGCCCCGCGATCGCGCTCGATGTCGACGAGGCTCGCGTACAGCTCGACCAGTCGCACGTGCTCGGGCCCATAGGCAGCCGTGCGGATCGCGAGTGCCCGCTGCGCATGGGCGAGCGCATCGTCGAGCCGGCCGCGCGCGCGCTCGGTGCGGGCGAGATCATCGAGCACACTGGCGATCGCGCGGTCGTCGGCGCCGAGCGTGTCGATGCGGGAGGCCAGCACGCGCTGCAGTTCGCGCTCGGCCTCGGCGAGGCGCCCGACGGCTCGCAGGCCGCGGGCGCGACGGTGCGCGTGGAAGTCGAGCGCGGGGTGCTCGGGCCCGAAGTACGCGGCCGCGGTGGCGAGCGCCTGCTCGTAGGCCCCCAGCGCGCCCTCGGCATCGCCCTGTGCGAGCCGGGCCGAGCCGAGGGTGCTCTGTGCAAGTGCGCGTCGGTCGTCGCGCACGATGTCGGGGATCGCGGCCTGCAGCACCGCGACCGCACCGTCGGCATCGCCGGCCTCCAAGCGAGCTTCCCCGACCACCGCATCGATCTCCGCGGTGGACTCGCCGGCGCGTAGCGCTGCGACGCGCGCGTGCTCGGCGAGCGCTTCGACCTCGTGCAGCGGCGCGGTGAACAGCGCCTGCTGCAGCAGACGCATGCCGAGCTGCGCGAGCAGCCGATCGTCGCCGACGCTCGCGGCCTCGCGGCGCGCGTCGATCAAGGTCGCCCGCGCCGATGTGACCGACGCGACCCTCGCCTGCGCGGCGCCGAGCAGCGCCTGGGCCTGCGCATGCAGGCCTCGCATCGTGCGCTCGCTGTCGCGGTCGCGCGGTGCTGCGGCATCGCGGGCAGCGCTCGCAGCCGCGATCGCGTCGTCGTAGCGGCCGAGCGCGAGCAGGGCGGTCGCCCGATCGACCGCGCGCCGGGCTGCGAGCGACGCCTCGTCGAGCGGTGCGGCGTCGGGCTCGTCGCAGCGCTGCAGCGGCGGCAGGTCGTCGACCGCTGCGAGCGCGTCGATCACCGTGCGTCGCGCTGCGGGCTGCAGCAGTGCGTCGCGCAGGGCCACGAGCTCGTCGGCACGGCGATCGAGGCAGCGCATGCGCGCATCGTGCAGGCTGTCCGATTGCTCGGCGCGCACGCGGGTGGCCACGCAGATGTCGTGACGCGCGTGCGCCCAGGCGTCGCGCCGCGCCGCGAGTCGCTCGGCCACGCGGGTTGCGATCGCGTCCGCGCCCGCGGGTCCGTTCGCGACGAAGACCTGCTGCAGGCGGGCGGCGTCCTGCGAGGTCCACAGCCGTGCAGCCGGGGCATCGGCGCCGGCGCAGGGGTCCTCGCGGGCGCGTGCGGCCGCGAACCACGTCGCGGCCGCGATGCTCACGAGCGCCGCGATGGTGCCCGCTGCCATGCCGCGGTGTCGGGGCGCCGCGAGTGCGGCGGCGACCGCCTCCATGTCGGGCATGCGCGCGGCCACGTCGTCTGCGAGGGTGCGACGCAGGACCGTGCGCACGGCCGCGGGCAAGCGTGCGCGCGCGCGCGTGAGCGCTGCACTCGTCGCCGGCGGTCGCTCGCCGAGCAGTGCCTCGTGCAGCGCGACCCCGAAGGCAAACTGATCGGCGGCCGCGCTCGCCGGTGCGCCCGCGCGCCGCTCGGGCGCGAGGTAGGCCGGCGTGCCGCCGCCGGGTGTCGGATCGCGCTCGGCCAGCACCCGCGCCATGCCGAAGTCGGCCACCCGCACGCCCATGCTCGCGCTCGCGGCCGCGCCCGCGCCCGCGTCGAGCAGCACGTTCTCCGGCTTGAGATCGCCATGCACGATGCCGCGGGCGTGCGCGGCCGCGAGTGCGCGCGCGATCGCGACGAACACCGCCACCACCTCGTCGTGCTCGCGCGGGGCCTCGCGCAGCCACGCGCGTAGATCGGGCCCCTGCACGAACGGCATCGCGATCACGATCTGTCCGTCGATCTCGGCGGCCTCGTGGACGCCGACGATGTGGGGATGCGACAGCTTGGCGAGGACGCGTGCCTCGTGCAGCAGCGCCGCGCGCCCCTCGGCGTCGGCGGTGCGCAGCAGCTTGAGCGCGACCTTGCGATCGAGCATGGGGTCGTAGGCCGCGAGCACCACGCCGATGGCGCCGCGGCCCACTGTGCCGAGCACCACGAAGCGACCCAGCCGCGGTGGCTCGTCGACGCCGACCAAGGCGCGACGGACGTTGGCGCGCATCAGCTCCGCGGTGGCGTCGCGGCGCGCAGGCCTGGCCGAGCGCACCAACGCCGCGCCTTCGGGGAAGGCGTCGTCGTCGTCGCCGGGCGGGGCCTCGCTCGCCAAAGCTCGCGCAGTATACTGGCCGCGGTGTCCGACGACGACGAGCTGCTCGCGGCCTGGCGTGCGGGCGATCGCGTCGCCGGCGATGCGCTCATCGGACGATGGTTCGATCCGATCTGTCGCTTCTTCCGCAGCAAGCTCGGCGACGACGTCGAGGACCTGATCCAACGCACCTTCCTCGATTGCCTCGAGAGCCGCGAGCGCCTACGCGAAGCCAGCTTCCGCAGCTTCCTGTTCGCGGTCGCACGCAATCGTCTGTTCGACGAGCTGCGTCGGGGACTGCGGCGACCGGTCGACATGCTCGGCACCATCTCGATCGCAGATCTGCGATCGACTCCGAGCCTGCGTGTGGCCCGGGCGCAGTCCGCCGACGGCATCGTGCAGGCGATGCAGGCGCTGCCGCTCGATCTGCAGATCACGCTCGAGCTGGCGTACTGGGAGGGGCTTTCGGGGCCCGAGATCGCGGCGGTGCTCGGCGTCTCGGAGCACACCGTGCGCAGCCGCCTGTCGCGGGCGCGGGCGCAGCTGCGCGCCCAGCTCGATCCGGCGCTTTCGCCCAACTCTGCGTGAGTGCAGAGGTTTTTTTCTGGGATCGGTCGGACGGGGTCGCGCGCCTCCCCGTCTAGCACGCCATGGCCAGCCTCCGATCGACCTTCGCCTCGCTCGCACTCCTCGTCGCCTGTTCGCCCGCTGCTGCGGAGCCCACCGAGTCGAGCGGTGACGGCCGCGACGATGGCTTCCTCGCCGGCAAGGCCGACGGTGCTTGCCTCGACGCGGCCTCGCCTGCGGCGACCGGCGTGCTCGCGTTCGTGAACGACGCGGCGACGGACCTCGAGCTGCTCGATCGCGCCGCCGAGGACGGCGGCGTGGGCCTGACGCGGCGCGCCGCGCAGAACCTCGTCGCCGCGCGTCCGATCGCCGACCTCGCGGCGCTCGACGCCGTGCCGTGGATCGGCCCCGCGAGCTGCCGCGCGCTGGCCGAGTACGCCTGCAACGAGGCCGAGCGCTGCGTGGCGACGCTCGACGTGATGACGTGGAACCTCGAGCACTTCCCCAAGACCGCCGCCACCGAGGACGCGGTCGTCGAGCTGCTGGGCTCGCTCGCGCCCGACCTCGTCGGCGTGCAGGAGGTCGAGTCGACCACCGCGCTACAGCACGTCGTCGACGCCTTGCCCGGGTACGCGCGCGTGCTCGGCAAGCGCGCGGACACCCGTGTCGCGCTGCTCTACCGCGAGGCCGCGTTCGAGCTGCGCGCGGTCGAGCAGCTCTTCACCGACGACGCCGACGCGTTCCCCCGTCCGCCGCTCGCCGTCACCATGGTGCCGCACGACGCCGTGGACCCCCACGAGGTCGTGTTCGTGGTCGTGCACCTGAAGGCACTCTCGGGCGCCAGCAACGAGGCTCGCCGCCGCGACGCCGTCACCAAGCTGCGCGCGTGGATCGACCAGCGCCGCGCGCTCACGCCCGACATCGTCGTGCTCGGCGACTGGAACGACCGCATCGAAGAGGGCCCCGACACCAATGTCTTCGGCCCGCTGCTCGAAGCCGCCGCCCGCGTCGAGTTCCTCACCGCCGAGGCCGCGCAGACCGGCGCGTACTCCTACGTGCCATTTCGCAGCCTCATCGATCACATCGCCGTGACCGAGGAAGCGCTGGAGGACCTGCGGGATCCCGAGCTCGAGGTGCTGCCGCTCGAGCAGACCTGGGGTGGTGGGGACTACGTGGGTGAGGTGACGGATCACCGGCCGGTGCGTGCGCGCTTCGAGACTGCGGTCGGGTACTGAGATCACGCACCGCCCAGGGACGCGTGCGGGTGTGGGCTCGCGCTGCGCGAGCGCGGTGGCAGGGGTTCCCCGATGGCATTGGGTGGCCGCGGGCGCGAACGCTCCGCGAGAGATCGAATGGTCACTCGATGCTTCGATTCATCCCCACCTCCTGCGGTCTCGCTCACCGATCGCGCGGTCCCGAATCTCCTACACTGCCGGGCCCAGGAGATGACCGAAACTTCGACCACCAGCTCCATCAAACAGATCCCCCATCGGTTCTGGCCGATTCTCAGCACCCTCGCTGCGGTGCCCGGGGCAATGCACCGTCGCCAGATCATCGACATCGTCGCCGAACGGCTCGGGCTCGATGCCGCGGCGCGCGACCAGCGGATTCCGAGCGGTAAGGTGACGACGCATGCCCACCGCACCGGGTGGGCGCTGCAGCACCTCAAGCACGCCGGGCTCGTCCGTGCCGACCTTCCGGGGACCTGGGGCCTGACGCCGGAGGGACGTGCGTACATTGCCGCGCGGCCCGATGGGCTCACGGCGGAGGACACCGCCACGCTGATGCGTGCCACCGGACAGAGTCGCGTCGCCTCGGATGGCGTGCTCGCGCCCGGACCAAGCGAACTCCCGCCGTTGCCGTGCGAGGCCGCCGAGAGCGTGAGCGCCGGCAGCAGCAGCGGCGACCAGACCACGCCCGAGGAGCAGATCGACCACGCCCTGGGCGTGCTCAAGCAGTCGGTCGTCGAGCAGCTGCTGGATCGCCTGCAGGCCGGCACACCGCGGTTCTTCGAGTTCGTCGTGTCCGACCTCCTGCAGAAGATGGGCTATGGCACCGCCCGCGACGACCTGCGTCGCGTGGTGGGATCCGGCGACGCCGGCATCGACGGCATCATCTCCCTCGATCGTCTCGGACTCGAAAAGGTCTACATCCAGGCCAAGCGCTGGCAGAACAACGTCGGGCGGCCGGAGATCCAGGGCTTCTTCGGCGCGCTGCACGGGCGCCACGCCAACAAGGGCGTCTTCATCACCACCTCGCGATTCACTCGCGAGGCCCATGACTTCGCCACCTCCGTCTCCGACACGATCGTGCTCGTCGATGGTCAGACCCTCGCCGAGCTCATGATCGAGTACGGCGTCGGCGTCACGCGGCGGCCGGTCTACCTGCCCGACGTCGACTCGGACTACTTCGACGACGAGTGAGGTACTCATGACCCCCGAGCAGTTCTACGCGCGCTACCCGAGCATGAAGCCGTACGAGGGGCAGCACTACGAGGCGGGCGGTCGACCGCGACTACTGCTGGTCGGTGAGAGCCACTATCTCCCGGAGCAGGCCACGCAGCACCTCGACGCCGCCACCTGGTATCAGGGGAGCCAGGAGACGCTCGCCGCGGAGGAACTCCGGTGCACCGGGGCCCAGGGCGAATGGCGGCGGTGGATCGACACCGCGGGTGCAGTGTCACGCGCGTGCGCGACGAACTTCGCCAACAAGGCCCACTGGATCTGGAAGAACGCCTTCGAGGTGATCAATGAAGCCGGACCCGGGTACCCGATGGCCCGTGACGTCGCCGATGACGTCGCCATCTTCAATTTCTTCCTCCGTCCCGCACGCGAACACGACTCCCTTCGAGGTCATCTGACCGAGCAGGACTTCGACCTCGCCAACGTGCTGTTCGAACACCGCATCGCGGACCTGCAGCCGCGGGCGATCGCCTTCGTCTCACGACTCGCGGCGAAGAAGTGCCAACTCCTCGAACGGCTGGAGATGCCGATCGTCGTCACGTGCCACCCCTCCAGCGCGTGGTGGAACCGCCGCTCGGACAAGTACGAGGGGCGTTGCGGTCGAGAGATTCTCGCAGCGTTCGTTCGCGATAGGGTTCGCTGGCGCGAACCCGTGGGTGATGCGCATTAGCCACCCTCGTGCACGGCTACGTCGCGAACACCGATGGCCTGGTCCCGTGCTCCGACACCCATCGTCTCTGCGATGCTGGTGACTTGACCGTCACGCCCGAGTTCCGATTCGATGCGGGTGCGCGGCTGAAGCAGGACTTCTCCAACGGTCGCTCCAATCTGGCGCGGCACGGCCAACGATTCAAGTGCCGGAACGGCTGCAGGACTGGCCTGAAGCTGCGCTTCTCCGGTAGCACGATGAATTGTACAGCGGTTGATGGTGGGACGGTCGCGTGTCGTCACCGACTCGCCCGCGCAGCAGTGCATCATTCACGTCTGGGATTCGGGCGATGGCGCAGCCGCGGTAGTCCCCACGACGGACCGTCCGCTGCAGCCGTGTGGTGAGGAACGCCGATGCCGAGCATGAGCGATCGCGACCGATGCGAGCTCTTGCAGTCGCACGGCAACCGTCCACGCGTCATCGCGCGCCCCGCCGTCCTCGCGGCCGCACGATGTGGCAAGCTCGTGTACGGATGTCCGAGCTCGAGGAGCTGCGCGCGACGCCGGTGCCCCGCCCCACGGCGCTGTGTCGCCGCCTCGCGCGACGGGTCGACTCGACGTGGGGCTTCATCGCCTACGGCCTGGTGTGGTTCTGCTGCACGTGTGGCTTCGCGACGCTGGGGTTGCTGGTCGGCGTCACCATCACCGGCGGCGAGCAGGGGCCGGTCGCGCGTGCGGTGGTGATGGTGCTCTGGGTCGGCGGTTTCGTCGGCGGCTGGGTGCCGTTTGTCGTCTGGGTCCGTCGCCGGCGGGCCGGCGCGGCGAGACTGTTCCGCGAGGGCAGCTTCGTCGACGCGCACGTGCAGAGCGTCCAGCACGTGTGGGTCCGCGGAGTCGCGATCACCCGCGCCGTCCTGCACGCGGCCGACGAAGGCGGTGCGCATCGCATCGGACTGTCGGTGGGCGGACACCCGGAGGCCCCGCGCGTGGGCATGGCGATGCCCGTGTTGCTCGTGCGGGGTTACGGCTACTGCGCCGTGTTTCCAGCCGATGGCCGTCTCGTGACGTCGTCGCGCACCGACGCGTGAGCGCCAGCCGATCGCGCCCGAACGCGGGCGGGATGCCAACGCGACGGTGTTCGCCAGCTCTACTCCGAGACCCCGAGCTCGGCGGTCGCCCACTTCGCGAACGAGATACCGCTTGGCGGGTTCGCTCGAAAGCTGGCGGCCGTCGGCTCGCCGATGGCTGCGTCACACTTCGGAGCATCCGTGGTGATCGTGTGCTCCGCCAGCGTCTTGCCGGTCGACGGATCCACCAGGCGTGCCGTTCGACGCTGACCGACGCGCGCGAAGCTCGGCCCCTTGCTGCGACTCGTCTCCACGACTTGCACGCCTGCGACGCCGAGGCCGCTGGACTCGACGAAGTCACAGTCGCCCTGCGCGACCTCCTCCGGCGCGTCGAGGCAGAACACCGTGTTGACGTCGGCCAACGTCTTCGGAGGACGCAGCTTGAAGTGAACCCCGTCGACGCTCCATTCGTACGGGGCATCGCGGCTCGGCCGAGTGAACACCGCGAAGCCATCGCCGCTCCGCTCGTGCGCGCTGGTGCCCGCGACGGCCTCGCCGCCACAGGCGGCGGCGACCTTTTGCTGGTCCGCCGACGGCATGACGAGCCCACAACCACACAGCGAGAGGACGAGCGAGGCGACGCGGACGCGGGCGTGGGCGAACATCAGCATGGAGACGAAGCAGCGCGGCCGCCGTTGCACGCGCGGCGAGGGGTCGCGCTCCTGCGCCGGTGGGGGCACGCGGGCGCGTGGGCGGCCGGCGTCCGTCCGCCGCCTGTCACCCCGGCAGCTCGATGCCGATCGCGTCCGCATCGGCCCCGACGTCGTACACGAACAGATGCGAGCCCGTCGCGCCGCAGCGCACGCCGTCGCGGTTGCCCGGAACGTCCACCGGCTTGCAGGTGCGGGCGTCGACGCGGGCGAGCTTGCCGTGGATGCCGAAGCTCACCACGAACTCGTTGCCGTCCAGGGTGAGCGCGACGCCGCGGGGGTTGGGGACGCGCAGGCGTGCGCGCAGGCTGCCATCGTCGAGGTCCCAGAACGCCAGCAGGTGGCCCTCGGGGTTGGTGGTGGCGACCGTTCGCGTGGGCTCGTGCAGCGCGACGCTCAGGGTCTCGCCGATCATCGCAGCGACGCTCTCGCGACGGTGCTCCGACTCGCCGTCGCGGTGATCGACGCTGTGCTGCGGCCGACCACGGGGCACCAACGTGAGGCCGCCGCGACTGCGCTCGGGGGCGATGGTGCCGTGGCGCGGGGCCGACACGATCGCGAGGTCGCCGTCGTCGCCGATCGCGAGGTGGCCGACGTCGAAGCGGGGGTCGTCGAGCACCAGCTTGCGCAGTAGCTTGCCGCTCGGTAGCTCGAGCCAGCACACGCACGGCGGGTCGGCCTGGCCGAGCGCGCCGCCGCCGTGGCCGACGACCAGCACTGCGCCGCCGTCGACGAGCACGCAGTCGTGCGGCGCGACGCCACCCGAGGGCAGCTCGCCGATGCGGGCTCCGGTGGTGCCGTCGTAGATGCCGAGCGTGCCCGCTGCGCCCGGCGTCCTTGACGATCTCGGTGGCGAACAGCAGCGCGCCGTCGCGGGTGAACGCGCCGTGGCCGTAGAACTCGCGCTCGGGTCCGCAGTCGAGCGCGCGCTCGGGCGTCAGCGTGCGAAGCTCGACGATCGCCGCGCCCGGGCCGTGCTTCTCGAACACGGCCACCCGCGCCGGCGCGTTCGGATCGGGCACGAACCCGTGGGCGAAGAAGGGCATCGCCATCGCACGCGGCGGCGCGGCGGTGTCGGCGAGGTCGCGACTGACGATGGCGAAGTGACGGCGACCCTCGGACTGCCAAGCGCTGCCGGCCCACGCGTGACCGAGGGTGCCGTGGGCGCCGGGCTCGTGCATCGACACGGACGGCATCGTACACCGTGACCCGAGCACCGTCGTGCTACGCTGGACACCGTGACGCTCGCGGCTCGACAGCGCTACAGCTTCACCGAGTATCTCGCGCTCGAGGCAATCAGCCCCGTGCGTCACGAGTTCTGCGACGGACAGGTGTGGGCGATGGCGGGCGGCTCGCCGAGTCGCGCCGCGATCGCGGTGAATGTCGCGAGTCTCCTGCGCGAGGGCCTGCGCGGACGGCCGTGCCGCGTGTTCGGGTCCGACCTCCGCATCCGCGTGCGAGCAACCGGGCTCGCGACCTACCCCGACGTGAGCGTCGTGTGCGACGCGCTCGAGCTCGATCGGCTGTGACCTGCCCGTGTGCGAGGTTTACCTCGACCCGCTGGCGCCCGCGCCATAGCGGCGCGCGACGACGCTGGCGTGCGCGAACGATGCCGGGCGAGCATGGGCCATGACCGACGCGTCCACCGATCGGCAGCTCGCCTGGTACGCGTCGCTCCTGCGTCGCGCCGACGGCCTGCGCGAGGGCTTCGTGGGCGCGGTGGTGGCGGACGTCGGTGCGCACGTCGGTGCGCTCTCGGAGGGCTTTGCGTCGGCGGTCGGTCGCGAAGGTCGGGTGATCTCGATCGAGCCGCTGCGCTCCAACGTCGCGCGCATCGAGGCTCGCATCGCGGCCGGTGGCCACGCGCACTGGTCGGTGCGCAGCGTGGCGATCTCGGATCACGCCGGCACGCTGGCGCTGCGGGTGGCTCGCTTCGACGATGGCTGGTCGAGCGCGGTGGCCGGCGTGCGCGATGGCGGGGCGGTGCGGATCGAGGTGCCGTGCCTGCGCCTGGTCGACGCCGTGCCCGACGCGACGGTGGTGAAGCTCGACATCGAGGGCCACGAGTACGCGGTGCTCGACGACGCGCTCGAGGCCATGCCAGGGGTGTGCGCGTGGTTGCTCGAGCTGCACATGCTGGTCGACGGCTCGCGGCCGCTGCAGGGTGTGATCGGCCGGCTACGCCGGGCGGGCTTCGACGTGCGCGCCGCCGGACGCAGCGCTGGCGATCCGCATGGGCCGTGGCGCGCGGTGCCGATCGACGAGCGCCTCGACTGGTCGCAGATCCCGTGGGCGCAGGCACGCGCGGCGCAGGGCCAGGGTGCACCCGGGTCCGTGAAGTCGCTGCACGTGGTCGCGCTGCGCGAGCGGTGACGCGCGGCACTTCCCGCGGCCGGCGGACGGTGGTGTACGATCGACGGCATGCGCGAGCGCAACGCACCGAGGTCACGCGCCAGCTTGCTGCCCACCGCGGTGTTGCTCGCGGGGGCGTGTGGTGACGGCGACGAGAACGGCAGCAGCAGCTTCGGCGGCAGCCAGAGCGCGACTGCGACCGAGACCGACGCGAGCGCGAGCGCCACGCTCACGTCGGCCGGCACCAGCGCGGGCCCGGCCGACTCGAGTGCGGGCGAGGCCTCGAGCTCCGGTGAGGGTGCGAAGTTCGACGTCGGTACCGGCAGCGATCTCGCGAGCGATTGCAACGCCGGCGATCCCGACTGTGGCTGCACTGCCGTCGACATCGTGTTCGTGGTCGACAACTCCGGTTCGATGCAGGAGCACGCCGCGCCGACGGTGGCCGCGTTCGACACCTTCGTGAACGAGATGATCGGCGCGCTGCCCCCAGGCACCTCGCTTCACGTCGGCGTCACGCGGGCGACGGGCTTCTACGACCCCGGCAACGGCGGCGGGTGGGGCGGGCCTGGCTGCGAAGCCGCGCTCACCGACGGCGTGTGGAACCCACCCGACGTCGCCGACAACGGCGTGAACGGCCAGCAAGGGCGGCTGTTCGAGCACAATGGTCAGCGTTACTTCGACTTCACCACCGATGCCGACCCCGCAGCGCTGAAGACCTGGTTCCAGGGCGCGCTGATGGGCGCGATCGACGGCTCCGCGCAGCACTCGAACACCGAGACCGTGGTCGCCGGCGCGGCCTATCCCTTCCACGACGCCAACGCCACCTACAACGCCGGCTTCATGCGCGAGCAGGGCGTGCTGGTGTTGTTCCTCTTGTCCGACTCCCCCGATCTCTCGCCGCCCGCGATTGCGACCCAGGACTTCATCGACATCGTCAGCGACGCGAAGTCGGCCTGCGGCGACATGTGCATCATCACCACCGGTGCGATCGCGGGCCAGTGCTACGACCAGCCCGGCAACACCAACACCCGGCTCTACGACTTCATGAATGGCTTCGGCGCCGCGCCGCCGTCGTGGATCAACCTGCAGTTCGGCATGACACCGGACTTCGAAGGCGTGCTCGGCACCGCGCTCGCCGAGGTCATCGGCTCGACCTGCGCCAACATCCCGCCCGCGGGGTGA
Source organism: Deltaproteobacteria bacterium (assembly GCA_016709225.1). Classification (NCBI taxonomy): domain Bacteria; kingdom Pseudomonadati; phylum Myxococcota; class Myxococcia; species Deltaproteobacteria bacterium. Next base: position 3,048,721 of record JADJEE010000001.1, on the reverse strand, counting down.
GCTGGCGGGCGGTCCCGCGCCCGCGTGCGCGCAGGACCGTGCGCATCGACGGGGCAGGTGTCGCGCGGCTCGCTTGCACCGGGCGCGTCTGCCAAGCTGCAGGACGGAGCACCTCATGGACGAGTCTCGTGTTCGTGCCATCGCCGAGCAGTCGGCGTCGCTGCGAGAGCAAGGCCCGCACGAAGAAGTCGTGCAGGCGAGCGAGCCCGGGGACGACGCGCGGCGGGCAGCAGTGCATGCGGCATTCTCGGCGCTCACCGACGCCGAGCTGGAGTCCGCGATCGACGACGAGGATCCCGACCGTCGTCTCGCTGCGTGCTGGCGGGTGATGCTGCGGCAGCAGTCGCTGCCCACGACACCGCCGGACGATGGTGTGCGGCTGTTGCTGTTGGTGAACCTCGCGGCCGTGCAGTCACTCGACCTGCTCGAGACGCTCGCCGTGCTCGACCCCTGCGCGAGCGTGCGAGCCGCGGCGGCGACGCTGCTGTGGAGGGTCGCGCGTGACCGCGATCGCGTAGTCGACGTGTTGGTCGCGCGACTGGCGTGCGAGCGCTCCAGTGCGGTGCTCGTGTCGCTGCTACAGCTCGTTCCTCCACTGCCGATCGACCGCGTGCGCGCGATGGTTCGGCGCCATGCCGATCATCCCGCCTCCGACGTCCGCGGCGCCGCCGAAGCGCTGTGGCAGGCCAGCGGTGCACCGCCGCTTTCGGCCTACGAACACCGGTGGCATGCGTCCGTCCGGGCGCGAGCGTTCGCGTTGTGGTCGGCGAGCGATCGTGGGGACAGGGCCGACCTCGTCGCCCGCCTGCGCAGCGAGGTCGACGCGAATGTGCGCGCGTGCGTGTTCGGCCTGTGGGCGCGCAGCGATGGCTACGCAGAGCTGCTGCCGGTGCTCTCGGATGCGCGGCTTCGCGGCGAAGTCCTCGCGGCGTGGGCGCGGCACCATCGCCGCGTTGCATTCGGGCACGTGGCCCACCTCTTGTCGGAGGCCGAGCCGGAGTTGGTGTTGGCCGTCACCACCGGCCCATACCCACCGTGGGCACGGGATCAGCTGTTGGCGATGACGTGCGCGAGCGAGCTCGGCCGCGCGCTGGTGGTGACCCCCGAGTTGTTGCGATGCCTCGCAGAAGCGTCGGTCGGCGCTTCTGCGCCGGCGTACATCGACGCGTTGCGCTCGCGACTCGCGGACGCGGAGGCACGGCTGGCTCGGAGTGAAGTGCCGGAGTCGGCGGCGAACGCCGCCGCCGACGACTGGTTCGACGAGTCCGAGTCCGAGGCAGAGGACCTATACTGGGCTGCCCACGGCGAGGTCGACGCGATGCTCCGGATCCTGGGTGCGCTCGATGGCTGAATACGCGCGATCGCTGGTGGTGTCGCGCGTCGTCGTCCGCGCTGGCGTCCGTGCGGCCGCGCGAGCTCCAGCGATGGCGGCGAGCCTCGCGTGGTTGGCGTGGACCGGCTGCTCCAGAGGCAATCACGGGGACGTCGCGATGGCTACGACGACCGGCACAGCGGCAACCACCGACGCGGTCGTGACCGGTAAAACGAGCACCCATGGAAGCGCCGACGATTCGTCCTCGGCCGGTGGCTCTGCCGGCGCGAGCATCGTGCATTCCGCGGATCTCGGGGATTCCGCGCGAACGTGTGAGGTCTGGGCGCAGGATTGTCCGTCGGGCGAGAAATGCACACCGGTCGAGATCGACGGATTGTGGGGCCCGACCCAATGCGTTTCGATCGCTGCCGATCCCCGCCAGGCCGATGAAGCCTGCACCATCGCGGGGCTCGGCATGTGGGGGTTCGACGACTGTGATCGCGGTCTGCTTTGTTGGGATGTGAATCGCGAGCTCATCGGCACCTGCGTGCCGTTGTGTCAGGGTACCGAGGCCGCACCCGTGTGCGCCGATCCCTGTCGCGCCTGCTCGATCGCGAGTCCTGGGACGCTCGCGCTGTGTCTCACGACGTGTGATCCGCTCGCGCAGGATTGCGACAACCCGGGGGCCGCTTGCGCGCCGGCGTGGGGCGCGTTCCAGTGCTTGCCGACCCGCGCTGACCCGCCAGCGTCGGTCGGTGATCCTTGCTCAGTCGGGAACGAGGTCTGCGCGGCGGGGCTGGTGTGCACGTCCGCGCAACGCTTGCCCGGCTGCGCCGAGGGGGAGCAACGGGCTGCTGCTCGCCGTTGTGCGACACGGAAGCGCCGGACGCATGCTCGTCGCTGCTGCCGGGCACGCACTGCGAACCGTGGTTCGAGCCCGGGCACGCGCCCGGCTGCGGAAGCCTGAGGCAGACCGGTATCTGCACGTCGGCGATGCTGCAATGACGTCGACGCGGACGCGCGGACGCTCTGCTAGGGTGATCCCAGCGGTGGTGAGCTTGCCCAGCGTTCGTGGATCGCTCGTGGCGTTCGCGTTCGCATGCGGCTGCGGTGCGGTCGTCGATGACACGCACGGCGACACCGCGACCGACACCGGGGCGCCGGCGGGTAGCTGCCCCGCGCCCGACCCAAGCCTCGCACCGGTGCCGGAGGGCCAGGCCGCATCCCGAGGGCGCGATCTGTCCGCCGCGGTAGCGCGCCCGCGCCGTCGCTGACTGTCGCGTTCGCGAAAGCCCCGCGGTCGAGCCGTCGTCGGACAAGACGCGAACGTTCCTGGGTTGCGCGAGCGGAGCTGTCCTGGCGCTCGCATGCGTAGGGACTTGGAGCGTGCGTGCTTGGTGTTCGTGGCGCTACTGCCCGACCACCACGTCGACCTGTGCGTGCACCTCGCGGTGCAGCGTGCCGCTATCGCAGTCGGCGTCGACCGACGCGTCGAGCACGAACGTCTGCGTGGCGCCGATCGACTTCAGCGCGCTCGCGGCGACCACCGTGGTCGACAGCGTGAACTCGGGGCAGTCGTGCTTCGAGGTCAGCGTCATCGGGTCGTCGGCGTTCGGGGCACCGAGCGCGAGTTGAGCCACGGCGGTCTTCTCCATCGTCACGGTGTCGTCGAGGTCGCACGACGCGGGCGTGGTCACGTCGGTGATCGTGAGGCTGCCGCATAGCCCGATGCCGCCGGCGACCTTGGAGCCATCGGTCTGCGGGATGCCGACGCCGAGCGTGCCGACGCTGCAGTCGCCGTTGCCCTCGCCCTCGAGCGTGCGCGTGGTGGTGCAGTCGCCCCACTCGTAGATGATGGTCTCCGACCACGTGAAGTCGCCGATGTCGAGCGCACGGATGTACACATCGCCAGGGTCGTCGTTGCCGTCGTCGTTGCCGTCGTCGTCGTCGTTGCCGTCGTCCTGGGTGCCCGGGCCGGGGCTGGAGCCGGGGCCCGGGTCGCAGGCGGCGAGCCCGGCGGCGAGCAGGGCGAGGGCGACGGCGCGAGCGCAGATCATCGTCATGCCCGGTGAGTGGGCGCCGGGCCGGTGATCCGTCTCGCGGGCTCGCATCGGGGTCCTCCCGCGGCCATCCTCGCGCCGCCGCGCACGACCGTCGGCGATATCTACGAAGACTTTCGTTGACAACTACGAGGAGCTTCGTAGAATCACGCTCGAGCATGGGCGCACCGAAACCGACGGCGGCCGAGACCGAGATCCTCGGCGTGCTCTGGGACCGTGGTCCCAGCACCGTGCGCGCGGTGCAGGAGGTGCTCGAGACCCGCCGAAGCACCGGCTACACGACGGTGCTCAAGCTGCTGCAGATCATGGCGACCAAGGGCCTCGTGCTCCGCGACGAGCGCGAGCGCACCCACGTCTATCGTGCGGCGCAGCCCCGCGAGGCCGTGCAGGGCCAGCTCATCGACGACCTCGTCGAGCGTGCCTTCGACGGCTCCGCCGCGGATCTGGTGATGCGGGCCCTGTCGACGCAGCCCGCCAGCAAGCACGAGCTCGAGGAGATCCGCGCGCTGCTCGATCGCCTCGAGGCCGCGCGCCCGCGGAGGCCGCGATGACGTTGCCGGCAGCCCTGCACGCACTCGCGCTCGCGCTGCTGCACTTCGTGTGGCAGGGCGCGCTGCTCGGCGTGATCGCGCTCGGGGCTGCCCGCGCGCTCTCGTCGCGCGACGCCGCGCTGCGCTACGCGGTGCTGCACGGCTTGCTGTGGGCGATGGCGCTCGCGTTCGCATGGACCTACGCGTGGCTGCTGGGGCAGGCGCTCGGGTCCCATCGGCCAGCGGACATCGACCCGACGACGGCCACGCGCACCGGGCCCATGACGCTGCTGGGCGGTGCGGTGCTGGTCGCGTGGTCCATCGGTGCCGCCCACCGCGGCCTGCGACTCGGGCTCGGCCTCGCCGGCGTCGCACGCTGGCGACGGCGTGCGGTGGAGCTGCCGCCTCGGTGGAGCGACGCGCTCGCCGAGCTCGCGCGAGAGATGGGCGTGCGCGCCAGCGTGCGCATCGCGGCGCTGGCCGGTCTCGACGCGCCGATCGTGGTCGGCGTGCTACGACCGTTGGTGCTGGTGCCGCTCGCCTGCGTCGCGGGCGTACCCACCGCGGCGATGCGGGCAGCGCTCGCCCACGAGCTCGCCCACGTGCTGCGCCACGACTACCTGCTGCAGCTGTGTCACGCGGCCATCGAGGCGGTGCTGTTCTTCCACCCGGCCGTGCGGTGGCTGTGCGCACGGCTGCGCATCGAGCGTGAGTACTGCTGTGACGATCTCGCGACCGCACGGCTCTTCGATCCACTCGACTACGCGCGCGGCCTCGCCGAACTCGAGGGCGCGCGAGCCGTCGCATCACCGGCCCTCGCGGCCCATGGAGCGTCCCTGATGTCCCGCATCGATCGACTGTTGCACGCCCCTGCCACTGCCCCCTGCGCGCCCGTGCGTGCCGCCGCCATCACGGCGTGGCTCGGCATCGGCCTCGCGTTCGCGCCGACGGTGATCGTGCCCGCGTGCGTTGCCACCCACGACGACGTCGAGCCCGCGCCCGTGCTTGCCGCCCGCGACGAAGCCCGGGATGTCACGGCGAGCCCGAGCCGACCCGACGTGCGACTCGCGGTGCCGTGGCTCGCCGAGCCGCTCGCCGATCACGCGGCCGCGATCGCCGAGGCGGCCGCACGCCATGGCATCGATCCCTCGCTGCTCGCGATCGTGACGTGGGTCGAGTCGCGCGGCGACGCGCGGGCGAGCAGTCCGGCCGGGGCCCGCGGGCTCATGCAGCTGATGCCCGGGACCGCGGCGAAGATCGCCCGCGAGCGCGGCCTCGCTGGGCACAGCGACGCCCGCCTCGACGACCCCGCGTACAACCTCGATCTGGGCGCGTACCACCTCGCCGAGTTGCTCGACGACTACGGTGGCGGCGACGAGCTCGACGCCGACACCGTCGCGCTCGCGGCCGCGGCGTACAACGGTGGCCGCGCGCGCGCCGATGCCTGGCTCGGCGGCGCGGCGTTGCCCGACGAGACCGATCGCTACAAGGACGTGGTCGTGGCGCTGTGGCAGGCCCGTGGCGCCGCCGCGGCGCCGCGGCTGTGAAGGGAAGGGCGGGCCCGCGGCGCCCGCGGACGATTTTTCTTGGGACACTCTGCCCGTCGGTGACGTGGGATGGGCATGGATCTCGACCTCGAACTCCCCGCCCTTCGCCGGCTCGCCGGCGCCCTCGTGCACGGCGCCGACGCGGACGACCTCGTGCAGGACACGCTCGCCGCGGCGCTGCGGCATGGGCCGCGGGACGATCGCCCGCTGCGGCCGTGGCTCCACACCGTGCTGCGCAACGGCTGGCGATCGCGGCACCGCGCGCGCAGCCGTGAGCTGGCACGGCAGGCCGCGGTGCCGGCACCGCCGGGCGATCCCTCGCTCGAGCACGTGCAGCTGCTGCGCGAGCTGATCGACGAGCTCGCGCGCCTGCCCGCGGACGACCGTCGCCTGTTGCAGCTGCGCTTCTGGGAGGGGCGCTCGACGCCCGAGTGCGCGAGCGTGCTCGGGCGACCACCCTCGACGATCCGCACCCAGCTGTCGCGCATCGTCGCGCGGCTGCGGGCGCGGCTCGATCGCACCGGTGGCGGGCGCGCGGCGTGGATGCCCGTGCTCGCGCCGCTCGTCCCCCGCCCGGGCGGGCGCGCGGCATCGGCCGTGATGGCGAGCAAGCCGCTGGCGGCCGGTGGTGTGCTCGCGGCCGCGGTGCTGTGGCTGGGCGCCGCGATGCCCCACGGCTGTGGTGCGCGGGTCGAGGAGGCGCCCGAGCCGACGCCACCCGGAGCGTTGCCGAAGGACGGCGAGGACGTGCGCGCGACGTCGTTGCCCGCGGCGGTCGCCGTCGAGCCGCGCCGCGGGGCGCCCGGGCCTGCGCCTGCGCTCGTGTCTCCCGGCCCGAGCGACGACGACGATGACGTGCCGCCCTACGGCACCCTGCAGATCGGCCCGACCGGCGGCGAGCACCCGCTGCTGGCGCTCTCGATGGGGATGCGCGAATGGTGGCATCGCGCGGCGCCGTGCCACGTCGGCGCCGGCGAGGCGTCGGCTCGGCTGGTGCTGCACGTGCGCTTCGACCCCGACGGCTCGACCAGCTTCGAGCGCGTCGACACCTCCGAGGTCCACGGCTTCGACGCCGACGAGCTCGATTGCGTCACGCAGACGCTGCTCGCCCGCGAAGGCGCGGTGCACCGGGTCGACAACACCCTGCTCGGGGTCGGACCCGACGTCGCGATGGCGGTGACGCGCAACTTCGTGTTCCGCATCGACGACGGCCAAGCCGACGTGGTCGGTCCGCGGCCGCTGCGGGCGCTCTACCTCGACAAGACGAAGACCCCCGCGCTCGCCCAGGCGCTCGGCGCCTGCGGTGATGGCCCCATCGAGGTCGAGCTGGACTTCGAGCCGGTCACGGGGGCGCTGCGAAACACCCAGGTGCGGGGCGAGCTCGCCGACAGCGCGCGGGGGCGCTGCACCGTCGCTGCGTTGCAGCAGCGCGTGCGGCCGACCGTGCCGTTTCAGCCCGAGACCGCGGCCGACGCGATGCTCGTCTGCCGCTTCGATCCCGCCGGCGCCGAGCTCTACCGCTGCACGAGCGCGGCCGGCTCGGAGGACCCGCAGCCGGTCGAGCCCGACTGATGATCGACACCGACGCGCGTCACGACGCGTGGGTGCTGCGACCGGGCGTGCGGCGCACGGCGGTCACGCCGGGCCGGAGGGGAAGGCTGGAGGTCCGAGGCCGGCGGCACGCAGGCCGCACGCGAGCATCCAGGGGTCGTTGGTGCCGATGGTGGATCGCACGTCGTCGTGCAGCCCCAGACACTCGACGTAGTCGTAGCAGCAGTTCCTTCTCGCCCAGATGAAATCCTTGGGGTCCATGATCTCACAGAGCGCCTCGCCGTTGCAGGCCACCTCCGCCGCGAGGCAAGTCACCGGAGCGGCGACCTTGCGCAAGACCCACTGGCAAGTACCCCCGATGGTCCCGTCGATGGCCTGGAAGCCTGACGCGTCGTCGCCGCTGTCGTAGCCGGCGCCTTCCCCATCGCACTCCCAGACCATCTCGTACTGGTCCTCGGGGTTGTACTCCGGGTCGTCTTCAGCGTGGTACTCCAAGACGGTGCACTGCGTCCCGCCAACGTCAGCGGGCATCGTACCATCGTCGTCGGTGCCGCTGCCCGTGCCGTCGTCGTCGTCGGTGCCGCCGCCGAGGTCTTGCGACCTGAAGGACATGGCGTCGTCTCCCGCCTCGCCGCTACATGCTGCGATCAGGCAGGCGACGAACCCGATGCGGGCGGAAATCCTCACTGGTTCTCTCGACTTCATCTGCAGTCTCCCTTTTCGTACACTGCGCACCCACGTGCTTGATCGCTCGCCAAGGATTGTCTTGGTCGGGCCTCGATGCCGACGTCCTCGCCGCTCCAGAGCCACATCGCGCTGAGGCGCCAACGGTTGGTTGGTGCCCGTGTTTTTTCCTGAGGTCCCCGGGCCGGCCAAACCTCCGGCGCGTCGCTCGTCAAGCCAACGTGCTCGAGCGTCTTCCTGGCCACGCGCGGGTCGGTGGCACGGGGTCCGACACGGGATCTCGAGCGCGGAGCGCCCGCGCCTGGTCAGCGTGGATCGAGCGCGGCAATGGCGGTTTCGATCGCCGCCATCGTGTCGCGTTCGTCCGACGTCGCCGAGGCGCCGGCGGCACGCTCGCGGGCCCGTTGGAGGCTCGCGCGCGCCGCTTCGATGTCGCCCGCGGCCGCCTGACATTGCCCGAGCGTGCGCAACCCTGCCGCGCTCGCGCGGAACTCGTCGCGGGCCTCCCACTCCTCCAGCGCCTGCTGCACCAGCGGCGTCGCTTGGTCGCAACGCCCGACGAGCCGCAAGCCCTCAGCCACGTCGGCGCGCGTCCAGGTGAGTCGCCCGTCCTCCGTGCCGAAGGTCGTGCGTTGCCACTCCAGCACGCGGCGATGGACCGCGAGCGCCTCCTCGAAGCGCTCCTGGTCCCTCAGCACCCGCGCGAGCGAGTCGTCCACCACGTCGCGGTTGGACGAGCCGAGCTCTTCGGTCAACGTCGATGCTTCGCGCAGCACCGCCTCCGCCTCGCGCAGTCGGCCGCAACGTCGGCGGACCTCACCCACGACGTGGAGGATCCCGGTGGTGTTGACGTTCCGCGGTGTCTCGCGGGCCCGCAGCCAGGCGAGCGCGCGCTCGGCCGTGTCTTGCGCACCGCTCGTATCGCCGAGATCGAGCCGCGCGTGCGCTTGCTTCGCAAGGACCGCGCCTGTGCCTTGCGCCGCGAGCCCCGGGTCGCTGGCGAGCTCACGTTCGAGCCACTCCAACACCGCGAGCGCCTCCTGGGGTCGCCCGAGCTCACGGTGCGCCGTGGCCAAGTGCAATCGGGCGTTGAAGCCGACCTGCACCGAGGAGAGCGTATCGCCGATCGCCGCGGCTTCGGCCAGTACGGCCGCCGCCGCCTCGGGCCGCCCGCTCACCATCAGCAACCGGCCGCGGGCCAGTGCGAGCGCGGCTTGGTCAGCCGGATCGCTCCGCAGCCGTCGAGACCACGCCTGCGCCCGCGCCAGGCTGTCCTGCGCCTGCGGCAAGTGACCGGCGAGCGTCTCGAGGCCGCCGAGCACCAACAAGCTCTCCAGCAGCAATCCATCGAGACGATGCTCCTCGGCCGACAAGACGCCCCGTCGAGCAAACTCGATGCGCTGCTCGAGATCCAGCGTGACCCTCGCGTAGTCCGCGACGCGTAGCTCGAGCTCGGCCCGCAACGCGGGCGCGCGGGGAACGACCGGGTCGTCGAGCAGCGCGCGCAAGGCTCGTTCGTCCGCCGCGGTGCGAGTCAACCGGAGCCGAGCCAGCAGCGGCAGCAGCTGCAGTCGCGCACGCGCGACGTCGGAAGCGACGTCGGGATCCTCCGACGGCGACAAGTGCCGGGTTCGGTCCGGATCGGCGCAGGTGGACACATCGAGCATGCCCGCGAGGGCGTCGTCGGCCACGGGGATCATCGCGGGGTCGGCCTCGTGCAGGACAGCGAGCAGCGCGTGCAGTGCCACCATGCCTTCGTCCAAGCATGCCGCGCGCTGGCCTTGCTCTGCGACCGTGCGCGGGTCGGCTTGCGCGACCGCCCAGCAGGCCTCTCGCCGCGCGGGACGCCATTGCTCGGTGTACCGATCCACTGCACCGACGACGCGGTCCGCCACCTCGCGCGCTCCCTCGACCTCGATCGCGGCGAGTGCGTCGCGCAGCCGCTGACGATCGGCCGGTGCCCAGACCTCGTCGACCGCGGCTCCGGCGGCGTCGCAATCGGTCCCGCTGGTCCCGCGCGGCAGCGCGATCGCGACGGCAGCGATGCCGAGCCCCGCGAGTAGACCCCACCGCCGCGGACGCGATCGCCGACGCGTGAGCTCGCGGCAGATGGCGTCGAAGCTCGGACGCAGCTGGGGATCGGGATCGGTGGCACGCTCGACCATCGCCCGCAACCAGCTCGGGTGATGCGCGGGCAGGTACAGCGGTCCGCACCGCTTGGCGAGCGCGAGTGCGGCCGCGGTCGTCTCCGAGAACGGTCGGCGGCGCTGCACCGCCCAGAACAGCGCGACGCCGAAGGCGTAGACATCGCCTGCCGGCCCTTGGGCCTTCCCCGAGAACGTCTCGGGCGGCAGGAACATCGGCGTGCCGACGAGGAGCGCCTCGGCGGACTCGAGCGTCTCCGACACTGGCACGGCCAGCCCGAAATCGGTCACGCGCACCGTGCCGTCCGCGCCCACCATCAGGTTGTCGGGCTTGAAGTCGCGGTGAACGATACCGGCGCGATGCGCAGCCGCCATGCCGAGCGCGGCTTGAGCGAACACGTCGACGATCTCGCGCAACGGGGGAGGCGGATCACGCTCGAGCAGTCTGCGGTGGGCGGTGACCCCCTCGACGTACGCCATCGCGATCGCCGGCAGCCCCTGCGCCGTCTCGAAGGCATCGAAGATCGTGACCACGTTCGGGTGCTCGAGCTGCGCGAGTGCCCGCGCCTCCCGCAGCAACTCGATGTTGTCCTCGCGCCCGCGCACCGTGAGGACCTTGAGCGCAACCCGACGATCCAGTCGCGGATCGTACGCCAGGTACACCGTGCCGAAGCTCCCCCGGCCGAGCACCTGCAGCGTCACGAAGCGACCGACGAGCATCGGCGCTGAGCTCACCCCGAACAACGCCTGGCGCACCTCCGCGTCCGTCACCGCGTCCGCGGCGTCGTCCTCGAGCGCCCGCCGGAGCGTGGTGTCGGACAGCCCGAGCGCCTCGTCGACCCCTCGCTCGGTGCCGCTGCTCACCGGCGGCAGTGTAACGCCCGTCGCCGCTCAGGTTGCATCGAGCTGCGCCCGCACCTCGGCGGCCCAACCCGCGAGGCCATCGATGGTCGACGCAGCTGCGATGGGATCGCGCATCACCGCAGCCAGCTCCGCCTCGAGGCGCTCGCGGGCGCGAACCAGATGTGTCTTGATCGTGCCTTGCGGCCGCCCCAGCGCGATGCTGAGCTCGGTGGTCGTCAGCCGCTCCCAGTAGTGCAACTCGATGAGGATCTGATCGTCGAGCGGGATCCGGCGCAGCGCTTCGAGCAGCGCCCGTGAGGTCTGCTTGGCTTGCACCACCGAGGACAGCGACGGATCGAGCGCCGCGACCGACGTGATGAGCGGCACCGCGGCGCGTCCGCGGTAGTGCGAGCCGACGAGGTTGCGCGCGACGGCGAACAGGTAGGCGCGGGCGCTCGGCGTCGTGATCCGATCCGCATGCTCGAGGCAGGCGAGGAAGGTCTGCTGCATGAGGTCGGCATCCGACCCCGAGATCTTGCTGCGGAAGAACCGATGCAGGCTGGCGGCGTAGCGATCGTACAGGTCGGCTCCTGCCTTCGCATCCCCATGCCGCCACCGCTGCAACAACGCGTGGTCGGTCACTTCATGATCGCTCGCGTCGCTGCTCGTCACCGCCGTCACCGAGCATACTGCGGCCTCCGCCTCACGTCGCGCCCGGGCTCGCCGTTCGCCATGGTCTGCGCCCAAGGGGTTCGAAGCGGGATGCGGAGCGCCGGGAGCGACCGGGTCGGGGCCGGGGGTTCACTCGGCGACGAACGAAAGCTGGTCGACTTGCGCCCGGCGGGGCGGCGGCCGTGCACCGCGGGACGATGCGGGCGATTTCGCCGCGCGCGGGGCACCGACGCGCTGCGGGGACGTGAGCGAGAGTTGCACGCACCCCGCGAGCGCGTGGTCGGTGTCGTCGTCACGATCGACGCCGACGCGCGTCACGACGCGTCGGCGTCGCGGGGCGTGAGGATCGCCCGCAGCGCGTCCTCGAGCTGCTCGGGCGCGGTGCCCTCGAGCCGATCGAGCGCCGCCAGTCGCAGCACCAGCTCGCGATCGAGCCGCTCGGCGACCTCGATGTCGACGATCGCGTTGTGCTCGGCCTCGCGGACGCCGGCGCGCTCGGCCTCGGCGAGGCGCCGGATCGCCTCGGCGAGCTGCTCGCCGAACTGCGCGGCCCCGAGCGCCTCGGCGGCCTCGCGCTCGGCGTGCTGCTCGCGCTCGCCGTACCACGCCCGCAGTCGCTCGGCGACCGCCGCCTGCACGAGACCCTCGCGCTCGAGCGCGGCCAGCTCGTGCAGCGCGCGGCGGGCCATGATGCTGGTCGCGCGCGCGCGCTCGTAGGCGTCGTGGCGGTGCTTGCCCTCGAGCAGGCCGAGCTTGCGCAGCAGCGGGCCCATCGTGAGCCCCTGCACGAACAGCGACACGCCGACCACGCCGAACACCAGCGTGACCAGCACGCCGCGCGGTGCGAAGTCGACCGGCAACGTCAGGATCAGCACCATCGACAGCGAGCCCCGCAGGCCGCCCCACGACAGCACCGCCTTCCACGACGGCGGCATCGGCTGCGCGAAGCGGTTTGCGATCGGCACGCTCAGGTAGATCACGACCCCACGCGCGATCACGATCGCGATGAACGCGACCAGGATCGCCGCGCCCTCGGTGACCAGACCCATCGGCTCGAGCTCGAGCCCGACCAGCAGGAAGATGAACGAGTTGGCCAGGAACGCGCCGTACTCCCAGAAGTCCTCCACCGCGTTGCGGCTCGACGCGCTCATGCCCACGCGGGCACCGTACGAGCCCGCGACGATGCCGGCGAACACCGTCGAGAGCACGCCCGAGGTGTGCAGCATCTCGGCGACCAGGAACGAGCCGTAGGCCAGCAGCGTCGTCAACGTGGTCTCGATGAGGTGATCGTCGATCTGGCGCGTGATGAACGAGAACGCCCCGCCCAAGCTCACGCCGACCAGCGCGCCGCCCAAGCCCATACGGAAGAATGTCTCGAATGCGAACGGCAACAGGCCATCGTCGGGGCCGAGCGCGGCGCCGTGGCTCTCGAGCCCGTACACGCCGGTGATGATCACGAACAGCACCACCGCCACGCCGTCGTTGAGCAGCGACTCGCCCTCGACCACGAGGTACAGCCGCTTGGCCACGCCGAACTGCTTGAACAAGGCCAGCACCGAGACCGGGTCGGTCGCGGCCAGCACCGCCGACATCAGCAGCGCCTCGCGCCAGCCGAACCCCGCCATCACGCCGGTCATGCCGATGCCGACGTAGAGCAGCGCCGCGGTCGCAGCCGCGGCCGCGAGCACGCCCGGCACGGCGAGCACGAAGATCGGCACGAAGTTGCGGCGGAACTCGCGGAAGTCGATGTGGAACGCGGCCTCGAACAGCAGCGCCGGCAGCAGCAGCAGCAGCAGCAGGTCGGCGTTGAGCTCGACATCCGATAGCACGCCCAGGCGCATCAGGCCCAGGCCCACGCCCGCGACCACCAGCGCGAGCGTGTACGGCAGCCGCAGCCGTCGCGCGCCCATGCCGACCACCGTGGCCACCAACAACAGCAGCAAGACCTGGACTTCGACGTGCTCGATCATCGTGGCGGCCCCTGTCTGCCACGATGGGCCCGCGATGGCCACCCCGACGACCTCATTTTCCTCGGCGCGCGCGTGCACGCCGAGGGCGCGCGCGATCAACCCGCCGGCGGCAGCTCGGGACAGCCGAACACGAGGTTCACGGTCTCGACCGCGTCGTTCTTGATGCTGTCACACGCAGCGCCGTAGAACGTCACGGTGTTGGTGGTGGGATCGTAGTCCCAGCCGTTGGTGTGGGTGGGGTCGCGCGGCACCTGCATCATGTCGAAGAACGCGTAGAGCTCCTCGGGATCGGGCGGGACCTCGTCGAGCACGAACACGCACGAGAGCACGCTGCCTGCGATGTCGGCGAAGGCCATCTCGAGGGCGTTGGCATCGTCGGCCTGGTAGTACTTCGGATCGCCCGGCAGCGCGGTGCCACCGGCCTGCGCCATCGCGTCGAGCTGGTCGGGGTCGACGTCGGAGCCGAAGCCGACCACGAAGGTCTGGATCTCGGGGTCTTCCATGCGCAGCGTCGTCACCGATGGTACCGGGTCGTTGCACGTGGCCATGCCATCGGTGACGAGCAGGATGTAGTTGTCGTGTTCGGTGTCCTCGAGCCCGGCATAGTCGACCAACGCGTCGAGGTTCTCGGCGATCGGCGTGCCGAACATGCAGGTATCGGCGGCATCGAGGAAGCTCGAGATCATCGCCGCAGTGTCTTCGGCAGGGTCGATGAACACCGTGCCGGCGGTACACTCGGCGCCGTCGTTGCAGCTCTGATCGAGGCCGGGGAACAGCATCAGGCCCCAGCGCACGTCGGTCGCATGGGCGGCGGTGAGATCGTCGATGGCCTGACGCGCGATGTCCCACTTGGTGCCGCCGCCGATCTCGTCCTGCATGCTGCCGGAGCGATCGAGCACGATGAGTACATTGGGGGGCACCGCCGCGCTGCCGAACAGCTCGCTGTCGCAGCCGGTGCCGCCCTCGCCGACGCCACCGTCGACGCCGGTATCGGCCCCCAGATCGAGCTTGGGCCCGCTCGCGTCGGCGCCGGTGACGACGATGCCAGAGCTGCCGGTGGCATCGGCTTCGCCGCCGCCGCTCGGCTCCCGCGTGGGGCAGGCGAGCAACAACGCCCCCGCCCCGATGCAACCGCACCAGCGCACGAAGTTGCAGCGTCGATCGAACTCGTCCATGGCTCCACGCTAGCAGAGTCAGGCGTTCGCGCGACGACCGATGCGCGCCCGCAGGAGGTTCCTGCGGGGGTCCGATGCCGAGTTGGTACGCGGGCCCGCGTGTCTGCGGCATGCGGCGCCCCGATGCGCGTGGTGCCTGGCGGTCGGGCGTTTTCGTTACACGGCGACGCAGATTTTTTTCTCCTTGCGAGCTGATTCGGTCGCGAGGGATCGTCGACTTCACATGATGTCGATGCGTCCTCGGTGGCTGTTCGCGGGGCTGATGTGCTCGGGCCTCGCGTGCGGCCCGCAGGTGGGTGGCGGTGGCGATGGCGATGGCGATGGCACCGGCGCCTCGAGCAGCGGTGCGGGCTCGGGCGGCACGGGCCAGGAGGCGACGTCGGTGAGCGTGGGCGGTACCGCCGACGGCACCACCTCGATGGGCACCTCGGTCGGGAGCAGCGCGTCGGCCGGCACGGCCGGCTGCGTCGACGACGGCAGCGACGACGGCGTCAAGCTCGACGTTGGCCCACCCGATCCCGAGTGCGACATCTTCGCGCAGGACTGCGAGGCCGGCTTCAAGTGCGTGCCCGATGGCTTCTGGGTCCGCGTCTGCGTGCCCGTCGCCGAGATGCCGCTGGCCGACGGCGAGCCGTGCACGCGCAGCCCCGGCAGCGATCCGTGCGGTGACGGCTCGTGGTGCGGTCTGTTCGACCACGAGCTCGACCTCGGCACCTGCGTGCCGCAGTGTCAGGGCTCGCCCGCGGCCCCCGAGTGCCCCGCACAGACCATCTGCGTGATCGATGACGAGTCGGTGGTCGCGTTCTGTCAGCGCCCCTGCGATCCCTTCGCCGACGACTGCGGCACCGACACCTGCCAGCCGACCTCGCAGGGCTTCGGCTGCCTGCCGAGCGGCGCGCAGCAGGCCGGCGATGGCTGTCAGCAGCAGGACAGCTGCGCCGACGGGCTCTTCTGCATCCCAGCCGGAGCACTGCAGGACTGCTGCAGCGGTACATGTTGCGCGCCGATCTGCGACGACACCCATCCCTGCGCCGTGGGTGACTGCGTCCGCGTCGAGCCAGCACCGCCGGGCAGCGAAGGCATCGGCTTCTGCAGCTGAGGCGGGCGCGGGGGTGTCGAGCGTCACCGCTCGGCGAGGCGCACGAGCTGCAGCGCGTGCGCACCATCCAGCGGCGTGGTCTGGTAGAGCACGTCGCGGGGGTCGGCGCGGTAGGTGTCGGTCAAGTACGTGGACCACGGCGACACCTGCTCGGCGAGGACGAGGGGCGGCGCTGCGACCATCATCGCGAGGATCGAACCCCGCGCATCGCCTGGTCCTACGCTTCGTCCGTCGCGCATGCCCACGACGATACGCCGCGCGGGCGCCTGCGTCGACGCAGCCACGGCAGTGCGCACGCAAGCCACGGCAGCGCTCGGGGATCGGCGTGGGTGCGACAGCTGCAGCCGCCCCCCGAGGCGTCGGCGTCGCTGCCCGCAGGATCGCCGACCGAGGTGTCGGCGCCGCTGGTCGTGGTCGCACCCGAGCTGCCGCCAGCGGTGTCACCGCTCGCCGACGCGCTCGCACCTTGGCCGCTCGCGGTGCCGTCGGCACCGCTGCTGCCCTCGCCCGCGCTGGTGTCGTCGCCACCGCTGCTGGTGCCGCCCGGCGGCGGCTCGCCCATGCCTTCGCCCATGCGGAACACGAACACGTTGGCGTCGACGTGATCGACCCACACGAACACGTTGCGCGAGGGCGCGTAGCGGAAGCGGGTGAACGCACCGCCCGAGCCCACGATCGCGCCTGGATCGTCGCCGGCACCGGCGTGCAGCGAGAACGATGCGGTGACAGGGTCGAAGCTGTACACGTCGAGCCCGCCGCCCCACACCACGAAGCGCTGCGTCACGGGATCGAAGTCCATGCCGGGGCTGCCGTCGCCGAACAAGCTCGTGACGTCGGCGCCCGTGATCGCGACGTCCTGCGTGTAGACGTCGTTCGCCAGATCGTAGGTGTCGACGCGGCCACCGCCGATCATCACCATCAAGCGCGCGTCGGGATCGAGCGCGGTGGTGACGTTCGAGGCCCAGAAGCCGCCGTCGGAGTTGGCGCGATCGAGGAACACGTCGGCCGCGGGGTCGTACTCGAGCATGCGGCTGTTGGCGCGCCGGAACACGTGCCCGGTCGTCGGGTCGTAGACGCAGGGATCACCGAAGCCCTGCTCGGCGGGTCCGTCGGTGCCGCGGGTCCACGCGTTGGCGGCGAGGTCGAAGCGCCAGGTCCCGACGGCGAACGAGCCCGACTGCCACAGCGAGCCACCCATCGCGAACAGTGCGTCGTGGGGCGCGGGCACGTAGGTGAGGCCGGCGTAGGTGTGGCGCGAGCCGGGCGCGCCGTCGTCGTAGACCTCGTGGGTGCCACCCATGGGGATCTGATCGTCGGCGCTCGGTCCCCACGGTCGCGACCATGCGAGCGTGGCGAGATCGAAGCGGTACACCTCGTTGCCGCGGTAGTCGTTGTGCCCGCCGCCCCACACCAAGAGGTGGCCGCGCGTGGTGTCGATCGCCGCGCCGCCCCACGCCGCGGTCACGCCCTGGCAGTAGAAGTTCCAGTCGTAGTCGGCGGAGTTGGGCGGACAGGCCGCGCGCATCGGCGTGTCGGGGAGCTCGAGCCAGGTGCCGGGCGGCAGCTCGTCGACCGCATCGGCGCGGGCAGGGCGCGGCATCAGGAGCGCGACGGCCAGGATCACCCACGGCGAGGGCATGCGCATGCCTCGCCAAGTCGCGCCGGCCCCGGCGAACGGCTCACGTGCGCGAACGGCGGGGGCTCGCCGGCCGGTGGCCCGAAGGCGCCGGGATCGCAGTCGAAAGCCCCCGCCCAGTCGGCCAGGCCCCCGGGCAGCAGCGGCCAGGGCGGCCCGTTCGTGGCGTCGCACGAGCGTCAACGCACGTGTTTATGGCAGGTCCCCACCCCGTCCCGCCGCGGGACCCGAGCACCCGGGCGTACTTGGGTCTCGTTGCAGATGGGAACGGCACTTGCTATATGCCGCCCTCCCTCGCTGCCGGCGGGGCACGACGGCCATCCACGGCCCGTGCCCTTGGACGCCGTCCAGGTCGAGGGTCCTCGCCGCCGAAAAGGGAGCCCATGCGCGACATCTTCAGTTTCTTCGAGAAGCCGAAAGAGACCGCTCAGTTCAACGCGCTGCGCATCAGCATCGCGTCGCCCAAGACGATCCGAGAGTGGACGTACGGCGAGGTCAAGAACCCGGAAACCATCAACTACCGCACGTTCAAGCCCGAGCGTGATGGTCTGTTCTGCGCCAAGATCTTCGGACCCATCAAGGACTACGAGTGCTTGTGCGGCAAGTACAAGCGCATGAAGCACCGCGGGGTCGTGTGCGAGAAGTGCGGCGTCGAGGTCATCCACTCGAAGGTCCGCCGCGAGCGTGCCGGTCACATCGACCTGGCGACCCCGGTCGCGCACATCTGGTTCTTGAAGAGCCTGCCGTCGCGCATCGGCAACGTGCTCGACATCCCGCTGAGCAAGCTCGAGAAGGTCCTCTACTGCGAGGCGTACATCGTCATCGACGCCAAGGACTCCGGGCTCGAGGAGCGCGATCTGCTGAGCGAGGAGCGCTTCGACCAGCTCATCGACGAGCTCGGCCCCGATGCCTTCACCGCCGGCATGGGCGCCGAGGCCATCAAGGAGCTGCTCGCGCGCATCGACCCGGTGGTCGAGGCCCGCTCGCTGCGCACGGAGATCGCCACCGCCGGTAGCGAGGCCCGCCGCAAGAAGGCCGCCAAGCGCCTGCGCGTGATCGAGGCCTTCCGCAACTCGGGCAACAAGCCCGAGTGGATGATGCTCGACGTCATCCCGGTGTTGCCGCCCGATCTGCGCCCGCTGGTGCCGCTCGATGGCGGTCGTTTCGCGTCGAGCGACCTGAACGATCTCTACCGCCGCGTCATCAACCGCAACAACCGCCTCAAGCGGCTGCAGGAGCTGGCGGCGCCCGAGATCATCATCCGCAACGAGAAGCGCATGCTGCAGGAGGCCGTCGACGCGCTGTTCGACAACGGCCGCCGCGGCAAGACCATCACCGGTCCCAACAAGCGCCCGCTCAAGTCGCTGTCGGACATGCTGCGCGGCAAGTCGGGCCGCTTCCGCCAGAACCTGCTGGGCAAGCGCGTCGACTACTCGGGCCGCTCGGTCATCGTGGTCGGCCCGGAGCTGCGCCTCCACCAGGTCGGGCTGCCCAAGAAGATGGCGCTCGAGCTGTTCAAGCCCTTCATCTACAACAAGCTCGAGACCCGCGGGCTCGTCACCACGATCAAGAGCGCCAAGCGCATGGTCGAGCGCGAGGCCGAGGAGGTCTGGGACATCCTCGACGAGGTGATCAAGGAGCACCCGGTGCTGCTCAACCGCGCACCGACCCTCCACCGCCTCGGCATCCAGGCCTTCGAGCCGGTGCTCATCGAGGGCAAGGCCATCCAGCTGCACCCGCTGGTCTGCACCGCTTACAACGCCGACTTCGACGGCGACCAGATGGCCGTGCACGTGCCGCTGTGCATCGAGGCGCAGATGGAAGCCCGCGTGCTGATGATGTCGACCAACAACATCCTCAGCCCTGCGCACGGCAAGCCGATCATCGTGCCCACGCAGGACATCGTGCTCGGGCTCTACTACATGACGCGCGAGCGCGCCTACGCGCGCGGCACGGTGAACGATCCCAAGAAGGACCAGTTCATCGCCGGCCACTACGGCTCGCCCAAGGAAGTGCGCATGGCGTACGACCACAGCGCGCTGCACCTGCAGGCCAAGATCAAGTGCCGCATCAAGCCCGGTGAGGACATGGTCGAGACCACCTGCGGTCGCGTGCTGCTGTACGAAGGCGGCATCCCGCAGCAGATCCCGTTCTCGCTGATGAACCGCTCGCTCGGCAAGAAGGAGCTCAACGAGCTCATCGACGTCTGCTACCGCCTGTGCGGTCAGAAGGCGACGGTGCTGATGGCCGACTACCTGCGCTCGACCGGCTACTCCGAGGCCACCAAGGCCGGCATCTCGGTGTGCATGGACGACATGATCATCCCGGACATCAAGGAGAAGATGCTCGGGGACGCGTTCGCAGAGGTGAAGCGCATCTCGGCGCAGTACGCCGACGGTCTCATCACCTCGGGCGAGCGCTACAACAAGGTCATCGACATCTGGGCCAACGTCGCCGAGCAGATCGCGAACGCGATGATGGAGAAGATTTCGTCGGAGATCGTGAAGGACGATCGCACGGGCGAGAGCAAGAAGATGCCCTCGTTCAACTCGATCTTCATCATGGCCGACTCCGGCGCCCGCGGTTCGCGGCAGCAGATGCGCCAGCTGTCGGGCATGCGTGGTCTGATGGCCAAGCCCTCGGGCGAGATCATCGACCAGCCCATCACGACCAACTTCCGTGAGGGCCTCACGGTGTTGCAGTACTTCATCTCGACCCACGGCGCCCGCAAGGGTCTGGCCGACACCGCGCTCAAGACCGCCAACAGCGGTTACCTGACGCGGCGACTGGTCGACGTGGCGCAGGAGGCCGTCATCACCGAGGTCGACTGCGGCACCATCCAGGGCCTCGAACTCGAGGCGCTGGTCGAAGGTGGCGAGGTCATCGAGCGCCTGGGCGACCGCATCCTCGGTCGCACCGTGCTGGGCGGCGTCTACCGCCCGGGCACCGACGAGGTACTGGCCAACGAGGGCGACGTGCTCGACGAGGGCGCGGTCAAGGCCATCGAGGAGGCCGGCATCCAGAAGGTCAAGATCCGCTCGGGTCTGACCTGCGAGGCGCTGCGCGGCATGTGTGCCAAGTGCTACGGCCGCGACCTGGCGCGCGGCAATCTGGTCGACGTCGGCGAGGCGGTCGGCATCATCGCCGCGCAGTCGATCGGCGAGCCCGGTACGCAGCTGACGATGCGTACCTTCCACATCGGTGGCGTCGGCAACGTCGCAACCGAGCAGACGCAGCTCGAGGCGCGCTTCGGCGGCAAGGTCGTCTTCGAGGACTTCAAGGCGGTCGCACGCGGCGAGCACCTCATCGTCATGAACCGCTACTCGCGGATCATCCTGCTCGACGAGAAGGACCGCCCGCGCGAGCAGTACGACCTGGTGTACGGCGCCAAGCTGCTGGTGAAGGCCGGCGACATGGCCAAGCCCGGTCAGCTACTCAGCGAGTGGGACCCGTTCTCGCTGCCGATCCTCTCCGAGGTCGGCGGTACCATCGAGTACGGCGACATCATCGAAGGCGTGACCATGACGGTCCGCGTCGACGAACTCACCGGCCACTCGAGCATGGTCATCCAGGAGAGCCGCGATCCCGACGCGCGTCCGCGCATCGTCATCCGCGACGCTTCGGGCAACGTCGCCACCTACGAGGGCAAGCACGAGGCCCGCTACTTCCTGCCGGTGGGCGCATCGTTCACCGTGCACGAGGGCCAGACCATCGAGGCCGGCGACGTCATCGCGCGTCTACCCCGCGAGAACGTCAAGACCAAGGACATCACCGGCGGTCTGCCGCGGGTGGTCGAGCTGTTCGAGGCCCGCACACCCAAGGACCACGCGATCATCGCGGAGACCGACGGCGTGGTCAGCTTCGGCAAGGACAAGGGCGGCAAGCGCCGCATCATCGTCACGCCCGAGAACGGCGACCCCAAGGAGTACCTGGTGCCCAAGGGGCGCCACGTGCAGATCCGCGAGGGCGACCGCGTGCGTGCCGGCGAGAAGCTGATGGATGGCCCCGCCAACCCGCACGACATCCTCGCGGTGCTCGGCGAGAAGGCGCTCGCGCGCTACCTGCTCGACGAGATCCAAGAGGTCTATCGACTGCAGGGCGTGAAGATCAACGACAAGCACATCGAGGTCATCATCCGTCAGATGATGCGTCGCGTGCGGGTCACCGATCCGGGCGACACCAACTTCCTGGCCGAGGACCACGTCGAGCGCCAGGTGTTCCAGTACGAGAACAGCCGCGTGCAGATGCTCGGCGGCCAGCCGGCCACCGGTCAGGCGCTGCTGCTCGGCATCACCAAGGCCTCGCTGTCGACCGAGTCGTTCATCTCGGCCTCGTCGTTCCAGGAGACCACCAAGGTGCTCACCGAGGCGGCGTTGCAGGGCAAGATCGACTACCTGCGCGGTCTCAAGGAGAACGTCATCATGGGCCGGCTCATCCCGGCAGGCACCGGTCTCGGGGTCTACGATCGCCTCACCAGCGAGTCGGACGACCTCACCGCCGAGGAGCTCGCGGCAGAGCCGGTGGCGCGTCGGCAGACCGAGCGCGACCTGATGAACATCCCGGACTGATTCGGTCGGGAGCACACGCGCCGGCCCCGCGGGGCCGGCGACGACGCTATCATCGGGGGCGTGGGCGAGGGATCGCCCGCGCCTTCGTCGTATGTGCCCGTCCGAGCCGCCGTCCGTCGATGACCAGCACGGCACCGCCGTGGCGGTGCCCTCGTTGGCCGACGCCGCGCTGCAGCGGTGGCTGCGCGACGGTGAACGCCTCGGCGATCGCTACCGACCGGTGCGGGTGCTGGGGCAGGGCGGCATGGGCGTGGTCGTGCATGCGGTCGACGAGCGACTCGGGCGCGACGTCGCGATCAAGTGGCTGCGGCCCGAGCTCGCGCGCGACCCCAGCCTGGTCACGCGCTTCACCGCCGAGGCGCAGGCGCTCGCGCGGGTCCACCACCCCAACGTCGTGCAGATCCTCGACATCGCAGAGCACGGTGGCGAGCGGGCCTACTACGTGATGGAGTTCCTGCCCGGCGCGACGCTCTCGAGCGTGCAGCGCGACGAGGGCCGGCTGTCGTTCGCGCCCGCCTACGACGTGCTCGTGCAGACCGCGTCTGCGCTCGCTGCGATCCACCGCGTGGGCGTGATCCACCGCGACGTGAAGCCCTCGAACCTGCAGTGCCTCGAGCTGGCGAAGGACAGCTGGCACGTGAAGCTCATCGACTTCGGCATCGCGATCGCGTCGGGCGGCCCCCGCATGACGCGGCCGGGCGAGCTGGTCGGCACGCTGCCGTACATGGCGCCCGAGCAGTTCGCGGGCACCACGATCGACGCGCGCACGGATGTCTACGGCTGGGGCGTGCTGGCGCTCGAGCTGCTGTGCGGGGTCTCGCCGATGGAGCTGATGGGCCCCGAGTCCCTCGCGGGTGCGCCGCTGCGTGCTGCGGCGGCGCCGGCCCTGGCGCGCGCGCGCGTGCAGCTGCAGGTCCGCGGCATCGTGCAGCGCTGCCTCGAGACCCAGCCCGACGATCGCTGGCAGGGGATGGACGAGGTGCACGCGCAGCTGCGGGCGCTCGACGACGGTGGCGCGCCGACGCTGATCTTCCAGCGGGTGCCCTCGCGGTCGACCGAGATCGTCACGCCCGAGCCCGCGACGGCGGTGATGCGGCCCGGCACCGTGAGCACCGCGCCGACGCTCGACCACGGCGCGATCGCGGCGTCGTCGGGCACGAACCTTCCCCCCGCGTCGTCCTCGCAGCTCGGCGCGGTGGCGCAACCCGAGCCGGCCCCGGCGTCGTCGAGCGCGATGCCGGTGCGCACGGAGGTCGCGGCTGCACAGTCGCAGCTGGCTCGCCGCCCGCTCGCGGTTGCGCCGCGACGCGGTGGGCTCGGCGTTGCCGGGGTGGCCGTCATCATGGTCACCGCCGCGATCCTCGTGGGGCTCGGCGCGGGGTTGTGGCGACGCCATCAACGCGCCCAGCAGCCGCGGGGCGTGGTCCCGCCGCCGGCGGAGGCGTCGTCACCCGCGTCGGTGTCGCCGCCGACGCCGGCAGGCGCGGCCTCGACGTCGGCCGAGCCGGCGCAAAACGCCGACGCCGTGCCGCGACCGTGATCGACCCACCCTCCGATTCGCATAGGAGGTCGATGCCCACGGCGAACGGACCCCAGCAACCGACCCCCACGGTCACGACTCCCTGTTCGCGCGTACCTGCGATCGCGGCCCTGCTCGCGCTCGCGAGCGCGTGTGCGCCCGAGCCCTCCGCGGTGCAGGTCGATCGCATCTTCAACGGCACGGATCTCACCGAGCGCAACGGCAGCGTCGTCATCCGGCTGAAGAAGACCGCCAAGGAGCTCGAGGCCGATCCGACCAAGGCGTACTGGTACTGCAGCGGCGCGCTGGTGGCGGAGAACTGCGTCGTGACGGCCTCGCACTGCGTCCGTGGCGATGTCGACCGCCTGAAGAAGGACGGCGACGTGTGGCACCCCGACGCGTCGAACAACTGGCCCGCCGGGGGCAACAACGCCGGGCGTCCCAAGCCGAAGGACGGCGAGACCGTGTCCGAGATCATCGCGGTCGCCGACCGCGGCAACAACAACCATCA
Source organism: Deltaproteobacteria bacterium (assembly GCA_016709225.1). Classification (NCBI taxonomy): domain Bacteria; kingdom Pseudomonadati; phylum Myxococcota; class Myxococcia; species Deltaproteobacteria bacterium. Next base: position 3,024,900 of record JADJEE010000001.1, on the reverse strand, counting down.
GGACCTCGCGGTCCTCAAGCTGAAGTCCGCGCTGCCCGGACCCACGCTCGCGGTCGGCACCACCCACCCCAAGGCCTCCGACAAGTTCAAGGGCCTCGTGCTCGGCAACGGATCGACCGAGACGGGTGCGTATGGCCATCGCTCGCTCGAGCTGCAGGTCTTCTCCGAGGTCGCCGACCCCAAGCTCGAGGGCTGGTCGTACTTGTACCTGTTCGATCCCGCGACGTGGAAGGAGGTCGACGACAAGAAGCGCAAGAAGATCGCGCCCGGTGACTCGGGCGGGCCGGTGCTGTACGACGGCAAGATCATCGCGGTCGTGAGCCGCGGCTTCACACCCGACGCGCCCGAGAACCAGCGCGTGTCGATGGCGGCCAGCGTGATCGCCCCCGAGGCACAGAAGTGGTTGAGCGCGCAGATCAAGGAGGTCTGCGGCGACGGTGGTGGCACCTCGACCGGCGGCGAGGAGTCCAGCGGTGGGGCCACCACGGGTGGGTACGGCGACGACGGGACGACCGGCAGTTGGTCGGAGAGCGGCGGATGGTCGGGAACCACCGGATGCTTCGACGGCAGCGGATGCTCGGGGACCGCCGGCAGCGACAGCGTCGGATCGTTCTCCACCACCGGCGGCGAGGGTACCGGTTACGGCTCGGGCGAGACGGGCCACACGTCGGCGGTCTCGGGGCCGAGCTCGGGCGAGACCGGCTCCACCTCGAGCGCATCGATCGGTGACACCGGCGAGCTGTCGGGCGCGACGACAGGTTTCACGGGCGGTTGGAGCACCGGCTGGACCAGCTCGAGCACGGGTGCTGCCAGCGTCGCCCACGACGCGGACGGCGAGGACTGGACCGCGAGCGAGCCGTGGCCGCAGTCCGACCTCGGCGTCGCCACCACGACCGACACCAGCGGCGGGTCCTCCGAGGAAAGCGGCGACACCGACCTCGACGACGTACCCGAACCGATCGCATGCGTCGCACACCTCGAGCTCGCGGACGAGCTGCCGGCGACATCGAGCTGCGACGCCGCGCAGCTCCCGGGGGACTGACCTCGTCGCGCGCGGCTGCCCGCGCGATCACCCAGGGCAGCCGACGCGCTGGGTGTCGAGCACGAGGTCGTCCATGTACACATCGATGTCCGGCGCGCCCATCGGGTGCCAGGTGCGGAAGCCGAGCCCGAGCGACGCGATCTCGCCGAGCAGGTCGGACTGGCCCTGGATGTCGTCGAAGGCGGCGCCGTCGGCCTCGCTGCCGTCGACCCACACGCGGATCTGGTTGGGCTCGTCGTTGAACTCCCACTCGAGGCAGAACCACTCGTCCTGGGGGATGTGTCCGCCCGCGCCGATGTACTCGGGGCCGTCGCCGGTCCAGTACGTCAGCTGCCAGATCGGGCCGGGACCGTCGTAGTACGAGCCGACCTCGAGGTGGTGGTCGGCCCACGGGAAGCCGTCGAGCCCGTTGCCACCAAGGACGTAGGCACTGTGGCCGCCGTTCTCGAACGGGAAGTCGGTGGCGCGGAACATGACGCGGCCGAACGCGTGCTGCCGGAGCGGCTCGGGTACCGCCTCGGTGAACATCATCGCGAGGCTGGTGCCGCCGACGGCGTGGAACTGCAAGGCGTAGCTGCCCCCGGCGACGACGTCCGACTGCACCGTCACGGTGTTGCCGTCGTCGGTCTCGATGCGGGTCCAGACCATCTCGTCGAGCGCGCCCTGCTCGAAGTCTTCGCACAGCACCGCGGCGCACGCGACGGCGCCGGTGTCCCCGCTGCTGCCGTCGCTGCTGCCGTCGCTGCTGTCGCCGACGGTGCCGCCGCTCGAGCCGCTCGTCGCGGTCGCGTCGGAGGTCACGCCGGCGCCGGTGGTGGTCGCCGCGGTGGCATCGCCGCTGCCACTGCCGTCGGCTGACGTGCTCGCCGGGCCGGTGCCGGCGCCGCTCGAGGCGTCGCTGCTGCCCCCGTCGCCGCCGGGATCGCTCGCGCACGCCAGCAGCAGCACCAGGGAGCAGGGCAGGGACCGCGCGCGCAGCATCATCGCGCCAGCCGTGAGCCGTCGCGATGCGGCGGCGGGTGAAAGAAAATCGCCGCGGGCCGGCTAGCGGCGGCGCCGTCGACCCAGCCCGAGCAGCAGCGCGAGCGCGAGCGGGTGGATCGATCGCGACGGCGCGATGCCGCAGCCGCCGTGCTCGCTGCGCGGTGGCTCGTCGGCGGCCCCAGAGACTCCGCCCGTGCTGCCGCCGGCGGTCTCGGAGGCATCGCCGGTCTCGCCGTCACCGGGCCCCGGGCTCGATGCGCCGCCACTGCCGGACTCGCCACCGCCGTCGTCGCTGCCGGTCGAGCTGCTGCTGCCCTCGCCCTCGGGCGCGGGTGCATACGACAGCCGGATCGCGTCGAAGGCGAGCTTGCGATCGAGGTCGCGGGCCTCGCCGGTGTTGTCGGCCAGGCGCACCCAGTGCTCGTCACCGGCGACGAGCTCGTGCACGCCGAGGTCGACCCACGCGGCCCCCGTCGATTGATCGACGGTGCCGAGATCGATCACCGCGGCGCCGGTGTGCAGCTCGTAGCGGGCCTGCTGGCTGCTCGCGTCGGAGCCCGGCACGTGCACCTCGACGCGGTACGGCCCCTCGACGTCGACCGCGAAGTTCCACGTGCCGATGCTGTCGGCCGTGCTCGCATCATTCGCCCACGTGTACATGTGGCCATCGCCGATGCCACCGTCGACCGGCCAGAACCAGCTCGACTGCCGCGTGAAGCAGCTGGCATCGCCGTCGTCGACCACGGTCTCGGTGCCGTCCAACACCGCGGCGCAGGGCTCGGTCGCCGGGCAGTTGTTGCTGGCCATGTCGACGTCCTCGTCGGGATCGCCGAACTCGACGAACTCCGCAGCGATGCTCTGGCACCACCACGAGCCGCAGTCGTGCTGGATCTGGAAGTGCAGATGCGCGCCGCAGACCCAGCCGGTCAGGCCGACCTTGCCGACCAGGTCGCCCTGCTCGACGACGTCGCCGACGTGCAGCGGCGAGCTGTTGTGCTGCAGGTGCATGTGCAGCGCCTCGGTGCCGTCGGCAAACGCGATGACGACGTAGTTGGCGTCGTTGGCGTAGGCGCTGTTGCAGCCGCCTTGGCTCGAGTCCATCTTGACCATGCGCACCACGCCGTCGGCGGGGGCGCGGACCTCGGTGCCCACCGCGAGCCCGAAGTCCCACGCGTACGCGTCCATGCCGGTGTGCGTGTTCGTGTGGTGACCGTTGGTGACGTGATGCACCTCGTCACAGGTCCATGGCAGGCGCAGCGGGGGCGTCGCGTTGGCCAGCGTGGGCGCGAAGAGCAGGGGCGCGGCGAGCAGGCAGGCGCGGGCGCGGATGGGCATGTTGGTAGGTTCCCGCAGGGGCGGTGGCTGTCCGAGCGTGGGTTTGCGCGGATACGCAGTGTGGCGTAGCGCGGGGCACGGGCACGCACGCACGCGCGGGACCCCTACGGGGTCACGCGCCTAGCCGATGGGATCGAACTCGTCGTCCAGCGCGATCGGGAATTGGTGATCGACGGCGGTGTCGGTGAGGCCGAGCGCGCGACGCATGCCGCGGTGAACGTGGGCGGGCGTGATCTTGATGCCGGCTGCGGCGTCGGCGGCTGGCATGCCCGTCAGGGGGTCGAGCGCGACGGCGTTGTGGCCATCGTCGGTGACGCCGACCATGCGGTTGCCGTTCACGCCGGCACCCATGGCGATCATGCTGGTGATGGACCAGTGATCCTTGCCCATGTTGCCGTTGTAGTTGGGCGTGCGGCCGAAGTCGGAGCCGATGAGCACCGTCAGGCGATCGGCGACCTGCTGGCGCTCGGCCTCGTCCCACAGGAACTTCACCAGGCCCAGCAGCTCGTTCATCCGTGCACTCTGCTGGTTGTCGTGATCGCTGTGGGTGTCGAAGTTGCTGTGGAACAGGTTGCCGGCCACGCCGACGCCAGCCTTGTAGGCCGCGACCACCAGCTGGGCCTGGCGCAGCAGCGGATCGCCGCTGGGCTCCGGCAGCACCGCCTCGAGGCGCTCGAGCGCGGCCGAGCCCTGCCTCGCGACGCGGAGGCTCTCGATGGCGTGGATGTATCGCGGCAGGCGGTTCTCGTCTGCCGCCCGTGCGCTGCGCTTCTCACGGGCGAGACGGATGAGCGCGTGCGTGGTGTCGGTGTGGTACGTCGCGCTGTTCGGATCGGCCGCGGCCATGCGGTCGGGATACGACAGCTCGGCGAGCATGTCGGGGTTGCCGTTGCGGGTCGGCGCGACCAAGCCACCGGTGCGGTCGTAGGTGCCGAAGCTGATGAACGACATCGGCCGCTGCGGCGCGAACTGACCCGCGTAGAGCCCGGCGAGGCACGGATGGCCCTCGCCGAGTCGACCGCTGGCGCAGAAGCGCTGCCCGGCGTCATGGGCGTTGGTCGAGGTGTCGACGCCGTTGATGAACACCGTGCGGCTGTAGTGGGCCTCGAACAGCGCGGTTGCCCCGGACAGCGGCGCGAACGCGAGGTTGCCGGCGGTCCGCACGTCGCCGGCGCCGTAGCTGTTGTTGAGGCCGGGCTTGGGATCGCACAGCAGCGTCGGATCCCAGCCGCCGTGGGCCTGGACCATCACCAGCAGCGGGCCCTGGTAGTCGTCCTCGTCGCCGAGGTTGGCGGTGGTGGGCCCGCGCAGGTCGTGGCCGACCTCGGCGTGACCGAACAGGGGCGCCGCGGCAAAGCCGAGGCCGGTGATCGAAGCGAGCTCGAGAAAACGTCGGCGGTCCATGGCGAATCTCCTCACTCGTACAGGAAGCGGTGATCACCCAGCAGGTACGTGATGACGGCCATCCACGCCCGCACGGTGTACTCGGGGTCTTCGACGATCTCGGTCCCCTCGGGCACCGGCGTGCCGGTGGCGGGGTCGACGGTGCCGGCACAGGCGGCCGCGATCGAGCTCGACAGCGGCGCGTCGGCGTCGAGCATGCGCGCGCGCCCATCGGCGAGCGCGGCCTCGAACAGCGCGAGCGTACGATCGACCTCGTGGTCGTCGTCGGCCAGCTGCTCGCCGAGCAGCTGATCGTGCAGGTGCACGATGTTGGCGCGGATGGCCTCGGTGCCGCCCGGGCTCTCCGGTAGGTCGGTGGGCTCGACCAGCGGCATCAGCAGACGATCGGCGGGCGCCTTGGTGAAGTCGAAGGCGGTCGCGGTGCACGCGACCTCGTTGGCCATGCGCTCGGCGATGTTGGCCATCACGCCGTTCATCTCGGTCAGGCGCGTGGTCACCGACGCGGAATCGATGCCGCCGTAGAAGAACTTGAAGTAGTTCGACGACAGCAGCACGTTGGTGGTGCCGCGGCGCCAGGCGACGCCGGTGGTCGCGACGATGCGGCGGTGCAGCAGCTCGGGGCTGAGCAGCCGCGCGCTGCCGAGGTCGGCCAGCTCGCTGGCGCGGCGGTCGGTCAACGGCACGGTGGCGTCGACCGCTCGGAACCACTCCGAGACGACCAGCTTCTGCACGACCGCACGGATGTCGTGGCCGCTGGCGACGAAGTGATCGGCGATCTCGCCGAAGCTGTGGTCCTGCGCGCGGAAGGCCCGGATGCGCTCGAGGTAGTCCGGCGCGTCCTCGTCGAGCGGCTCGACCAGGGGCTCCTGGCCGGTGAGGCCGCGATACATCGCGTAGACCACGGACATCGCGAACTTGCGGTCGCGGATGAGCCACGGCGTGATCCACTGCAGCGCGCGAGCGCTCTCACCGAACGGGATGTCGACCTGATCGAAGCCCGGCGGCCGCATGTCGGCGTACCAGCCCTCGGCCATCGGACGGTAGCGGCCGCGCTCGTCGAAGCCCTGGAACGCGCCGGCCATGGGATCGACGTTGTCGTGGCAGACGTTGCAGTTGGGGTTGTAGAGCGTGGGGTTGAAGTCCTCCACCGCGGTGACGTCGATCGGCCGCGCCGCGAGGCGCAGCACGTCGGTGCCGAGGAAGAAGTCGAACACCACCCGCGAGCGCGCGCGGTTGCGGTTGGTCGGCGTGGTCGGGTAGCGGTTGAGGAACACCGAGGTCGTCAGCAGGCCGGCGTGGGGGAAGTCGGCGAACGTGACCGGCACGAACTCCTTGGGGTCGTCGGGGTTCGCGAACATGCTCATCGGCACGTCGTACGAGCGCGCCGACCACGGGTTCACCATCACGTAGTTGGCCGTCAGGATGTAGGTGTACGGCAGCTCTTGCTTCACGACGTGGCGGATGAGCTCGAGCGGCTCGCGTGCGACCGCGGCGTTGGTGGCGTTGCGCGCCGCGCCTTGCTGGTCGTCCGGCAGCGCGTCGAACCAGCGTGCATTCGGGAAGCGCTGGGTGTCGATGGTATCGATCGCGTCGTCGCTGGCGAGGTACGCGTCGGTGTGGAGGATGTCGTTGTAGATCTCGAGCAGTCGGTTGTAGAACGCGTCCTCGCGCGTGACGCCCTCGAGCACGATCGCCAGGCCGTTCATCCCCAGCGCCTCGACACCGTCGATCTCCTCCTGGGTGGGCAGGCGCCCGGCCAGCATGAACGTGGCCTTGCGCAGGGTCTGCTGGGGGTCGAGGAGCGCGAGATCGGCGTAGAACGCCCGCACGTCGGCATCGTCGACGCAGTGCACCGGCGCGTCGAAGCGCTCGATCAGATCGGAAAGTCGCTCGAACTCGTCGCCATCCTGCTCGATCTGCTTGCCACCGGTGTGGTCGACCTGCGCGCTGGGCTTGAGCAGCAACAGCGAGGTGCCGTCGATCTCGAGCCGCGCGACGTTCTGGACCGTCTGCAGGTTGGCCTCGAGATAGCCGGGGTAGTCGCTGCCCTGCAGCACGAGGTCGGTGTGCTTCGCGGCGCCGGTGGGGTTGTGGCACGCGTAGCACTTCTCCTTGAGTACCGGGCTCCACACCTCGTCGCGGAAGTAGTGATCGATGTCGACGCAGCTACCGCCACCGCCGAGCTCGGGTGGTGGCTCGTCATCGGTGCCCCCGCTGTCGCCGACACCGTCGTCGTCGGGGCTCGCGTGGGCGGATGCGCCGTCGTAGCAGCCCGTGCCGAGCAGGGCACCGAGGGCCAGGCACCAGGTCGAGAGCACTGCGCGGCGTCGCGTCGTCTCGGGAATGTTGGCTTCGATCGTCCGCATGCTCTTCGTCGACGGTGCCCCGCACGGGCACCGCTCCCTTCCCGATCGGCGAGACGCCGGGCGCGACGACGGCGCGCGCAGCGAAGCCGCAGGTTGCGGTGGGGGCGGCGAGAAACCCCGCTGCGGCCGCGATCTCGGGGGAGCGTCGATGCCGCACCCGGCTCGGCCGCGGTCGCCACGATGGTGTCGTTCGCCCGCGCCGTCGTCGCCACTGCCGCGCGCTGCGTGATGCCGCTATCGTCCGCGTCGCCATGCAACGCCACGTCGCCCTCGCCGCTCTCCTGCTCGCCACCGCCGCATGCCCGCGCTCGGCGGACACCGCCAAGCCTGACGACGGCGCAAAGGATCCCGTGGGCACGCCTCCGGTCGCGACCGTCGTCACGCCCGAGGATTTCGCGGCCGTGCTCGCGATGCCACATCGCACCGCGGAGAACCGCGCCCGCGATGTGTGGCGTCACCCCGCCGAGACGCTCGCGTTCTTCGGCGTCGAGCCCGACGACACCGTGGTCGAGCTGTGGCCCGGCGGCGGCTGGTACACCGAGATCCTCGCGCCGTACCTCGCCAACGATGGCAAGCTCATCGTCACGGTCTTCGACCCCGCGGGCCCGACCGAGTACTACGGCACCGCCCAGAGCCAGAAGCTGCTCGAGCGCGCCAAGGCCGAGGCCGCGGTGTTCGGTCAGCTCGGCACCGCGACGGTGAAGCAGACCCTCGAGATCGGCCCCGACGGCAAGGTCGCCAAGACCACCATCCACGACTTCGAGCTCGCGCCGGCCGAGTCGGTCGACGCGGTGCTGACCTTCCGCAACAGCCACGGCTGGTATCGCAATGGCGCGCTGCCGGTCATCTACGGCGCGGCCTTCCGCGCGCTCAAGCCCGGCGGCACCCTGGGCATCGAGCAACACCGCGCGCCGGCGGGCAGCGACCCCGAGCAGACCGCGAAGACCGGCTACCTCTCCGAGGCCAGCGTGATCGCGACCGCCGAGGCGGCGGGATTCGAGCTGGTCGAGCGCAGCGAGATCAACGCCAACCCCAAGGACACCCACGACCACCCCGATGGCGTGTGGAGCCTGCCGCCCAGCCTCTCGGGCGGCGACAAGGATCGCGACAAGTTCGTCGCAATCGGCGAGAGCGATCGGATGACGCTGAAGTTCCGCAAGCCCGCGAAGTGATCAGCCGCCGACCGGGACGGTCGGGACCAGGAACAGTGCCTGATCGGTCTCTGCAGGATCCTGGCTGTCGGCGACCTCGGCGAAGAAGAAGAAGCCGGTCAGGGAGATCGCCGACAGCGGGATGCCGACGGTGATCACCTGATCGGTGTTGTCGACCGCGCCGTCGAGGGTGCCGTCGTCGTGCAGCGTGAGGCCGTCGGGCACGCCGGCGGTGGGCACCAAGACCTGCAGTGCGTTGGGCACGGGCTGCTCGGTCCAGTGGTACGGCGCGAGCCCGCCGTCGGCCTCGAGCTGGGTCGAGTAGGGCACCGGGATGCCGGGCACGATCGCCAGCAGCGGCAGCACCACGACCTTGAAGGCGAGCAGGTCGATGATGTTCGAGCCGACGATGTTCAGCGGCCGCAGGTCGACCTGTAGGCTGAAGTCGAGCTCGTCCCAACCCGGTGGGTTGGAGACGTCGACCACGCGTACGCGGAAGTCGAACGCGCCGGGCTCGGTCGGCACGCCGGTCAACACCCCGGCGGCGTCGAGGAACACGCCCTGGGGCGCGTGGCCACCGACGATGAACCAGCCGTAGGGCTCGTTGCCGCCCTTGGCCAGCAACGGCTTCTCGAACGGCAGGCCCTCGTCGATCGCACCCAGCTGCGGCGGCGTGAGGATCGTCAGCGGCTCGGGGTGCACCGACAGCGACAGCGTGCGCGTGGCGATCGCGTCGGCGCCGTCCTGCACCGCGACGTCGAGCAGGTAGTCGCCGGCCAACGTCGGCGTGCCCGCCAACGTGCCGTCGTCGGCGAGCGCGAGGCCGGGCGGCGCGTCGCTGGCCAGCGACCACGCGTACGCACCGTCGCCGCCGTCGGCCGCGAGCGTGGTCTCGTAGGCGGTGCCGACCTGCGCGGGCGCGAGTACCTGCGTGGTGATGAGCAGCGTGTCGGCATGGCCGCCGAGGCACACGCCGTCCTGGCACGTCGCACCGGGTTCGCACGGCACGATCACCCAGCCGGTGCCGAAGCCGTCGCAGACCTGCACGTCGTCGCCGCTGCAGCTGCGCGTGCCGGGGGTGCAGGCCGGCGTGGGTACGCCGGTGTCGACCGAGGCAGCACCGCTGCTGTCACTGGACCCGGCGCCGCCGTCGGCCCCCGCGAGTGCGGTCGCGTCGCCGCAGCCACCCAACGTCGTCAGCAGCAGGCACGTACGCAGCGAGCTTCGAAGCGCCATCGTGGGCCCGAGCATCGCACGCCCGCAACCGTGCGGATGTGCGTGCACGCGTGTGCTCGCTCGCAGCGGCGACTTGGCGACCCATGGCTGTGCTCGTTGCTCCGCGCCCGACTCGGGATCCACGCGGTGGTTCAGCCCAGCACCCGAGCGATCCAGCGCGCCAGCCACCCCGCCAGCGAGAACGACAGGTCGAGCTGGGCGAACTCGGTCGAGACCCCGGGGTTGCTCGCGCGGGCCGAGAGTGCAGCGCTCTCGGCGTTGCGAAGCTCGCGTGTGCGCTGCTCGTCGGCGCGGCGCTTGGCCAGCGCGAGGCCACCGCTGCGCACGAACGCGAGCACATCCTCGAGCTCACCGGCGTCGAAGAAGGTGCCGCAGCGACACTCGTCGACGAGCACGCCGGAGCAGCCGCCGAAATTGCGGCGCGCCATCATCTGCGCGCACGCGGGGCAGCGGCGATACTTCACCGCGGCCGCGAAGGTGCCGCTCGGGAGCTGTCGTCGGACCACGTCCTGCGCGGTGACGTCGCCCTTGGCCGCGGCGTGTCGCGCCGCGTCGTCGACGAGCGCGTCGCGGGTCTCGCGGGGCAGCCACACCCCACCGCAGCCGCTGCAACATGCGATGGGATGTCCGGCGGGGCGCGCGTGGGTCGGCGCCAGGCCCCAGCCATCGAGGGGCCGCTCGCACGCCGGGCACGGACCCGGCGCCGGTAGGGCCCGCCGCGAGGCGATGGCCGACCCGCAGTCGCAGCAAAAGGATGCGCCCCCGGGCATCGCTGCGTTGCAGCCATCGCAGCGGATCGTGTCGCGCGGATCGGGCAGCCCGAGACCAACGAGCGGTCCATCACAGAAGCGGCATGCGGAGGCCACCGGATCGGGGTTGGGTCCGCCGCAGGTCGGGCAGTATCGGGGTCTCGCAGGGTGCTGCACGTGGGGCCTCGGAGCTCTACATCGTAGCCCGCAGGGGATTCCGGTGCGCTCCACCGGTCCGCCGGGGCCCGCGGCAGGCCCCCGCGCGTCCGCCGGAATCGCCCCGACGGGGCCTGGCGCGCCGTCCCCGCGATGGGCAGCGAAAGCCGGGCGCCCGCGGTTGATCCCGCAGGCGATCTGTCTATACTCGCCGCCCGCCCCGGCCCCCAGACGCAACGATGCGCCCTGGATTCCACGGCCGCCGGTCTCCGAAGAAGCGCCTTTCGTCATGCCCACGATCCAGCAGCTCGTCCGCAAGGGACGCACGCAACAGTTCGCGAAGAAGACCGCGCCGGCGCTGAAGGAGTGCCCGCAACGCCGTGGGGTCTGCACCCGCGTCTACACGGTGACGCCGAAGAAGCCGAACTCCGCGCTGCGCAAGGTCGCACGCGTTCGGCTCACCAACGGCATGGAAGTCACGAGCTACATCCCCGGCGAAGGCCACAACCTGCAGGAGCACTCGATGGTGCTCATCCGCGGTGGCCGAGTGAAGGACCTGCCGGGCGTTCGCTACCACATCGTGCGCGGCACGCTGGACACCACCGGAGTCTCCGGTCGTCGCCAGCGTCGTTCGAAGTACGGCACCAAGCGGCCGAAGTGATCGGCGTACCGCGAGAGAAACGGATTCGACATGTCGCGTAAGAAGGTCAACCGCAAGCCGCGTCCGGTCACGGACATCCGCTACACCGATCACCCGACCGACACCAATCGTCAGGTCGCGAAGTTCATCAATGGCGTGATGAACGACGGCAAGAAGTCGATCGCCGAGAAGATCGTGTTCGGCGCGTTCGAGATCATCAGCGAGCGCACCAAGGACGATCCGATCAAGGTCTTCGAGAAGGCCGTGGCGAACACCCGCCCCCGGCTCGAGGTCCGCGCCCGTCGCGTCGGTGGCTCGAACTACCAGGTGCCGGTCGAGGTCCGCCCCGAGCGCAGCCAGGCGCTGGCCTACCGCTGGCTGATCCACAGCTCGCGCGCCCGCCCAGAGAAGACCATGCGCGAGCGTCTCGCCAACGAGATGCTCGACGCCGCGCAGAACCGCGGCACCGCCGTGAAGAAGCGCGAGGACATCCACAAGATGGCCGAGGCCAACAAGGCCTTCGCGCACTACCGCTGGTAGTGGGCTGAAGCTCGCGGCCTCGCAGGACGCCGCGACACCGATCGAGCGATGCAGCCGCCGTGGGGTCACCTCCGGCGGCTGTCCTGCGTCGGCATGGTAGCCTGCTCGCCGTGGACGACGACGCCGCGCTGCTGCAGGCCTGGCGCGACGGCGATGGCGACGCCGGCGATGCGCTGCTCGGACGGCACTTCAAGGGCGTGGTGCGGTTCTTCCGCAGCAAGCTCGGGGACGACGTCGACGACATCGTGCAGCAGACCTTCGCCGACGTGGTGCGGGCCCGCGATCGCGTGGCGACGGGGGGCTTTCGGGCCTACCTGATGACGGTCGCGCGCCACCGCCTCATCGATCACCTGCGCCGCAAGGCGCGGGGTCCGGAGATCGATCCCGGCGCCGACTCGGTGCAGAGCCTGGGTACGTCGGTCAGCCAGCGCCTGGTGCGGGACGAGCAGGAGCGGCTGCTGCTGCAGGCGATGCGCCGCATGCCGCTCGACGCACAGATCGCGCTCGAGCTGGCGTACTGGGAGGGCATGAACAGCGTCGAGATCGCCACGGTGCTTGGCGTCGGTGCGAGCACGATCCGCAGCCGACTGACGCGCGCCCGCGAGAGCCTGCGGCGTGCGCTCGAGGACTCGACCGCGCCGCCGTCGTTGGTGACCGAGAGCCTGCAGCGGCTCGATGCGTTCGCGGCCAGCTACGAGGGCGGCGTCGACGATGGACCCGGCGCCTGAGCACGACGCGGCTGCGTCGGGCGCCGAGTTGCTCGCGCGACTGCACGACCTGCGCCGCGACGACGACGATCACGACACCGCGTTGATGCTCGCGAAGGCCCGCGAGGCGCTGCTCGGCCGCGCGAGCAGCCCCACGCGGATCGGTCGCTTCACGCTGCTCGGTCGACTCGGGCGTGGCGGCATGGGCACCGTCTACGACGCCTACGACCCCGACCTCGATCGCCGCGTCGCGGTCAAGGTACTGCGTGCGGGCAGCGACGCCTCGGTGCAGCGGCTGCTCGATGAGGGCCGCGCGCTGGCGCGGCTCGGTCACCCGCACGTGGTCGCGGTCTACGAGGTCGGCTTCGCGGCCGGCGAGCTGTGGGTCGCGATGGAGCGCGTGCTCGGGCCCAACCTGCGCACGTGGATGCACGCGCTCGGACAGCCGCGGCCGTGGCGGGAGGTCGTCGACGTGTTGCTGCAGACCGGCGGCGGGCTCGCGGCGGCCCACGCCGCCGGTGTGCGGCATGGCGACGTGAAGCCCGACAACGTCATCGTCGCCGACGACGGGCGCACGCGCGTGGTCGACTTCGGGGTGGCGCGCATCGAGGCCGACGGCGCAATCGCGTCGGACGGTGGCGAGGGGTCGCCGCTGCACAGCCGTGGTGGCGGCACGCCGGCGTACCTGGCCCCGGAGCAGCGGGAAGGCGGGCCGGTGACACTGCGCGCCGATCAGTACGCGTTCGCGGTGATGGCCTTCGAGGCGCTGCACCTGCGACGGCCCGAGGGCGCCGCGCCGAGCTGGCGTCCGGGTGTGCCGCGGCGCGTGCGTCGAGTGATCGAGCGCGCGCTGTCGCTGCGCCCCGAGGAGCGCTTCGGCGACATGGAGGCGCTGTTGGTGGCGCTGCGACGGGCGCGGCGCGGTCCGGTGCCGGCGTTCGCGGTGGTGGTGTTGGGCGTGCTCGCCTGCGTCGTGGCGTGGGCGGCCGTGCGTGCGCCGGCCGATCCGTGCCCGTCGCGACCCGACGCGCTGGCGCCGGCGTGGTCGCAGGAGCGCCGCGACACGCTGCGCGAGCACTACCTCGCGCTGTCGTTGTCGGCGCCGGAGTTCGATCGCGTGGCCGCGCGCCTCGATGTCTGGTCCGAAGCGTGGCTGCGGCAGGACATCGCCGCCTGCCGTGCCGACGACGCGCGCGCCCCCGGTGCGCTCGGCGAGCGCCGTCGCGGCTGTCTCGCCGACCGACGCCGCGAGCTGGGCGCGCTGGTCGACGAGCTGGCGGTCGCGTCGGCCACGACCCTGCTGGAGGCGCCCGCCGCGATCGCGGCGCTCGAGCAGCCTGCGCGCTGCGGCGAGCCGCAGTGGCTCGCGAGCGCGAGCGTCGGCGCTGCGCCGGCCGAAGGCGACGACGATGCGCTCGCGCAGGCGCTGGCCCACGCCGCCGCGCTGCGCCACCTGGGCAGCTATCGCGCGGCCGTGGACGCGGCCCGGCTGGCGCGTGCGCGCGCCGAGCCCGATGACGCCCGCGCGCAGGTGCAGCTGCTGCACGAGCTCGGGCTCGCCAGCTACCTCGCCGGAGAGCGCGGCGCCGGCGAGGCGTGGCTGCGCGAGGCGGTGTGGCGCGCGCTCTCGCTGGGCGCCGACGAGTCGCTCGCGGCCGCTGCGTGCGACTACTTGCCGATGGCCGCGATGGTGCCCGACGCGACCGCGTCGCTGCCGACCTACCGCGAGCTGGCCACCGCTGCGACCGCGCGGGCGGGAGGCTCGGCGATGCAGCGGCTGCGGCTGCAGCAGGCGCTGGCCTCGGCCGCGATGCTGCGCGAGGAGCTGCCGGCGGCCCTCGAGCACCTGCGCGAGGCCGAGGCGTTGCAGGCCGAGCTACCCGAGCTCGACGCGCTCGAGCGCGCGCGGCTCGAGCACCGCATGGGCACGGTGCTGCGCGGGCTCGGCGAGCCGCAGCGCGCCGAGGCACTGCTGCAGTCCGCGCTGGAGCGCGAGCGTTCCGAGTTGGGCGACGACCACCCGATGTTCGCCCGCACGCTCGCGCAGCTCGGCGTACTGTGGCTCGAGCAGGGACGCATGGCGCAGGCCGGCGAGGCACTGCGGCGCGCGCTGGCGATCCGCGAGCAGCGACTCGGCGATCACGACGACACCGCCGATGCGCTGCACGAGTACGGCACCTTTCTCGCCTCGACGGGCGACTTCGAGGCCGCAGTCGCGACCCATCGCCGCGCGATCGACATGCTCGTGCGGCTCGGGTTCGACGCCGGCCACGACGTCGCACGGGCGTGGATTGGCCTCGGCAACGCGTACTACCAGAGCGAGCGACCCGCGCTGGCCCGCGACGCCTACCAGACCGCCATCGCCGCGTTGGAGCAGGTCGGCGACGGTGATGGCATGGACGCGGCGGACGCCCACGGCAACCTCGGCGGGGCGCTGCTCGAGCTCGGCGACCTCGCGGGCGTGCGCGAACACAACGCCCGCGCGCGCGCGATCGTGCTGGCGCGGAACGGCCCCGACGCCGACGGGCTCACGACGCTCGACCTGAACGCGGCCATCGTCGCGCTCGAGCTCGGCGAGCTCGACGAGGCCCGGCGTGGACTCGACGACGTGATCGCGCGGCTGCAGGCCACGGGCGCCACCGATACCCGCTTGCCCCACGCGCTGTGGGCCCGCGGCCGGCTCGCCCGCGCCCATGGCGACGCCGACGCGCGCGCCCGTCTCGAGGCAGCTCGGGCGGTGGCGCAGGCCCACGGCACCGCGTCGCTGCTCGCCGACGTCGACCGAGAGCTCGACGCGCTCGCGGCAGACCATGCCACCGCCGGCGCGACGCGGTGAGCCGCCGGGGCGCGCGAAGGCGGCGTACGATGGCGAGGTGAGGGGGGCCCGGCTCGCGCGCGCGTGGGTGATCGCCGTGCTCGGCGGCTGCGGGCCAGCGCGCGACGACGACGGTGGCAGCGCGCCGTGGCCGCCCGACGCCGTCGATCGCTACGCCGAGGCCCGCTGCGATGCGATGTTCCGCTGCCCGTGCGCGACCACCGGCTTCGTCGACGTCGCGATGTGCCGAGCGGAGATCCACGCGCGCTGGGACGACGACGCGGTCGCGCTGCGTGATGCGGCGGTGGAGTTCGACGCCGGGTGCTTCGAGCGCGTGCTGGGCTACTGGGCCTCCGCTGCGCCATGCGACGACCCGGCCGCGGCGGTGCCGGTGCCGTACTGCGTGCTCGCCACCGGCATGGCCGGGGGCGACGAGCCATGCGCGTCGATTGCTGGGCGCGCATTCGCGGCCTCCAGCTGCCCCGCGTCGCAGGTGTGCCTCGCCGACGGCGGCGACGGGCACTGTGGCACGCGCGCGACCCCCTCGATCCGCGCGCTCGGGGAGCCCTGCGACGGGGCCGCGGCGACGTGCGCCGAGGGCCTCTTCTGCGAGGCCGCCGCGGGCACGTGCGCCGCGCGAGCTGGGCTCGACGCCGCGTGCAGCGACGCGCAGCCGTGCGAGCTCGCGCTGTGGTGCGACGACACCGCCGGCACTTGCCGCGTGCGCGCCGAGGCCGGCGAGCCGTGCCCGGCTGGTGCGGCGTGGGACACCCGGCCGTGTGCGCCCGACACCGTCGCGTCACCGCCGGCGAGCTTCACCGCGTACTGCATCGACGGCACCTGCAGCGGCCGCGTGCCCGGTGCGTGCGGTCCGTGGCTGTGATTGCCGGTTCGCGGTCGCGCGGGCTATAAGCCCACGAGCGATCTCCACAGGATCGGTTTGCCATGGCTTCTGCGCTCGACATCCGCCACATCCGCGACATCGGCATCATGGCCCACATCGATGCCGGCAAGACCACGACCACCGAGCGCATCCTGTTCTACACCGGCATCACGCACCGCATCGGCGAGGTCCACGACGGCGCCGCGGTGATGGACTACATGCCGCAGGAGCAGGAGCGGGGCATCACCATCACGGCCGCCGCGACCACCTGCCACTGGCGGGAGCATCGCATCAACATCATCGACACCCCCGGCCACGTCGACTTCACGGTCGAGGTCGAGCGCTCGCTGCGGGTGCTCGACGGCGCGATCGCGGTGTTCGACGCGGTGTCGGGTGTGGAGCCGCAGTCCGAGACGGTGTGGCGGCAGGCCGATCGCTACCATGTGCCGCGGCTGGCCTTCGTCAACAAGCTCGATCGCGTCGGCGCGACCCTCGAGCTCACCGTCGGGATGTTGCGCGATCGCCTCGGCGCGCATCCGATGGTCGCGCAGATCCCCATCGGCCTCGAGGGCGACTTCGCCGGCATCATCGATCTCCTGACCCTCGAGGAGCTGCGCTTCGTGGGCGAGCACGGCGAGCAGGTCCAGCGGACTGCGCTGGTCGCCGGCAGTGCGTTGCACGAGCAGGCCCTGGCGGCGCGCATGCAACTGGTCGAGGCGGTCGGCGAGGTCGACGACGAGATCATGGCCGCTTACCTCGAGCAGGGTGTCGAGGTCGACGCCGTGCTGCTGCGCGCGGCCATGCGCCGCGCGACGCTGGCCAACCGCGGCGTGGTGGTGCTCTGCGGCAGCTCGCTCAAGAACAAGGGCGTGCAGCCGCTGCTCGATGCGGTGATCGACTTCTTGCCTGCGCCGAACGATCTGCCGCCGGTCGAGGCGATCCGCGAGGGCGACGGCGCCACCGTGCTGCGCGCACCGAGCTACGATGACCCGTTCCTCGCGCTCGCGTTCAAGGTGCTGTTCGACCCCCACCGCGGGCCGCTGGTGTTCTTCCGGGTGTACTCCGGCAAGCTCCGCATCAAGGACGCGCTGCAGAACGCCAGCAAGAACCGCAAGGAGAAGCCCCAGCGGCTGCTGCAGGTGCACGCCAACAAGACCGCCGAGATCGACGAGGTCGGCGTCGGCAACATCGCGGCCGCGGTCGGTCTCAAGTGGACCGGCACCGGCGACACGCTGGTGCTCGCCGACGACAAGGAGCGGGTGGTGCTGGCCGGCATGCAGATTCCCGAGCCGGTCATCTTCCGCGCCATCGAGGCCAAGACCGCCGCCGATCAGCCCGCGCTCGACGAGGCGCTGGCGCGCTTCGTCCGCGAAGACCCCAGCTTCCAGGTGCAGCAGGACCGCGACAGTGGTCAGACCCTGGTGTGCGGCCAGGGCGAGCTCCACCTCGAGATCATCATCGACCGCATGATGCGCGAGCACCGGCTCGAGGTGCACGTCGGCAAGCCGCAGGTCGCCTACCGCGAGACGCTATCGCGGCCGATCGGCAAGACCCTCGAGTACGAGCGCGACGCGGGCGGCAAGCGGCAGTACGCCAAGGTCGTGCTCGAGCTGGCACCGCGGGAGCGCGGCAGCGGCAACGCCTTCGAGGCCAGCGTGCCCAAGACCCCGACCGGCCAGCCGGGGCTGCCGCCGGTGTTCGTGCAGTCGACCAAGACCGGCTGCGAGGACGCGCTCACCCGTGGCCCGCTGCTGGGCTACCCCGTCATCGATACCGAGGTGCGCCTGGTCGGCGCGACCCACCGCGAGGGCGACTCGTCGGACGCGAGCTTCCAGGCCGCGGCCGCGATGGCGACCATGCAGGCCTTCGAGGAGGCCGGTGCGGTGCTGCTCGAGCCGACCATGGCGGTCGAGGTGGTGGTGCCCGACGACTTCACGGGCAACGTGGTGTCGGACCTCAACGGTCGACGTGGTCGCATCATGGGCATGGAGCCCGCGCGCGCCTCCACCGAGGGCGGTCGCAGCACCGCGCAGATCGTCCGGGCCGAGGTGCCGCTGGCGGAGATGGTCGGCTACTCGACCGCGATCCGCTCGGCGACCCAGGGGCGCGCCAGCTACACGATGCAGTTCAGCCACTACGACGTGGTGCCGCACGACGTGCAGCAGGCGATCATCACCCGCATGCGCGGGTACTGACGGCGACCGGCCCGCGCCGCGAGCCGGTCGCGCCCGAGTGCTTCGCGTCAGCTGAAGCTGCGCACCATCGCGAGCAGCTCCTCGACGACGGCGGGCTTGTCCTTGAGGTCGGGGTTGGCGGCCATGTCGGCCGACAGACCCACGCTCGCACCACCCTCGACCATCACCTGCTTGATGCGCTCGTCGGTGGTGTTCTTCTGCCAGTCGGCGTCCTTGAACGTGCGCGGCTTGGTCTTGAGCTGGGCCGCGTTGGGGCCGTTGCCCATGCCCTGCGGGCCGTGGCACGTCGCGCAGCGGGTGTCCCAGATCTGCTTGGCCTCGGCCACCACTGCCGGGTCGGCGCTGGACTTCTTCTTCTGCTCGCCACCGCCGCCGCAGGCGACGGCCAGGAGGCCGAACGCGAGGCTGAGGGCGCCGAGTCGAACGAACGTGGTGGGTTTCATGGCTGCTGTCCTTTCGCGGACCCCTTCACGGACCCGCTCGAGCCGCATGCGATGCGCTCGCGGTGTTCATGTAGTGCAGTTTGGCCGCCCCGCACAGTGGAAACGGTTGCGGCGCATCGGCGCGAGCGTGCAATCAATGCGCGTGTCAGGGGCATCCCGGGGGTGGCGTCACTTCACGCGACGTCGACCTCGTGCCGCCCCCGAGGCGAACCGCAGGGCTGCACGTTGGGGCCTCTGGTGGCGCGCGACGCTAGAAGTCCCCGTCTCTGACGTAGGGGTGGCTCCACAGGGTGACCTGCAGCAGGCAGCTCTTCAGCCACGCGGCGAACATCGCCTCGACCTGCGTCGCGCTGGCGCCCTTGGCCGCGAGGAATGGTCGCAGCGTGAAGGTGATCGGCACCACCAGCGCGAACAGATTCCGAAACGGCACCAGTTCGGCTGCGTCGGCGCCGTCGGTGCGGTTCTTCTTGGCGCGATGGTGTCGCAGCCCGATCTCGTGCTGGTAGTCGAGCCACGCTTGGTCGTACTCGGCGCGTGCGGTGTCGAGGATCCACTGGCCGAAGCGGCGGCGGACCGCTGCGAGGTAGTCGCCCTGCGGCTTGCCGTCGCTGCGGCCGGTGAACGACGCCAGCAGGTGCGGCTGCGAGCCGACGAAGCCGTACCAGACGTCGAGGATCGCCTCGACCTCGTCGGCGACGATCGCCTGCGAGCTGCGCAGCGCCGCGACGTCGTCGTCGCCGAACAGCACGCTCGCCTTCATCTGCGCGAAGGTCTCGAGCGAGACCGGTGAGCGGCCGACGGCCGCGGTGCCATGGGTGTAGCCGGGGATGGACATGATCTGCTCCTTCTCGAGGACGACGTGGGCATGCGCCCGCAACCACCCGACCGGCGACATGCCGACGGGTGCGGAGGAAACCCAAGGGATGCGCGTCGGCGCGGGCTGCTAGCCGGGGTCGCGGAAGCGCTGCCACTGCGCGTCGGCGTCGGCCGTGGCCGCGGGCTCGTGCTCGGCGCACTCGACCCGCAGATGCGACGCCGACATCGGCGCGTCGACGTACGCGCAGTGATGCGGCAGGGCGCCGTCGTGCACGTGGGGCTGGAAGTAGCGGCAGCCCACGCACATGCGCGCCTGCGCGATGCGACCGTCGGCCTGGAGCGCTCGGATCATCGCGACCACGCCGGTGAGGAACACCGCCTGCTCGTCGGCGCGCAGCGCCTCGCAGGCGGTGGCGAGGAAGTCGGGCCACGTCGCCACCCGACGCGCGAGCGTGCGGCCCTGCGCGGTGGGATGAAGCAGCAGCGCGCGTCCGTGCGACGGATCGGGACGCTTCTCGAGCATGCCCTTGTCGACCAGGGTCGACACCGCGTCGGCCACGGTCGGCGGCGTGACGCCCAGCTTCGCGGCCACCTCGCTGGCGCGCAGTGGCCCCTCGTTGACGAGCATCGAGAGGATGTGGCCCTGCGTCGGTGAGAGCCCATCTGCGCTCGCGCGCGACCACGCCTCGTGCTTCATCGCGAGGCCGAGCTTGTGCAGCCCAGTGGCGATGCGCCGCTCGAGAGGTTCGGACTCGCGATCGAAGACCGTGACGGTGCGTCTGCCCATGTCGACCTGGGCTCGACTATGAATTAGGACTCCTAATATGTCAAGCGGTGCGCGGGCGCGCGACCGGGGCGGCCGCGGTGGCCGGTCGCTGCGGCCGTGCGATGCCGCCGACCATGGAGCTGCCGATCACCGTGAGCGAGCTGAGCGGCATCAAGATCGCGGCCAGCAGCGGCGTGACCATGCCAGCCAGGGCCAGCGACGCGAACACCAGGTTGTACAGCAGCGAGAAGCCGAGGTTGCGGCGCACCACCGTCATCGTCGCGCGTGCACCCTCGAGCAGCGTGGCGACGTCGCGGAGGTCACCGCGTGCGACGTAGGCATCCGCGACCGCGAGCGCCGCCTCGGCACCGCCGCGCACGGCGATACCGACCGAAGCCGCGCGCAGTGCCGGCGCGTCGTTGATGCCGTCGCCGATCATGATCGACGGCGCGAGCCCGACGTCCTTGGCCTTGTCCTCGGGTGAGCAGCGACCGCGCGCGTCGGCGATGCCGAGGCGGGCCGCGACCGCGGCGACCACCTGCGGCTCGTCGCCGCTGCGCAACGCGACCTCGAGTCCGAGCGCACGCATGCGGGCGAGCAGCTCCGGTGCCTCGTCGCGGATGCGGTCGGCGATCGCGAAGCCGCCGACGATGACGCCGTCGCGCTCCACCAGCACCGGGGTCTGAGCGGCGGCCAGCGCCGCGCTCACCAGCGGTCGCTCGCCGCCGCCGAGCCAGGCCGCGCTGCCGATGCGCACGATGACGCCGTCGCAGCGCGCCTGCATGCCAGCGCCGGGGACCTCCTCGAAGTCCTCGATCGTGGCCGCGTCGCTCGCGTCGGCCCAGGCGGCCAGCGCACGCGCGACCGGATGACGGCTGCGACGGGCCATCGCGGCCACGCTGGCGCGCATGGTCTCGGGCACGTCGTGGGTGACGATGCGCAGGCGCCCCTCCGTGAGCGTGCCGGTCTTGTCGATGACGACCCGATGCACGCGCGCGAGCGGCTCGAGCGCGGCGGCGGAGCGCAGGATGAGGCCCTGATGACCGGCGCGGCTGCGCGCGATCGACAGCGCCATCGGCGTGGCCAGGCCCAGCGCGCACGGGCACGAGACCACCAGCAGCGCGACCACGACATCGAACGCGTGCGCGGGCGCGAGCCACCACCACACCGCGCCCCCGGCCGCAGCGAGGCCCAGCACCGCGAGCACGAACCACCCCGCGATGCGATCGGCCAGCCGCACGACGTCGGCTTGGCGCGCGTCGTCGTCGCAAGCGCGTGCGAGCACCTGCCCCAGTCGCGTGCCGTCGCCGACCTTGCGCACCTCGAGCTCGAACGCCGGACCCATGTTGATCGCGCCCGCGAACACGCCGGCGCCCGGGGCGATCGCCTCTGGCACCGACTCGCCGGTGAGCAGCGCGACGTCGACGTGGCTGCGGCCGGCCACGACCTCGCCGTCGGCGGGCACGCGGGCGTCGGTCGCGACGCGCACGCGATCGCCCGGCACGAGCTTGTCGCTGCGCACCGCCGACCAGCCGCCGGCCTCGGCCCGCTCGGCCATCGCCGGCAGCAGCGTGGCCATCAGCTCGCCGCGGGTCTGCGCGCGTTGCTGCCCCCACGTCTGCAGGCGCCGCCCCAGCAGCAGCAAGAACACGAGGATCGCGACGGTGTCGAAGTAGACCTCGCCGTGGCCGGTCACGGTGTTCCACGCGCTGGCGATGAAGCCCGCCGCGATGCCGATCGAGATCGGCAGATCCATGTGGAAGCTCCGCATGCGCAGGCCCGCGAGCGCGCCGCGGTGGAACGGCCACGCGCCCCACGTCACCACCGGCAGCGCGAAACCCAGCCCGAGCCACGAGAACAGCCGCTCGAAGCTGCCGTCCATGCCCGAGAGCTCGCCGGCATAGAGCGCGAACGCGGCCATCATGGTGTTGCCAGCCAGCGCACCGGTCACGCCGATGCGCCACAGCTGGGCGCGGGCTTGCTTGCGCGAGAGGTCCTCGGCCTCGGACGCGACCAGGCGCACGGGATAGCCGAGGTCGTGCACGAATGCCGCGATGTGCGAGAGTGCGATCGCCTGCGGATCCCACCGCAGCGACAGTGTCGCCTTGCCGTAGTCGACGCGCGCCCGCAGCACGCCGGGCAGCGCCCGCGGGAGTCGCTCGAGCAGCCACACGCACGCGGCACAGTGCAGCCCCGTCAGCCGCAGCACGACCTCGCCGGGCGTGAATCCGTGCTCGGCCAAGCGCGCGTCGTCGTCGAGCCACGCGTAGCGGTGGGGATCGGCGGGGGCAATCGCACCCCGGGTGCGCTCGGCATCGGCGAGCTCGCGGCGCAGTGCGTAGTAGTCCGACAGCCCGCAGCTCGACAGCGCGGCGTAGACCGTCGCGCAGCCGTCGCAGCAGAACACCGGTGCCTCGCCGGCGGGCGCCGGCAGGCCGCAGTGCGCACAGCTCGAGCTCACGGATGATGGCAACACGTGGGTTCCTCGTCGTCGTCGGCGTGCCAGTGCGGCGCGAGCCTGCCGGTCATGGTCGCGATCGCGACCACCACCAGCACCGCACTGGTGAGCTTGGGCGCCAGTCGCCCGAGTCGCGGGCCCACCAGGCCAGCCAGCAGCGTCACGCCCACGAGGCTCGGCAGCGTACCGAGCCACATCGCCAGCATCACCAGCGCGCCGTGCTCGGCGTGGGCGGTGCCGGCGGCGACCACCAGGAAGCTCCACAGCCAGCCGCAGGGTAGGGCGCCGGTCAGCAGTCCCACGGTGCCGCAGCCGACCGCACCACCGCGTGGCAGTACGCTCGCGAGCCAGCGCGACACCGGCGAGCGCGATGGCGTCCGGCGCAGACGCACCAGCGGTGCGCTCCGCGACAGCCAAGGACGCAGCGCCATCACCAGCAACACCGCGCCCATCACCACCGCTGCGACGTCCTGCACGCCCAGGCTCGCCATCGCGCCGCGATCGAGCCCGGCGCCGAACGAGCCTGCGATCGCGCCGAGCCCGACGTAGCCGAGTCCGCGGCCGCCGTGGTAGGCGAGCGCGCCCCACAGGCGACGCGCCCGCGACGATCCGGGGCCGCCGGCCGCCGCGACCGTCGCAATGCCGCCGCACATCGCCGCGCAGTGCAGGCTGCCCAGCAGGCTCGCGAACACGATCGAGAGGAACATCATGGCGTGCCCGACTCCCGCGCGAGCAGCTCGCGTGTGCCGATCCACGGCGCCGCACCGCCGTCGAGCGCGACGTCGAGGCGATAGAGTCCGCCGCGGACCAGCGGCAACACGACCTCGTAGTCGCCGTCGGTGCGGCCGACGATCGCGGCTTCGCGATCGAAGCGGGCGTCGTCGCCCCGTCGTGCGGTGATGCTGCCGCGCAGGCCTGACACCGCGTGACCGACGGCATCGGTGACGTGTACCGTCATGCGACAGGCGGCCGTCGCCTCGGCGGCGGGCACCGGCACGCAGGTATCGAGCACGACGCGCCAGCCCAGCGCCGCGGCGGCCCGGTGCGCGGACGCGACGTCCTCGTAGGCGACCAGCTCGTGCTGGATGTCGCCGGGCACCGGCACCGAGCCGTTGCGCACCGCGATCGACACCATCCAGAGATTGGCGGCGACGCCGGCACCGAGGCCCAGCGCGATCGCCCACGGCCACGGCGAGCGACGCGGCGCCATCGGCAGAGCAACAGGAGCGTTCATTGCGGACCTCCCGAGATGAACTCGGTGGAAATCTCCTCGGACCACTCGCCGCCGTCCTTCACGCGAAGGGTGACGGTCTCGTGGCGGTCGCGGATCGTGGCCGGGTCGCGCAGCAGGAACACCGGCATGTGCTCGACCAGGCCCGGCCCGACCTCGAAGGGGGAGATCGGTGCGACGACCTCGAGATCGGCCGGCGCGACCGCCTCGACGGTGAACGCGCGCAGGCCCTCGCCCTTGTTGGCGATGCGCAGCTGCATGGTGTTCTGCACGCGGCCGTCGGGGCCAGTGGCGTAGGGCGCTCCGACGGCACGGCTGACGTTGATCTCGATGTCGCTGCGCCCCGCCACGCCGATCGCGAACGCGAGCATCACGGCCGCCAGCGCGCCACCGTACAGGATGATGCGGGGGCGGATGATCTTCTGCGGTTGCTTGGCGATCGCGTTCTCGCTGGCGATGCGAATCAAGCCCTTGGGGCGCTGCAGCTTCGCCATCACGTCGTCGCAAGCATCGATGCACGCCATGCACTGCGTGCACTCCATCGTCACGCCGCGGCGGATGTCGGTGCCGGTCGGGCACACCGTGACGCAGCGGCGGCAGTCGACGCAGTCCCCGACGTCCTTCGTGCCCTTCTTGCCGCGGGGCTCGCCGCGGGGGTCGTCATACACGACGGTGAGCGAATTGCGATCGAGCAGCGCCGACTGGAAGCGGCCGTACGGGCACACCACCAGGCACACCTGCTCGCGGAAGTACGCGAAGTCGAACAGCAGCAGCCCGGTGATGAACAGGAACGTGAAGGTCCCCGCGGGGTGGCTGCTGGGGTGCAGCTGGGCCTCGAACGTGCCGTCACGGCCGAGGAAGTAGGCCGTGAAGGTGGTGCCGATGCCACCGGCGATCACGAGGTAGGCGGCGTACTTGGTGAGCTTGCGGGCGATCTTTCCGGCCGTCCACGGCGCCGCGTCGAGCTTCTGGCGCTGGTGCGCGTTGCCCTCGAGCAGGCGCTCGATCGGTCGCACCAGCGACTCGACGAACACCGTCTGCGGGCAGGCCCAGCCACACCAGACGCGGCCGAACAGCGCCGTGAACAGGAACACCGACAGCACGATGAACCCGAGCAGGAACATCAGGTAGGCGCCGTCGGTGGCGAACAGGTGCAGGCCCCAGAAGTGGATGCGGCGGCCGGGGATGTCGACGCGGATCGCCGGGTGCGCGCCGATGTCGATCCACGGCCCGACCATGAGCATCGCGACCAACACCCCGTGCACGATGGAGCGCCAGGTCAGCATGCGGCCGCGGAACCACTCGGGGTAGAGCCACACGCGCCGGCCGCCCTTGCCGATGGTCTTGGGCGCTTCGAGGGGTCCTGCGGGGGTGTCCATGGTCGTGCTCTCCGGTGCGGCGCCGGCCCGACGAGGGCGGCGGCATCAGTCGGTGATTGGATCCCCTTGCGGCGCCTTTGGGTTCGCGGGCTTCGTGCCGCGCAGGCTGTACACGTAGAGCCCGACCGCGACGATGTCCTGTCGCGACAGCTGACGGCCCCACGCGATCATGCCCTTGGCGGTGACGCCGTCGTGCACGACCTTGACGATGTTGGCGCGCGAGTAGCCGTGCAGGGCGAAGTCGTCGGTGAGGTTGGGGCCGACCTGACCGCCGCCATCGGCGGCATGGCAGGAAGCGCACCGCACCTGGAAGATGCCCTTGCCGCGCTCGGGCAGCTTGGGATCGTCGCTCGCCATCGCGACCAGCTCGTTCTCGTCGGGCAGCGGCACCGGCGGGTGCAGTCGGTTCCACTCTTCCATGTCCTGCGCCCACGCCTGCATCGGCAGCACGCCGGGGCCGAAGTGGTAGTAGGGGATGTAGACGACGGCGGTGAGGATGGTGCCGATGAAGAGGTACACCCACCAGCGCGGCAGCGGGTTGTCGTACTCCTGGATGCCGTCGTAGTCGTAGTCGAAGCTGCGGTCTTCTACCTTGCTCATGACTCCACCTCCACCGCGGCGAACTTGCCGTCGCGATCGAACTCGGCGCGGTCGTCGGCGTCGAGCGCCAGGAACCGCTGGTTGGCGTAGGCCTGCTTCGCGCCCGGGCGCAGCACCAGGTACAGCGCGCCGACGAACACGGCGACGAACAGCACCAGCGCGATCTCGGGCAGGAACAGCAGCTCCGTGCGGGATAGGATTTCGCTCTTCATCCGGCGGACTCCTCGCTCGTCGCCGCGCGGATGTCGGTGCCGAGCCGTTGCAGGTAGGCGATGAGCGCGACGATCTTCTTCGTGCGCACGTCGGGCAGCTTCTCGTTCATCAGACCGTCGGCGATCTGTGCCGCCTGGCCCCTCGCCAGCACCTCGGCATGGTCGAGCTCGTAGCTGGTGTAGGGCGCGTCGAAGGTGTCGTGAAAGAGGGCGATCTTCGCGTCGATGTCTCCGAGGTCGAGCTCGTCGTCGAACAGGTGTGCGTAGCTGGGCATCAGCGAGCCCGGCGACAGCGTCTGCGGGTCGAGCATGTGGTTGTAGTGCCAGGAGTCGGGGTACTTGCCGCCGACACGCAGCAGGTCGGGGCCGATGCGACGCGAGCCCCACAGGAACGGGCGGTCGTAGACGAACTCGCCGGGCTTGCTGTAGTCGCCGTAGCGCAGCGTCTCCTCGCGGAACGGCCGGACCATCTGCGAGTGGCAGTTGACGCAGCCCTCGGAGATGTAGATGTCGCGACCCGCGAGCTCGAGCGGCGTGTAGGGGTGCACCGAGCTGATGGTCGGGATGTTGGTCTTGATCGCCATCGACGGGATGATTTCGAACAACCCACCGACCGCGACCGCGATCGTCACGCCGACCGAGAACGCCAGCGGACGTCCCTCGAGGCGGTGGTGCCAGTCGACGCTCGACGTGGCCTCCTTCTTGGTCTCCGGCATGTCGTAGGTGACGGTCTCGTCGGCGACGTCGCCGCGGGTCTGCCAGGTCTTGTAGAGGTTCCAGATCATCACCAGCAGGCCGGCGATGAACATGGCCCCACCCAGCACGCGCACCCAGTACATCGCGCGCAGCGACGGCACCATCTCGGCCCACGCGCTGTAGACCAGGCGGCCCTCGGCGTCGAACTCCTTCCACATGAGGCCCTCGCTGACACCCGCCGACCACATGCTGAGCACGTAGGTCGCGATGCCGAGCAGGCCCAGCCAGAAGTGGGCGGTCGCGAGCGCCTGGCTGTGCAGCTGCGTCCTCCACAGCCGCGGCATCAGCCAGTAGAGCATCCCGAAGATGAAGAAGCCGTTCCAGCCCAGGCCGCCGGCGTGGACGTGGGCGATGGTCCAGTTGGTGAAGTGCGACAGGCCGTTGACCGACTTGAGCGACAGCATCGGACCCTCGAAGGTCGACATGCCGTAGAACGTCAGCGCGACCACGAAAAACTTCAGGATCGCGTCGGTGCGGAGCTTGTCCCACGCGCCGCGCAGCGTGAGCAAGCCGTTGATCATGCCGCCCCAGCTCGGCGCCAGCAGCATCACGGAGAACACCGTGCCCATCGACTGCGCCCAGTCGGGCAGGGCCGAGTTGAGCAGGTGGTGCGGCCCGGCCCAGATGTAGAGGAAGATCAGCGCCCAGAAGTGGATGATCGACAGCCGGTAGCTGTAGACCGGGCGCTTCGCGGCCTTGGGCATGAAGTAGTACATCAGCCCGAGGAACGGTGTGGTCAGGAAGAACGCCACCGCGTTGTGGCCGTACCACCACTGCACCAGCGCGTCCTGGGCACCGGCGTACACCGAGTAGCTCTTGAAGAGCGAGACCGGCACCGCGAGCGAGTTGAAGATGTGCAGCATCGCGACCGTGATGACCGACGCGATGTAGAACCAGATCGCCACGTAGAGGTGCTTCTCGCGACGGCGCGCCAGCGTGCCGAACAGATTGATCGCGAACACCACCCACACCAGCGCGATCGCGATGTCGATCGGCCACTCGAGCTCGGCGTACTCCTTGCTCGTGGTGATGCCCATCGGCAGCGTCAGCGCGGCCGCCACGATGATCAGCTGCCAGCCCCAGAAGTTCACCTTCGAGAGCATGTCGCTGAACATGCGCGCCTTGAGCAGGCGCTGGGTCGAGTAGTAGATGCCGGCGAACATGCCGTTGCCGACGAACGCGAAGATCACCGCGTTGGTGTGCAGCGGCCGCAGGCGTCCGAACTGGATCTGCGGGATCCCCAGGTTGAAGCTGGGGCTCGCGAGCTCCAGTGCGAGCCAGAGGCCGGCGAGCATGCCGACCACGCCCCACACGAGGGTCGCGAGCGCGAAGCGACGTACGATCGCGTCGTCGTACTTGACGGTGACTTGGGTCATGACTTGGTCTCGCCTTCGGTGGAGTCGTCGAACACGACGCGCAAAGGAGGGGTGTCGAGGTCGTCGAATTGGCCCGAGCGCACTGCCCAGCGGAATGCCAGCAGTGCGACCGCCACGATGAGGGCGGCGAGGGGGATCAGCGCATAAAGGACGCCCATGGCTCGAGTCGACGCTCTTGCCCACTCGTAACGCCCGCGAACGACGTGCACCAATGAACGCGTTGCCTGCCTTGCGGCCGAACCACGCAACGCTTGCGCGTCGCGACAAAATCGCGGGCGCAGCTCGGGGGAGGCCTGAGGCGAAGCAAGTGTCGTGGTCGATGCACGCGCAAACTCGGCGCGGCGCGTGTGAAACGTCGCCGGTCGTGCGCCAGAACGGGACGCCCACGCAACCAGGCGGGCTGCGTCAGCGCGGTGCGACCGCGTCCGTCGGTGCCGGCACCAGGATGCTCTCCGGGTCGTCGAGCGTGTGCTGATCGAGCCAGGTTCGGATCTCCTGCTCCTGCTCGTCGCGGTAGTTGGGCGGGATGCCGGGCATGCGCGCCAGCGCGGCCTCGGCCAGTGCGACGGCGCGATGTCGCTCGGCGGGGAGCTCCCACAGGATCTGCGCGAGCCTGAACTCGGCCTCGGGCCGCCCGATGAAGAAGGCGTCGGGCCCCATCTTTCCCAGCGCCGTCTCGAGCAGCCCGCGGGCCTCCTCCCGTCGGCCCGCGTGGAGGAGGACGTTGGCGAGCTCGATGTCCGCGAACGCGAAGTAGGCCCCGTCGTCGGCGTGCGAGGCGGCCTCGAGGGTCGAGGCCTCGCGCAGCACGGCCTCGGCGTCGCTCCACTGCGCGAGCGCGACCAGCTCGCGTCCCAGCGCGCCGAGGCCCGCGGCGACCAGGCCGCGGTTGCCGGCGATCCTTCGCAACCGCACCGTCTCGCGCAGCGTCGCGGCGGCGCGGCTGTGATCGCCCTGCAGCGAGTAGATGTGGGCGAGGTTGTGCAGCGTCGATGCGCGCGCCGGGTGGGCCTCGGGCACGCGACCATCCATGCGCCGAAGCGCCTCTTCGGTCGCGCTCGCGGCCTCGTCGAGCCGGCCGAGCTCGCCGAGCGCCGTCGCGCGCATGCCCATCATCGACCACACGCGGTCATGGTTGGGGCCATAGGCGGCCTCGACGATCGCGAGACCGCGATCGAAGTCCGCCAGCGCTTCGTCGATGTGGCCGTCGCCCAACGCCGACCAGCCCAGCTGCGTGAGCGCCGACGCCACCTTGGGATGATCGGGACCAAAGGCGGCCTCGGCGATTGCGAGCGCGCGCTGCAGATACGCGTTGCACTGCTCGATGCGACCGAGCACGTGCAACAGCTGCGCGTTGGCGATGAGGACACCGATCAGATCCGGATGCTCGGGGCCGACCGCCTGCTCGAGCTGCGTCAGCGCGCCCGCGAAGTACGGCTCGGCCTCGAGCTCGAGCTCGCGGTCGGCGAAGACCTCGCCGTAGACCAGCATCGCGTCGGCGACCAGCCGCGGATCGCTGCCGTCGCCCTGCGCGAGCCCCAGGGCGGTGCGGGCCAACCACATGGACGGCTCGGCCGAGCCGTTCTCGTTCGACAGCAGCGAGGTGAGCTCGACGGCCGCGCTCGCGGCGGTGTGTTGCGCACGATGGGCCAGCGCCGTGTCGAGCGCTCGCTCGAACGACGCCCGCGCTGGCTCGGGGCGATCGAGTGCGTCGAGCAGCATGCCGACCGCGAGCTCGGCCTCGGCGTGCAGCGGCGGGTGATCGATCGCCAGCGCGTCGGCGCGAGCCTGCTCGGCGAGCTCGAGCGCGGCCTCGTGTCGACCGGCGCGGGACTGTAGGCGGGCCTGTTCGAGCCGCGCGCGCACGTCGTCGATCGCGGCGCGCTGCTGTGGCGAGTCGCCGGGCGCGGTGCGCTCGCGCAACGCCGATGCGTCCGCGCAACCCTCGAGCGGGCCGAGGCCGAGGGTCAGCTCGACCGCCCGCTCGAGCACCGCGTCGTCGCCGGCGGCGAGGAGATCGGTCACGGTGTTCAGCTCACCCGCGCGCGCCCGCAGGCAAGCCATCCGCAGATCGAGGGCCTCGTCCGACTGCTCGTGATGCACCCGCGTCGCCTCGCAGGCCTCCACGTGGGCCTGCGCCCATGCCTGCGACCAGGCGTCGAGGCTCGCGAGCACCCGCGTGCGGGTGTCGGCGGCGTAGCTCAGGCGCGAAGCCGAGAGCGCCGCGTCGACCCGCGCGCGCGCGTCGTCGTCGAACACCTGCGCGTGGGCACTCGCGACATCGCTGCACGCCGGCGCGCGTTGCCACCACAGGACGCCCGCCACCGCAGCGACCGCAGCGAGTGCCACCGGGGCGCCCCAGCGCCGCGGCATCGTGCGCCGCTGCAGCTCGTCGAGCAGCGCGTCCATGTCGGGCCAGCGATGCTCCGGTCGCGGCTGCAGGCCCCGCTGCAGCACCGCCTGCAGGGCCGCCGGCACGCGCGCGCCCGTGGGGGCCTTCGGCGAGCCCATCAGCTTCGCGGCCGCCAGTTCGCCGAGATCGCGTCCCGTGAACGGCACCGCGCCGTACAGCGCCTCCCACAGCGACACGCAGAAGGCATACTGATCCGTCCGCGCGTCGACCGGCTCGGCGACGTGCTGCTCCGGCGCCATGTACGGCGGCGTGCCCACCACCGTGCCGTCGGCCGTCAGGGTGTCGCCGACGTCGATCACCGCATCTCCGTCGTCGCCCTCGACGCGCGGCGCGAATGCGTCGGGCACTGCGTCGAAGATCCCCGAGTCGTCGTCACTGGCGGCGCGGGCGAGTCCGAAGTCCATCACGCGGGCGCGACCGTCGGTGCCGACGATGACGTTGGCGGGCTTGAAGTCGCGATGCACGATGCCCTGCGCGTGCGCGGCCGCGAGGCCGCGGCCGGCCTGCACGAACATGCCGAGCACCGCACGCCAGCTCGGCGCGCGTCGCCGCAACCACGTACGCAGCGTGACGCCTTCGACGTACTCCATCGCGATGAACAGCGCGCCGTGGTCGAGATCGACGTCGAACACCGAGACCACGTTGGGGTGGGCCAGCTGCGCCATCGCCTTGGCCTCGCGCAGCATCCGGGCGCCGTCGTTCGAGCGCGGGCCCACGCGCACGTGCAGGCGCTTGAGCGCGACCTCGCGGCCGAGCTTGGGATCGTAGGCACGGAAGACCCTGCCCATCCCGCCGGCGCCGATCTGATCGATGACGAGGTAGCGCCCGATCTCGGGGCCGATGTCGGCGACCCCTGCGTCCGCGGCGGCGCTCCCGTCCATCACGGTGCGCAGCAGCGGATCGGTCGGCGGGTCCATTGCCACGGTCGAGGATAACGCGCGGGTCGCGAGGCGCCGGGATCCCGCCGACCCTTGCCTGTCGAGGCTCCGCGTCGTAAAGGAAGGCCCCGCGCGGGGCTCCGCGCCCCTGCGCCGCGCCTCGCGATCGCCGCGGCACGCCCCGCGGGCCGCCACACCGGCCCGATCGAGCGCCACCTCACGGCCCGCAGGCGCGTGACCCTCCGATTCCGCCGAGCCGTCCCTTGCGATCGCGGCGGAGGTTCGGCTATAGACTCGCGCCCCGGCCCGGAGTTTCCGCGGCTCGGACCCGTCCACGGAGTCGCTTCACCTTCCACTCCACTGCTTCATGCATCGACCGAGCTGCACTGCCCCAAGCGCAGTGCGACTGGCGATGCCCCGCCCGACCGCTGCTCGACCACGGGCCCACGGTCGCAAGCGAAGGCCCCAGCCGAGCGACACCCCCTCCCGAACTCGAGGAGGCGGATCGCCCGGCTCGCGGGCCCTTCTCAGCACCCCGACTCCCTGATCTCCGCGCGCACGCGCATTCGAAGCTCCAACCGGAACCCAACCCACCTGTAGAGGAATCACGAACATGGCGAAGGAAAAGTTCGTCCGCGACAAGCCCCACGTGAACATCGGCACCATCGGCCACGTGGACCACGGCAAGACCACGCTGACCGCGGCGATCACGAAGGTGTTGTCGTCGCGCGGTTGGGCCGCTGCCATCCCGTTCGACCAGATCGACAAGGCCCCCGAGGAGCGCGCGCGCGGCATCACCATCTCGACCGCGCACGTCGAGTACAACTCGGAGAAGCGCCACTACGCGCACGTCGACTGCCCCGGCCACGCCGACTACATCAAGAACATGATCACCGGTGCGGCGCAGATGGACGGCGCGATCCTCGTGGTCGCGGCGACCGACGGCGCGATGCCCCAGACTCGCGAGCACGTGCTGCTCGGTCGTCAGGTCGGCATCCCGAAGATCGTGGTCTTCCTCAACAAGTGCGACATGGTCGACGACGACGAGATGATCGAGCTCGTCGAGGTCGAGCTGCGCGACCTGCTGAGCAAGTACGAGTTCGACGGCGACAACGCCCCGATCGTGCGTGGCTCGGCGCTCAAGGCCCTGAACGCTCCCAACTGGGAGCACCCGGACGCCAAGTGCATCTTCGACCTCATGGAGGCGTGCGATGCCTGGATCCCGGAGCCGGTCCGCGAGCTGGACAAGCCGTTCCTGATGCCGGTCGAGGACGTGTTCACGATCTCGGGTCGTGGCACGGTCGTGACCGGTCGCATCGAGCGCGGCGTGGTCAAGGTCGGCGAGGAAGTCGAGATCGTCGGCATCAAGGACACCGTCACGACCACCATCACGGGCGTCGAGATGTTCCGCAAGCTGCTCGACCAGGGCCAGGCCGGTGACAACGTCGGTCTGCTCCTTCGCGGTGTGAAGCGCGAGGACGTCGAGCGCGGCCAGGTGCTGTGCAAGCCGAAGTCGATCACGCCGCACACGCGCTTCATGGCGCAGGTGTACGTGCTGAAGAAGGAAGAAGGCGGCCGCCATACGCCGTTCTTCAAGGGCTACCGCCCGCAGTTCTACTTCCGCACCACCGACGTGACCGGCAACATCCACCTCCCCGAGAACGTGGAGATGGTCATGCCGGGCGACAACATCGAGCTCGAGGTCGAGCTCATCTGCACGATCGCGTGCGAAGAGGGTGTGAAGTTCGCGATCCGCGAGGGCGGCAAGACCGTCGGCGCCGGCGTCGTGACCAAGATCATCACCTGACCTGACGCCGCCGCTGCGGCGGCGTCCTCGGTTCCGGCCACGCGGCCGGGACCACCCCGGGGACGACGGGCACCCGCCCGACGCTCCCTCCCTCGCACGCCGCCGACCGCGGCGGCGTGTGAGACCGACTTCCCCGTTTTCGTCCGCTCCTTTTTCGTCCCCCCGGAGAGCTCCGATGGAGAACCTCAAGATCCGGATTCGGCTCAAGGCCTACGACCACAAGCTGCTCGATCAGTCGGCGCGTGAAATCGCCGACACCGCGCGGCGTACGGGTGCGACCGTGGCCGGTCCGATTCCGCTGCCGACCAAGATCAACAAGTACACGGTGCTCCGCGGGCCGTTCATCGACAAGAAGTCGCGCGAACAGTTCGAGATCCGCACCCACAAGCGGCTGCTCGACATCCTCGAACCCAACAAGCAGACGCTCGACGCGTTGATGAAGCTCGATCTCTCGGCCGGCGTGGACGTCGAGATCAAGACCTGAGGTAGCCATGGCGAAGCTTTCCGTCATCGATCTGCAGGGCAACGCCACCGGCTCCATCGAGCTGGACGACGGCGTGTTCGCGGCGCCGGTCAAGGAGCACCTGCTGTGGGAGGCCGTCCGGTCGCTGCGCGCTGCGAAGCGCCGCGGCACCGCGAAGGTCAAGGGCCGCAGCGAGGTCAACCTGACCAAGGACAAGTACATCAAGCAGAAGGGCTCGGGCGGCGCGCGTCACGGTAACAAGCGCACCAACCTGTACCCCAAGGGCGGTCGCGTGCACGGCCCCGTGCCGCACCTCTACATCCTGCACGTCAACAAGCGTGCGATGGCCGGCGCGCTGCGCTCGGCGCTGTCGCTGCGGGCGCAGGCGGGTGATCTGCTGGTGGTCAAGGCGTTCGCCGGCGATGCGCCCAAGACCAAGCTGCTGGCCCAGGGCCTGCTGGCGATCAAGGCCCCGCGTGCGCTGCTGGTCGACACCGGCGACAACGAGTGGCTGCGCCGCACCTCGAAGAACCTCGCGCAGGCGAACTTCCTCGATGTCCGCGGGCTCAACGTCTACGACATCCTGAAGTACCCCAAGCTCGTGATCGCCGAAGGGGCCATCCGCGCGCTCGAGGAACGACTCAAGAAGACGGTGCCCAAGCGCGCCGCGGCAGGTGCAGCGTGATCACACCGCATCAAGTCATCGTGCGGCCGATTGTGACCGAGAAGAGCAACGACCTCGTCTCGGCCAACAACCAGTACGTGTTCGAGGTCCACAAGGACTCCAACAAGATCGAGATCCGCTCCGCGGTCGAGATGGTGTTCGGCGTCCGCGTGGTCGGGGTGCGCACGCAGGTGGTCCGCTCGGACCTCCGCCGCGTGGGCCGCTACTACGGCCGCAAGCCGTCGTGGAAGAAGGCCATCGTGACCCTGCACAGCGAGGACTCGATCGACCTCTACGGCGAGGAGGGCTGACGCCATGGCCATCAAGAAGTACAAGCCGACCTCCCCCGGCCGTCGAACGATGACGGTCAGCGACAAGGCCGACGTCACCGCCGAGAAGCCGCACAAGCAGCTCACCGGCTTTCGTCACCGCTCGCAGGGCCACAACAACGCCGGTCGCATCACCTCGCGCTTCCGCGGCGGTGGTCACAAGCGCCTGTATCGCTCGATCGACTTCAAGCGCGACAAGTTCGGCGTGCCCGGCAAGGTCGCGACCATCGAGTACGATCCGAACCGCTCGGCCCGCATCGCGCTGGTGCACTACGCCGACGGCGAGAAGCGCTACATCTTGGCGCCCGCCGGACTCGGCGTGGGCCAGACGGTGATCGCTTCGGCCAAGGCCGACATCACGCCGGGCAACACGTTGCCGCTGCGCGCGATGCCGTCGGGCACCGAGATCCACAACGTCGAGCTCAAGATCGGCCGTGGCGCCCAGCTGGTCCGGGCCGCCGGCGGCGTTGCCCGCCTGATGGCGCGTGACGGTGACTGGGCGCTGGTTCGCCTGCCCTCGGGCGAGCTCCGCCGCGTGCACGCCGACTGCCGCGCCACCATCGGCACGCTGTCGAACTCCGAGCACACCAACATCAGCCTCGGTAAGGCCGGACGAACCCGCTGGCTCGGCCGTCGCCCCCACAACCGCGGCGTCGCGATGAACCCGGTCGACCACCCGATGGGCGGTGGCGAAGGCCGTACCTCCGGCGGCGGTCACCCGCGCTCGCCGTGGGGCAAGCAGACCAAGGGCCTGCGAACCCGCAACAACAAGCGCACCGACGTCTACCGCGTCTCCCGTCGCGCGAAGTAACCCGAGGATTCCGACCGATGCCACGCTCCGTACGCAAGGGCCCGTTCTGCGACGACCACCTGATCGTGAAGGTGGATGCCACCGCCGGCGACAAGCAGCGCCGCGCGATCAAGACCTGGTCGCGCCGCTCGACCATCCTGCCGACCTTCGTCGGCGCCAACCTCATGGTCCACAACGGCAACAAGTTCATTCCGGTCTACGTGACCGAGAACATGGTCGGCCACAAGCTCGGCGAGTTCGCGCCCACGCGTACCTTCCGTGGTCACGCCGCCGACCGCAAGGCGAAGAAGTGAAGCCATGTCGACCGCACGCCTCTCCCACGTTCGCATCGCGCCCCGCAAGCTGCGGGTCCTGGCCAAGATGTTGCGCGGCATGCCCGTGACGCGGGCCATCAACTCGCTGCGCTTCATGAACAAGTCGGGCTCGCGCGAGTTCTTCAAGCTGCTCGTGTCCGCCGTCGCCAACGCCGAGGACCGGGGCCAGGGCGACGTCGACGTGCTGGTCGTGAAGACGGTGCTCGTCGACCAAGGGCCGGTGCTCAAGCGCTGGCGTCCGCGCGCGATGGGCCGCGCCAACCGCATCAACAAGAAGACCAGCCACGTGTTCGTGGAGCTGGCCGAGGGCGCGGCGGGCTGAGGCCCGCGGCGCACGCGAAGAAGGATTCCAAGCACATGGGCCAGAAGACACATCCAGTCGGCTTCCGCATCGGGATCGTCAAGACCTGGAACAGCAAGTGGTTCGAGCACCAGCGCTATCGGCAGTGGCTGCACGAGGACCTGCGCCTGCGTCGCGTCCTCAAGCAGAAGCTCAACAGCGCCAGCATCTCCGAGATCACCATCGAGCGCGCCGCCAACAAGGTGAAGATCAACATCTTCTCCGCGCGTCCGGGCATCATCATCGGCAAGCGCGGCGCGGGCGTCGAGCAGCTCAAGAAGGACGTCCAGAAGCTGACCGAGTCCGAGGTGTTCATCAACATCCAGGAGGTCCGCAAGGCCGAGGTCAACGCGCAGCTGGTGGCGGAGAACATCGCCCAGCAGCTCGAGCGACGCATCGCCTTCCGCCGCGCGCTCAAGCGTGCCGTGCAGACCGCGATGAAGTTCGGCGCGAAGGGCATCCGCGTGAACGCGGCCGGTCGCCTGGGCGGCGCCGAGATGTGCCGCCGCGAGTGGTACCGCGAGGGTCGCATTCCGTTGCACACCCTGCGCGCCGACATCGACTACGGCTTCACCGAGGCCCGCACCACCGCCGGCTCGATCGGCGTGAAGTGCTGGATCTTCAAGGGTGAGGTCTATGACCACCGACAGGGCGGCGGCGGTCAGCAAGAACGCTTCCCGCACCCGCAGCGAGGATGAGGACGAGACGCCATGCTCACACCATCACGCGTCAAGTTTCGCAAGGTCTTCAAGGGCCGCATGGCCGGTCGCGCCAAGGGCGGCGACACGGTGGACTTCGGTGACTTCGGCCTGCAGGCGACCACCTGCGGCTGGCTGACCTCGCGCCAGATCGAGGCTGCCCGTGTCGCCATCAACCGCCACGTCAAGCGCGGCGGCAAGCTCTACGTGCGGGTCTTCCCCGACAAGCCGGTGAGCAAGAAGCCCGCCGAGACTCGAATGGGTAAGGGTAAGGGCGGTCCGGAGTACTGGGTCGCCGTGGTCCGCCCCGGCCGCGTCATCTACGAGCTCGAGGGCGTGCCCGAGCAGCTCGCGCGCGAGGCCTTCCACCGCGCCCATCACAAGCTCCCGGTCAACACCCGCGTCATCAAGAGGGAGGCGGCGCTGTGAAGCCCTCCGAGTTGCGAGACAAGAGCGATGACGAGCTCGTCACGCTCGAGAAGGACCTGCGCGACCAGCTGATCAAGCTGGGCATCGCGCGCGCGACCCAGCGCATGCGCAACAGCGCTCAGCTGGGCAAGCTCAAGCGGGACATCGCCCGCATCAAGACCATCGTCCGCGAGCGCGAGCTCGGGCTCGCCACCGGCGGACGAAGCCAGAGCGAGGCGTCCACATGAGCACTCAAGCCGAGCCGTCCACCACCGCCACCGAGGTCCGCCGCAAGCGGCAGCTCGTCGGCACCGTGGTGTCCAACAAGATGGACAAGACCTGCGTGGTGCAGGTGAGCCGTCGCTTCCGCCACACGAAGTACAAGAAGTACGTGAACGAGCGGAAGCGCTACAAGGCCCACGACGAGCGCAACGAGGCGAACGTCGGCGACAAGGTCGTCATCGTCGAGTGCAGCCCGATCTCCCGTGACAAGCGCTGGCGCCTCCAGAGCGTGGTCGAGAAGGCGGTGGCCGTATGATCCAGGTCGAATCGGTCCTCGACGTCGCCGACAACTCCGGCGCGCGCAGGGTGTTCTGCATCAAGGTGCTCGGCGGCTCCAAGCGCCGCTACGCCTCGGTGGGTGACGTGATCGTGGTGTCGATCCGCGACGCGCTGCCGAACAGCAAGGTGAAGAAGGGCGCGGTCATGAAGGCCGTCGTCGTGCGCAGCAAGAAGGGTCTGCGCCGCGCCGATGGCAGCGTGATCCGCTTCGACAGCAACAGCGCGGTGCTGATCGATGCCCAGAAGCAGCCCATCGGGACGCGCATCTTCGGGCCTGTCGCGCGCGAGCTGCGGGCCAAGAAGTTCCTCAAGATCATCAGCCTCGCGCCGGAGGTGCTGTGATGCAGCGCGTACGGCAGGGCGACACGGTCGTCGTGATCGCCGGCAAGCAGAAGGGCACCAGCGGCCGCGTGCTGAAGGTGCTGCCCGCCGACGACGGCGTGGTCGTCGAGGGCATCAACGTGCGCACCAAGCACGTCAAGCCCACCCAGCAGAACCCCCAGGGCGGTCGCATCAAGCGCGAGTACCCCATTCACCTGTCGAACGTGATGTTGGCCGACCCGAAGACCGGCGAGCCCACCCGCGTGCGCATCTCAACCCTCACCGACGGTCGCCGCGTACGCGTAGCGGTCAAGTCGGGCGAGCAGATCGACAAGTAGGAGCACCACCATGGCCGAAGCAAAAGCTCAGGGTGGCGGCGGACAGAAGAAGAAGAAGGACACCGGCTTCGCCTTCAAGTTCCGCAATGTGATGGATGAGCCCGGCAACCGCGGCGGCACCGAGAAGCCGCGGATGTTGCTCAAGTACGAAGAGAAGGTGCGTCCCGTCCTCTCGAAGGAGTTCGGGTACAGCAACTCGATGCAGATCCCCAAGCTGCAGAAGATCACGCTCAACATCGGCCTCGGCGAGGCCCTGCGCGTGCCCAAGCTGCTCGAGCAGGCGTTCGAGGCGCTGGGCAACATCTCGGGTCAACGCCCGGTGGTGACCCGCGCACGCAAGTCGATCGCGACCTTCAAGCTCCGTGAAGGTCAGAAGATCGGTTGCATGGTCACCCTCCGCGGCCCGCGGATGTGGGACTTCTTCGACCGCTTCATCACCGTCGCCCTGCCGCGAACCCGCGACTTCCGCGGCGTGAGCCGCAAAGGCTTCGACGGCCGTGGCAACTACACCCTCGGGATCAAAGAGCTCCTCATCTTCCCCGAGGTCGACATCGACAAGCTCGAGAAGGTCCCCGGCATGAACATCTGCATCCACACCAGTGCCCGCACCGACGACGAAGGTCGCGCACTGCTCACCCACCTCGGCGTCCCGTTCCGCGCCGCCTGAGAGACCGAGGAGAGCACGATGTCCATGACCGATCCCATCGCCGACATGCTCACGCGGATCCGCAATGCGGTGGCCGCGAAGCACCGTTCCCTCGTCCTGCCGGGCAGCAAGCTCAAGCTGCGCCTGGGCCAGATCCTCAAGGAGGAGGGCTACATCGAGGACGTGACCTGGAAGCCCGAGGGGCCCCAGGGCGCCATCGAGATCAACCTGCGCTTCCGCGAGGGCCAGTCGGCCATCGAGGGCCTGCAGCGCATCAGCCGTCCGGGCCAGCGTCGCTACGCCAGCCACGACGAGATTCCCAAGATCCGCAACGGCCTCGGCATCCTGATCGTGTCGACCAGCCGCGGCATGATGACCGATCGCGCCGCCCGCAAGGCTGGCGTCGGCGGCGAGCTCGTCTGCAGCATCTGGTAGCGCGGGCAAGAAGGACACCACCATGAGTCGCATCGGCAATGCACCCGTCACCGTGCCCAAGGGCGTGACGCTCACGACCGCCGGCCGTACGGTCTCGGCCAAGGGCCCCAAGGGCCAGCTCAGCTTCGAGATGCCCGACGGCGTCACGATGGAGCACAAGGGCGATCAGCTCACCTTCACCCGCGCGGCCAACGACTCGCGCCACCGCGCCATGCACGGCATGGTGCGCGCGCGCCTGGCCAACATGATCGCGGGCGTCGGCACGGGCTTCACCCGCGAGCTCGAGATCATCGGCGTCGGTTACCGCGCCGCGGTCAAGGGCCAGAGCGTCGAGCTGACCCTGGGCTTCTCCCACGGCGTCAACTACCCGCTGCCCGACGGCGTCAAGGCCGAGGTCACCAAGGACAACAAGCTCATCCTGTCCGGCTGCGACCGCGTCGTGCTCGGCCAGGTGGCGTCCGACATCCGCGACTTCCGTCCGCCGGAGCCCTACAAGGGCAAGGGTGTGAAGTACGCCGAGGAAACCATCATCCGCAAGGAAGGCAAGCGCGGCAAGAAGTAGCCCGCTTCCGCCTCCTGACGAGACACCGCCTTTCGTTCGGCACGGGATCATCATGGCCAACAAAGCATTCGAACAACGCCTGCGGCGCAAGCTGCGAGTGCGCGCGCGTGTCACCGGCACGTCCGAGCGCCCGCGCCTGACCGTGTTCCGCAGCAACAAGCACATCTACGCGCAGGTCATCGACGACAGCTCGTCGCAGTCGCTGGTGTCGGTCTCGACCCTGAGCAAGCAGCTCAAGGACAAGCTCGCCGGCCAGGACAAGAGCGGCGAGGCGAAGCTCGTCGGCACCGCGATCGCCGAGGCCTGCAAGGGCGCCGGCATCACCAAGGTCGT
The DNA here is from genome assembly GCA_016709225.1 of Deltaproteobacteria bacterium. Taxonomy (NCBI): domain Bacteria; kingdom Pseudomonadati; phylum Myxococcota; class Myxococcia; species Deltaproteobacteria bacterium. The sequence goes on along the minus strand of JADJEE010000001.1, from coordinate 2,984,339 downwards.
GTTCGACCGCAACGGCTACGCTTACCACGGGCGCATCAGCGCGCTCGCCGAGGCTGCCCGCGAAGCCGGGCTGGAGTTCTGATCCATGGCGCACTCGCGACGAGATTCCGACAACAACCGCGGCCGCCGTGACGACGACGGCGAAGACAAGGGCGACCTCGTCGACCGTGTCGTGTACATCAACCGCGTGGCCAAGGTCGTCAAGGGCGGCCGCAACTTCTCCTTCACGGCGGTGGTCGTCGTGGGCGACGAGCACGGCAAGGTCGGCATGGGCTACGGCAAGGCCCGCGAGGTCCCCGAGGCCATTCGCAAGGCCACCGACTACGCGCGCCGCAGCCTCTTCGAGGTGCCGCTGTCGGGCACGACGATCCCCCACGACGTCATCGGTCACCACGGCGCCGGCCAGGTGCTGCTGCGCCCCGCCTCGGCGGGTACCGGCGTGATCGCCGGTGGTCCCGTCCGCGCGGTGGTCGAGTGCGCCGGCATCCACGACGTGCTGAGCAAGTGCATCGGCACCAACAACCCCCTCAACGTCATCCACGCGACCATGGAAGCGCTGCGTCAGCTGCGTAGCCCCGAGCAGGTCGCCATCAAGCGCGGCGTCGACGTGGCGTCGTTCGCCGAAGGGTAGGCCGACCATGGCGCTCAAACTCAAGGTCACGCTCGTGCGCAGCACGATCAACCGTCCCGAGACGCAGAAGCGCACGATCAAGGGGCTCGGTCTCACGAAGATCAATCGCTCGGCGGTGCACCCCGACAACGACGCGATTCGCGGGATGATCCGCAAGGTGCAGCACCTCGTGACCGTGGAAGCGGTGGAGTAGGGCAATGGGAACCACACTGCATACGCTGCAGCCGCCCAAGGGCGCGCGGAAGAAGATGAAGCGCGTCGGCCGTGGCGTCGGCTCGGGCAAGGGCAAGACCTCGGGTCGCGGCATGAAGGGCCAGATGGCCCGTCGTCAGCCGCCGAAGCCGAACTTCGAGGGCGGCCAGAACCCGATCCACCGTCGCGTGCCCAAGCGCGGGTTCGTGAACATCTTCCGCGTGGAGTACCACCCGGTGAACCTCGCCCTCATCGAGGGCAAGTTCGCCGCCGGCGAGGAGGTCACGGTGGAGTCGCTCTACGCCAAGAAGCTCGTGCCCAAGCGCGCCAAGCAGATCAAGGTGCTGGGCATGGGCGAGATCAAGACGGCGGTCAAGCTCAAGGTCCACGCGGTCAGCGAGACCGCGAAGTCGAAGATCGAGGCTGCCGGTGGCAGCGTCGAGATCATCGGCGCCGCCGCGGCCTGAGCGGCCCCGTGAATGCGGCCCCACCGGTGGCCGCAGCCGTCGACGCCCGCGCGAGGACTCTTGCGCGGGCGTCGTTCGTCGTGGGTCAGTGCGGGCGCCAGTCGAGGCCCTCGCCGAAGGCCCGCTCCCAACCCGTGCTGGGCAGCGGCGCACCGCTGGCGTCGATGGCCTGTGGCTGCCCACGCTCCGCGTCCCAGCGCAGCGCGCCCTCGCGGTCGCAGGTGAATGCGCCGAGCTCGGGTCGCTGCACGCTGTACCACTGGCCCGGCGCGGCGATGTGGATCTCCTGCGAGCACAGCACGCCACCGCGATACAGGTACGCGTGACCGCGATCGCCGGGTAGCTCGAGGCTGGCGGCGAGCGTCGGTCCGAACGGAAACGACGGCTCCGACACCAGCACGCCCACCGCCAGCGCGATGCTGCCGAGCAAGTGGGCGACGACGACGGCGACGGCGTGCCGGGGCCTTCGCATGCGCCTGGCCCACCCGACGCACGAGACGATCGCGGCGACGAGGCCCAACCCGGCGAGCATCCACGGCGTCGCGGCCAACAGCGGGCGGGGCAGCGCGTCGGGTGGTGTCGCGAGCCCTAGCGCGCCGTTCAGCGCCGCGGCGAGTCCGAAGCCGAGCACCGCGGCGATGCTGCTGCGCCAGCGGCGAGTCATCCGCCCATCAGCGTAGCCCCCTCGTCGCCTGATTCGCGACAAAAGTGACAGGGCCGACGATGGCGGGGGTTCTCTTGGCCGCGAGTCAGGCCTCCAGGAGACGCGCCCGCCCGCCCCGCTACAGGTCGTCGAGCTCGAAGCTGGTGTGGACGATCGTGATGATGTCCTTCTCGAACGACGTGGTGTCGTTGTTGCCGTCCCACGAGGTACTGGTCGAGTTGGGCGGGTTGATGTTGATGACGCCCATGTCCGCCGAGCGCAGACGACCGACGCTCGCGCCACCGGCGGCCTCGACGACCTTCTCCGCACGCAGACGTGCGTCGGCGCTGGCCTCCGCGAGCATCTCGATCTTGAGCTCTCCGAGTCCGGTGTAGAAGTAGGCCGGCGTCGACGAGTCGACCGAGATGCCGCCCTCGAGCAGCTGCGTGACCTCGCGGGACACCCGCTCGACCACCGCGACGTCCGTCGAACGCACCGTGATGGCCTGGCCGGCCGCAAAGCCATCGGCGACCTGCCGCTCGTAGCGCTCCTCGCCGCTGCCGACCATCTCGCTGCGGGTCAGCTCCTGCAGCGACGCCGACGAGACGCGGATCTGGTCGCGCGCGATGCCCTGGGCCACGAGGTAGGCCACGGTCTTCTCGACGTCGGCGTGCAGCTTGCGATACGCGGTCACGCGCTCGACGTCGCGGGTGTCGACGTGGGCGGTCCACTCGATGGTGTCGGAGACGATGCGTCGCTTGGCCGAGCCGGTCACCTGCAGCACGCGCTCCTTGGGCTTGGTCTTGACGCGCTCCCAGGTCGCGGCGGGGATCCACGCCGCCGCGATCACGGCGAGGGACGGGGCCAGAAGGTCGAGCGGGAGCAGACGTCGTCGGTGGGCGGGACTCATGGCGGTGCCGCGACGCATGGGCGCTGCAGTCTGTTCCCGAACCCGCGCGGGTGGTCACTACCCGCCGTCACAGGCCGGGAATTGGGCCGCGCCAGGCACGTCGGCGTCGGCCACCAGCGCGATGGCGTGGTCCTCGAGGACCACGCCGTGGACGTCGGTGATGCGTAGGTCCAGCGGACCCTCGCCCATGCCCGAGTCCTGCACGAAGTAGTTGTAGTCGAGCCGGGGCACCTCGACCCACGCGCCGGCCTGCGAGAACTCGAAGCGCGCGATGCCATGTCGGTGGTTGCGCAGCTGCACCGCCGTCCACCAGGGGTTGCTGCCGTCCTTGAAGTGGTACACGACCGGGCCCTCGACCGCGCACGGGATCACCTGCCAGGTGATCGCCACGCGCCCTGCCGTGAGCGGAGCGATGCGCTCGAACGCACCGGGCGAGAGGTCGATGTCGCCGGCGGGGCACTCGGGACACTGGTCGACGATGCGCACGTCGACACTGCCGTCGGGGCCCTGCACGCGGACGCACGTCCCGCAGGCGGACGACCCGGCGTAGTCGACGTGGTTCATCGCCGCGACCAAGGGATCGTCGGGCGTGGCCGGAAAGCCGCAGTTGCCCGAGCCGTCGGCGAAGTCGTAGTAGGTCGCTTCACCGCTGCGCGTCGGGGTCGCGGTGCAGGGGTCGACGTGCCCACCGTCGCTGCCGTGTCCCGATGCGGTGCCCTCGGCCGCGTGGGTGTCGCCGGACTCACCATCGGCGTCGTCGGTGGCGCTCGCAGTGCAGCCGAGCAAGATCCACGGACACAGGGCACGCCATCGCACGCGAACAACGATAGCAGGCGCGCGGCCGGCACGACGATCTGGCATGATCGGCGGCAGGCATGCGGAACGCGACGGGGATGGCACTCGCGGTGTGGGCGACGGCGTGCTTCGGCGAGGCGCCGGTGACGGGATCGGGCAGCGGCGACGGGCAGTCGACGTCGGCCGGGACCACCACCTCCACGGACGCGTCGACCGGCGGCAGCGAGGCCTCGAGCGCCGGCTCGGCCAACACGAGCACGTCGTCGGACCCCTCCGCCGGGACCACGATCGCCGACAGCAGCGGCAGCTCCGGCGATGTCGACTGCGAGCCGGCACTCGAGGGCCTCGTCGCATGGTGGCCGTTCGAGAACGACGCCACCGATCGGGTCGCCGGCCTCACGCTCGACCTGCTCGACGTGTCCTTCGACGAGGGCCGACACGGCCTCGCGGCGCGCTTCGATGGCTTGTCCGCGATCGGCACGGCGCCCTCGAATGGCGCGCTCGAGGTCGCGCCGGGCGATTTCACGGTCGAGGCGTGGGTCAACCTCGACGACCTCGTGCAGCCGCCCGAGTTCGGCGCGCCGGTCGACTTCGCGGTGGTCACCAAGATGCTCAGCAGCCAGGGCATGCCCAACGCCGACGGCTGGCGCCTGCTCATGTTCGCCGGCGATCACCGCTGGTGGTTCTGCCTCGGCGGCGACGAAAACGGCTGCAACCCCGGCGGGAACACGGCGAACGTCGCCCGCTCGAGCAGCGAGGCGGTCGCCGCCACGTGGATCCACGTCGTCGGGGTGCGCATCGGCAAGGGCGTCCGGATCTACGTCGATGGCGTGCTCGAGGACGATCTCCAGGCCGTCGCGCCGATCAGCAGCGTCAACATGGAGACGCCGCTCACCATCGGCGGTACCGCCTTCACCGACGGCGAAGGGCGCAGCTTCGCGCTGTTCGGTCGCGTCGACGAGGTGTCGATCTACGCGCGAGCCCTGAGCGACGACGAGATCGCCGGCCTCGCCCAGGCCGCGCGCCCGCGCTGCGGTAGCTGACCTGACTCACGCGCGCCGCGCCGAACCCGGGCCTGCGCCCTGCCCGAAGCGCTGGGCGCGGCCGCAGGGGCGGTTTCCCCGTCAGATGCGGCCCGCTCGTGCCTAAGGTATGTTCGCCCGCCCGGAAGGGGGCTCGCGCCCGAGCGCATCCCCCCGATCGAGGGTTTCGTCCGCCGTCATGAGCGTCATCGTCAACATCTTCAAGCTGCCGGAGCTGCGCAAGCGGCTCGGCTTCACGCTGGCGATGCTCGCCGTCTACCGCCTCGGGGTCTTCATCGCCGTGCCCGGCGTCGACCGCAAGGTGATGAGCGACATCGTCAACCAGGGCGAGGGCGGCTTCCTGGCCTACTTCAACATGTTCTCGGGCGGTGCGCTCGAGCAGCTGTCGGTGTTCGCACTCGGCATCATGCCGTACATCAGCGCGAGCATCATCATGCAGCTGATGACGGTCGTCATCCCGCGGCTCGAGCAGCTGTCGAAGGAGGGCGAGACCGGTCGTCGCAAGATCAACCAGTACAGCCGCTACGGCACCGTCGGCCTCGCCTTCGTGCAGGGCTACTTCATGGCCAGCTGGCTCGAGTCGCAGAACTCGCAGGGCCAGACGTTGGTCGTCGATCCGGGCCTGGGCTTCCAGATCATGACGGTGCTGACGCTGACCGGCGGCACCATCTTCCTGATGTGGCTGGGCGAGCAGATCACCGAGCGCGGCATCGGCAACGGCATCTCGCTGGTCATCTTCTCGGGCATCATCGCCAACCTGCCGCGCGCGCTGTACCAGCTGCTGCAGAAGACCCAGGACGATCCCGAGAACTTCGGCCCGATGACCCTGGCCGTGCTGCTGGCCATGGCCATCGCCGTGATCGCGTTCATCATCGTGATGGAGCGCGGGCAGCGGCGCATCCAGGTGCAGTACGCCAAGCGCGTGGTCGGCCGCCGCATGTTCGGTGGCAACGCCAACTACCTGCCCCTGCGCATCAACTCGGCTGGCGTGATCCCGCCGATCTTTGCGTCGTCGATCCTGATGTTCCCCAATCAGATCGCCGGCATGACCCAGAACGAGTGGCTGCAGAAGTTCTCGGGCGCGCTGCGCTACGACGGCTGGCTGTACATCACGCTCTACGTCGGGCTCATCGTCTTCTTCTGCTACTTCTACACGGCCATCCAGTTCAACCCGACCGATGTCGCCGACAGCCTGAAGAAGCAGAACGCGTCGGTGCCCGGCATCCGCCCCGGCAAGCGGACGGCGGAGTACATCGACTTCGTGCTCAGCCGGCTGACCTTCGTCGGCGCCTGGTACATCTCGGCGGTGTGCATCCTGCCGCAGCTGCTGCAGACCCGCTTCGACGTGCCGTTCCAATACGGCGGCACCTCGCTGCTCATCGTGGTCGGCGTCGCGCTGGACACGGCACAGCAGATCGAGAGCCACCTGGTGACCCGCTCGTACGAGGGTTTTGCGGGCCCGCGCGGGCCTCGGATCCGCGGTCGCAAGGGTTGAGACCCGCCGTCGCGCTCGCTACTCTCGCGCGGGCATGGGCGAGCGCAAGGGTCTCATCCTCATCGGGGCACCGGGTTCGGGCAAGGGCACGCAGGCCAAGCGCCTGCAGGAGCAGCTCGGCTGGGCGCACATCAGCACCGGCGACTTGCTGCGTGCGGCGGTCGCCGCCGGCAGCGAGCTGGGCGTGCGCGCCAAGGGCTTCATGGACGAAGGTGGCTTGGTCCCCGACGCACTCGTGATCGACCTGCTGCTCGAGGCGCTCGCGGCTCCGGCCGCCGCCAAGGGCTTCATCCTCGACGGCTTCCCGCGCACGATGCCGCAGGCGGAGGCGCTCGACGCCGCGGTCTCGATCGACAAGGTCATCGACCTGCAGGTGCCGTTCTCGCTCATCGAGGAGCGCATCACCGGCCGCCGCATGTCGCCCTCGGGCCACGTCTATCACGTGAAGTACAGCCCGCCGAAGGTCGAGGGCATCTGCGACGTCACCGGCGAGGCGCTGTACCAGCGCAGCGACGACACCCCCGACAAGGTCCGCGAGCGGCTGGCGAAGTTCGAGGCCGAGACGCGGCCGGTGATCGCCCGATATCAATCCAAGGGCATCGTGGTCGCGGTCGACGGCGTGGGCGATCCCGACGAGGTCTACGCGCGCATCGCTGCGGTGCTGTAGCCGTCGTGCGCGGTCGTGCACGACGATCGTGCACGGCCAGCTGGCCCCGCCCCCGTCGATGGGCGATGATGTCCGCTTCGGGGGATGATGGCCATGACGAGCATGCGACGCGCCGTGTGGGGGCTGTGGTTCGGGCTGCTGGCGGCCTGCGGCAGCACAGGTGACGGCGGCGGCGAATCGACCTCCGAGGTGGCCGACGGGACCTGCGGGATCGCCGGCTGCGATGACAGCGTCACGACCACGGTCGCCACCACCGGGAGTGGCGAAGGCGGCTCCGCGGACAGCGGCTCGACCGGCGGCGCGGCCACCAGCGGCCTGCCGTGCGACGTCGCCGACGTCGTCGAGCGCAACTGCCTGCTGTGTCACGCGCCCCCCGATGGCCTGTTCGGCGCGCCGATGTCGTTGGCGAGCGCGGCCGACTGGCAGGTGCCTGCCATCACCGCGCCGACCAACAAGGTCTACGAGCTCGCGGCCCAGCGCATCGACGATCCCGTGTCACCGATGCCGCAGAACATGGTCATGTCCGACGCCGACAAGGCCACGCTGCACGCGTGGTTCGATGCCGGTGCGCCGGCCGACGAGGGCGCCGACTGTGGCGACACCACCACCGGCGGTGACACCGATGGCGGCGTCGGCCCCGACGCGCTGCCGTGCGAGCCGACCCATACCTTCGTCGCCGGAGCCGGCGACGGCAGCGGCGATGCGTTCCATGTGCCCGAGAACGGCGCCGACAACCTCTACATGTGCTTCACCTTCGCGTCGCCGTTCGGCACCGAGGTGCAGGGCACGGCATGGGCGCCGATCACCGATGACGAGCGCGTGCTCCACCACTGGATCCTCTTCCGCACGCAGGAGCCCCAGGTCGACGGCGGCGCAGGGCCGTGCAACATGCCCAGCGACGCGGTGTTCGTGTCGGGCTGGGCGCCCGGCGGGCAGAACTTCGTGATGCCCGACGACGTCGGGCTCGAGCTCGGCGGGCCCGACAACTACTACATTCTGCAGGTCCACTATCACAACGTCGCGCACCACGCCGACGCGCTCGATCGCAGCGGCGTCGCGTTCTGCACCACCGAGGCCCCGCGAGCCCACACCGCCGGCGTGTTGACCTTCGGCACCACGTCGATCGACGTGCCCGCCGGCGCCACCGGTGCGACCGCGACCGGACACTGCCCCAGCTCGATCACGTCGTTGCTGCCGGTCGATCTGAACGTGCTCGCCAGCTTCCCGCACATGCACGGGCTCGGTCGCCAGTTCGACACCACCGTCACGCGCGCGGGCCAAGACCTCACGCTGGTCGACGTGCCGGCGTTCAGCTTCGACAACCAAGTCTCGTACATCCACGACCCGCCGTTCGTGCTGAAGGCCGGCGACTCGATCACGACCACGTGCACCTACGACAACCCGGGCGGCTCACCGGTCCACTTCGGCGAGCGCACCGAGGACGAGATGTGCTTCAACTTCGCGCTCATGTGGCCGATCGAGATCCTGCCGCCGCAGTACCGCATCTGCATGACCGACTAGTACCTCGACACAGCGATAGTGATGGGTCAGAACGCCGTCATGGCCGCGACTAGCGTCGTGCCCCGCGGGCGCTCGCCCGCCGTGCCCGCGCGGGCCGCCAGAGCGACGACGAAACCAAGACAATCGGCGCCCGAACCAGGACGCGCCCCCGCCCGGCCGGGGCGTTAGCCTGACGCCCATGGTGATTGCCGCGTTCTTCGTGTGCCACTGGGTGCTCGCGGTCTTCTTCCAGAGCTTCTTCCATCATCGCTATGGCGCCCATCGGATGTTCACGATGTCGCGCGGGTGGGAGCGCTTCTTCTATCTCGCGGCCTACGTGACCCAGGGCTCGTCGTTCCTCGACCCGAGGGGTTACGGCATCCTCCACCGCCTGCACCACGCGTTCAGCGACGGCGCACGCGATCCCCACTCGCCACAGAACCACCCCAACGTGTGGGCCATGATGTGGGCGACCAAGTACGAGTACGATCGCTACGCCCACCACGGCGAGCTGCCCGAGGCACGGTTCCTGGGCGGCCTACCGAGCTGGCCCGCGCTCGATCGCATCGGTCAGAGCTGGGCCAGTCGCGTCGCGTTCATGGGCCTGTACGTGTGGTTCTACGCGGCGTTCGCGACCGCTTGGTGGCAGTTCCTGCTGCTGCCGGTGCACTTCATGATGGGCCCGGTGCACGGCGCAATCGTGAACTGGTGCGGCCATCGCTACGGCTACCGCAACTTCTCGCTCGCCGACCAGTCGCGGAACTCGCTCATCGTCGACCTGGTCTGCGCCGGTGAGCTGTACCAGAACAACCATCACAAGTACTCGATGTCGCCCGACTTCGCGGCGCGGTGGTTCGAGTTCGACACCACCTACGCGGTGATGCGGGTGTTCGCGTGGCTCGGCATCATCGAGTTCGGCGCGCACACCCAGCGCATGCGGCTGACCGAGCGGGCCATCGCGCGGGCCGGCGAGGCCGGGGTCGCGCAGGCGTGTGCGACGATGCCGTCGATCGACGATTCGCCGGTGGTGGCGATGGTCGACGAGCCGGTTGCGACCAGCGACCTCTGAGTCGAGGATGAACGCGAGGCGTTCATCCTCGAGGAAGGCAAGGACCGAAGCGATGAGGGACACGGCGGGCTCTGCCCGACGGAGGGGGAAGGGCGGGCCGCCGTTCCCCACTTGCTTGGTAGCCGCGTCTCGGGCGTCGTCAGCGACGCTCGACGCTCGAGGCACCGCTGGTGTGGGGCTCGACCTTGCCGGCGTTCCCGGCCCACCGCACGTGGCTCGCACCGCTGGCATCGGCGTCGAGCGAGACCTCGGCGGTGACGTCGATCGAGCTCGCGCCGCTGGCATCGACCTCGACTTCGTCGGCGGTGGTAGCCGCCGCGTCGATCGTCGACGCACCGCTGGCGTCGACGTGCAGCCTCGTCACGCGGCCGCTCGCGCGCGCATGGCTGGCGCCGGACAACGCGAGTGTGAACGCATCGCCGCTCAGGCCGGTGAGCTCGGCCCGCGCGGCGCCACCGAGACTCACGCGATCGAGCGTCGGCGTGCGCACCACGAGCACGAGGTCGAGCGACGGCAACACGTTGTCGTGCAGGCGCGCCTGCAGTACGCCGTCATCGACCGCGAGCTCGACCTTGGGCACGAGGTTCGCGTCGCCGCGCAGCTCGACCGCTTGCGGTCCGTCGGTGCGCGTGGCCTGCAGATGGAAGACACCGCCGACATCGACCGCGTGGAACGGCGCGAGCTCGGGCTGGATCGAGCTCGGCTCGCCGTTGCCGCGCTCCATGCACGCCGTGAGGCCGAGCGTGAGGCAAGCGAGGGTGAGGGGGCGGCGGCGGGTCGTCATGGGATCTCCGGGGCCGGGCCGGGGCGGCCGCGGGTCCGCGAGGGGTAGCACGGCGGCACCGCGCGGCCCGTGGGGTCGGCGTCGCCGCGGCGTTGGAGGGCGTCGCCGGGCCGCCATGGGGGCCTGGCGGTCGTTTGGGCCCCGCGTCCCCGGGGCGCGCCGCGGCCTGGGGGCGAACGCCGGCCGGCCGGTCGATGGTGCGGATCCTCAAGCCACCACAGCCGTGCGGACCCGCTGGACAGCCGCTGGGTGCCCCCCTACACTCCGCGCTCCCTGGGGCCCCCCAAGGACGCACGAATGCCTGCTTCGAGCGATGAGCTGCTGGCCGCAACGGTCCAGCACGAGCTGGGCAACCAACTCTTTCGACTGCTCCTGTCCGACGGAACCACTCTCATCGCAGGTCTCTCCACCGAAGTCAGACGACTGGGCTTGCCCATCAGCACCGGGATGCGTGTAGAAGTGCGTCGCGCCCGGTTGGACCCCGCCCGCGGGACCGTCCTCGGTCCCATCTCGGTCTCCGAGCAACCCGCTCGGCCCCGCACCACAGTGTTCGACCCCACGAAGAATCCTCGCAAGCGAAGTTAGCCGCGTGATGCCATGAAAGTCCGAGCCAGCGTCAAGAAGATCTGTGAGAAGTGCAAGGTGATCCGCCGTCGCGGCATCGTGCGCGTCATCTGCGAGAACCCCAAGCACAAGCAGAGGCAAGGCTAGGTCATGGCACGCATTGCAGGCGTCGATCTTCCGCGCAACAAGCGGATCGAGGTTGCCCTCACCTACATCTATGGCATCGGTCGCGTGACGGCGTCCGAGATCCTCGACAAGTCGGGCGTTGGTCCGTCGGTTCGCACCGACGAACTCACCGACGAGCAGGTCAGCGCCATCCGCCACGTCATCGAGAGCAGCTACAAGGTCGAAGGTGATCTTCGACGCGACGTGCAGTCGAGCATCAAGCGATTGATGGACCTCGGCTGCTACCGCGGGCTGCGACATCGCCGTGGGCTGCCGGTTCGAGGGCAGCGCACGCACACCAACGCGCGCACGCGCAAGGGCCCCAAGCGCGCCACCATCGCGCAGAAGAAGCGAGTCTGATCCATGGCCACCACGCAGGGGAACAAGCCCACCAAGAAGCGTGCGAAGAAGAACGTCTCGACCGGCATCGTGCACATCCGGTCGACCTTCAACAACACGGTGGTCAGCGTGACCGACGTCAACGGCAACGTGTTGTCGTGGGCCTCGGCCGGCGTGCGCGGCTTCAAGGGCTCGCGCAAGTCGACCCCGTTCGCCGCTCAGCTCGCCGCCGACGATGCCGCCCGCAAGGCCGCGGAGCACGGCGTCCACACGGTCGCGATCCGCATCAGCGGTCCCGGTGCCGGTCGCGAGTCGGCGTTGCGCGGCATCCAGTCGGCTGGCATGCGCGTGACCTCGATCAAGGACGTCACTCCGATCCCCCACAACGGCTGCCGCCCGCCCAAGCGTCGCCGCGTCTGACCCGTCTTCCCAGGCTTCCAAGGCACCATGGCTCGCTATACCGGACCCGTTTGTCGTCTCTGCCGTCGTGAGGACGTGCAGTTGTTCCTGAAGGGCGATCGCTGCTTCTCCCAGAAGTGCGCCTACGAGCGTCGGCCGTACCCGGCCGGCCAGCACGGCCAAGGCCGCAAGCGCCGGCCGTCGGACTATGGCCAGCAGCTTCGCGAGAAGCAGAAGGTCAAGCGCATGTACGGCCTGCTCGAGAAGCAGTTCCGTGGCTACTACTACCGCGCGGCCCGCATGAAGGGCGTGACCGGCGAGAACCTGCTGTCGCTGCTCGAGCGTCGGCTCGACAACGTCGTGCTGCGCTGCGGCTTCGGCAACAGCCACGCCGAGGCCCGCCAGCTCGCGCGCCACGGTCACTTCACGGTGAACGGCAAGCGGGTCAACATCCCCAGCTACCTGGTGAAGTCGGGCGACATCATCGAGGTGCGCGAGGGCAGCCGCACGATCCAGAAGATCGTCGACGCCCTCGGCAAGGTCGACCGCACCTCGCGGCCGACCTGGATCGAACTCGACAAGGACAACATGCGCGGGAAGATCACCGCGCTCCCGGCTCGCTCCGACATCGCGGCCGACATCGACGAGCAGCTGATCGTCGAGCTCTACAGCAAGTGATCGAGTGAGCGCCTTGGCGGGCCGAGTACCGGCTTCGCCTTCGCGAGGAGAACGAGGATGCAGGACACCAACACCATCGCCCGCAACTGGCGCGACCTCATTCGCCCGAAGAAGCTCGAGGTCGAGGGCGAGAGCCTCACCGACGGCTACGGCAAGTTCACGTGTGAGCCGCTCGAGCGCGGCTACGGCATCACGCTGGCGAACAGCCTGCGTCGGGTGCTGTTGTCGTCGCTGCAGGGCGCCGCCATCACCACCGTGCGGATCGAGGGCGCGCTCCACGAGTTCACGACCATCGAGGGTGTGGTCGAGGACGTCACCGACATCATCTTGAACGTCAAGGCGCTGCGCCTGCGGATGGACGACTCCACGCCGCGCACGCTCACGATCGACAAGCAGGGTGAGGGTGAGGTCAAGGCCTCGGACATCCAGTGCCCGACCGGCGTGACCGTGCTCGACGGCGAGCAGCACCTCGCGACGCTGTCCAAGGGTGGCCACCTGCGGATGGAGCTCACCTGCGAGATGGGTCGTGGCTACGCCACCGCCGACCAGAACAAGCGCGAGGGCATGCCCATCGGCGTGATTCCGATCGACAGCCTGTTCTCGCCGATCCAGAAGGTGAACTACCGCGTCACGAACGCCCGCGTCGGTCAGCGCACCGACTACGACCGTCTCGTGCTCGAGGTGTGGACCGACGGTTCGGTGCGCCCCGACGACGCGGTGGCGTTCGCCGCGAAGATCCTCAAGGAGCAGCTCTCGATCTTCATCAATCGCGAGGAGATCGAAGAGGCGACCACCGCCGAGCCGACCGAGGAGGACAAGCTCAACGAGTACCTCTGGCGCTCGGTCGACGAGCTCGAGCTCTCGGTGCGCTCGGCCAACTGCCTGCAGAACGCGAACATCCACTACATCGGTGACTTGGTGCAGAAGACCGAGCCCGAGATGCTCAAGACCAAGAACTTCGGTCGCAAGTCCTTGAAGGAAATCAAGGAAATCCTCGCGCAGATGGGCTTGACGCTGGGCATGAAGATCCCCAACTGGCAGGGCCCGCCGCCGGCCCGCGAAGACGCTTAGAGGTTCCCATGCGACATCGCGACGCTGGCCGCAAGTTCGGCCGAAACAGCACCCACCGCAACGCCATGTTCCGCAACATGGCGACCTCGCTCGTCGAGCACGGGCGAATCACCACCACCGAGCCCAAGGCCAAGGAGCTGCGGCGCTTCGTCGAGAAGGTGATCACCCGCAGCATCGGCGTCCACGAGCTCGTGGCCAAGCCGGTCGACTCGCGCACCAAGGCAGAGCAAGCCCAGGTCGTGCACGCGATCCGCATGGCCGGCCGCCTGGTCCGCACCCGTGAGGCGCTGAGCAAGCTCTTCAACGAGGTCGCGCCGCGCTTCAAGGACCGGCCCGGCGGGTACACCCGCATCATCCGCACCGCGCCCCGTCCGGGCGATGGCGCGCCGATGGCGATCATCGAGCTCGTCTAGCGCTGCGGCACGGCGGCCGCCCCCCGTCGGGTGGTCGCTGCGAGCCGACTGGCCGCGTGATCACGGGTGAGCGCCCGGCGATCGTGCGGCTTTTTTGTCGCACATCGTGGGACCGCTTAGCTTCGGCCCCATGCTGTTCGCGTCGTCGTCCGCCCAGGTGTTGATCGAGATCGGGCTCGTACTCGGCGTGCTCGCGGGCGTGCTGGGCTGGCTCGGACGCCGCGCCAAATCGGCTGATCCGAGCGTGCTGCGGACCATCCGCCTGTCGCCGCAACACGCGGTCTACGTGGTCGCTGTCGAGGATCGCCGGCTGCTGCTCGGGGTCGGGCAGGGCTCGGCACCGACGTTGCTGTGCGACCTCGGTGACCGCATCAAGGCCGTGCGCAACGACGCGACCCGTGCGGACGCGGGGCCGCGCGCCGGGGGAGATGCGTTCGTGGCCGGGGCCAGCCGCGGTCGCGGGGGCTGGGACCACGGTGCCTGAGCTGTCGAGCTCGACGGCGACGTTCGCCCTGCTGGCGATCGTACCGATCGTGCTCGTGGTCGCGACCGCGTTCGCGAAGTCGTCGGTGTTGCTCGGCGCGGTCCGGACGGGCCTGGGCGCCGAGGCGCTGCTGCCGATGCCGGTGGTACTGGCGCTCGCGATGGTGGTCACGGCGATCGTGATGGCGCCGACGGCCGGGGCCGTGTTGGCCGAGATCGACGCCCGCGGTGGCCCGGCGGCCATCGACGGCGTCTCGGGGTGGTGGGCGAGCGCCGCCCCTTGGCTCGAGTTCCTCCAGCGCCACGCCGACGGCGACGAGCTGTCGTTCTTCGCCGAGCTGCAGGCACGGGGCGCCGAAGACCCGCTGGTGATCGTGCCGGCGTTCCTCGTGACCGAGCTGCGCGAGGCGCTGTCGATGGCGGTCGTGGTGTTGGTGCCGTTGGTGGTCGTCGATCTGTTGGTCGCCCAGGCGGTGACGCTGCTGGGCTTCGCACAGCTGCAGACCGCGCTGGTGTCGGTGCCGCTCAAGCTGTTGTTGTTCCTCGCCGTTGGCGGCTGGGGCGTCGTGATCGGCGGGCTGGTCGAGGGCTATCGATGACCGACGGCGTCGCGTTGGTGCACGACGGCTTCGCGCTGCTGCTGGCGATCGCGATCCCGCTGGTGGCGGCGGCGGTGGTCGGGGTCTTGCTCGCCGTGCTGGCCACGCGCACGCTCGGCATCGCCGATCCCGCGGTCGGAGCGGTCGCGCGGGCGCTGGCGGTGTTCGCCGCACTGGCGGTCTTCGGTGCGACCTGGGCCACGCAGCTGCACGACTTCACGGCGACGGCGTGGCAGCAGCTCGCCGCGCTCGGGCGCGGACCATGAGCGCGCTGGCGCAGGCGCTGGTGTTGGCGTTCGCGCGCTACGTCGCGCTGCTTCGGGTGCAGCCGCTCTTGCGGGCCGCGTTGCCCTCGGCGTGGTGGGCCCTCGCCGCGATGACGGCGGCCGTGCTGGTGCTCCGCGAGGGCGTGGTGCCCGGGCCGGCGCGCAGCCTCGATGCGTTCGTGCTCGCGTTGGTGCTGGAGCTGGTGCTCGGCACCGTCGTGGGCGTGGTGGTGGCCCTGCCGGCGCAGGTGCTCGTCGGCGCGGCGAGTGTGCCCGCGGCGCTGCTGCGGGTGCCGGCGGCGGGGTGGACCGCGCTGGTGATCGCGTTGGTGTCGTCGGCGGCGTTTGCGATGGGCCTGCACCACGCGGTGCTCGCAGGCGCGTCGACGCTGCAGCAGGTGTTCCCGCTCGGGGAGGCCAGGGCCTGGTGGCTCGGCGCGCACTCGGCCACGGCCGAGCTGGTTGCGATCGCCCACGCGACCACGCTGCTGGCGCTGGCGCTCGCGAGCCCGTCGCTGCTGGTGGCCGCGGCGGTCGAGCTGGTCGGCGCCGCGGCGGCACGGAGCTCGGCCGAAGCCGCCGCCTTCGCCGCTGCGCCGGTGGCGTTGCTGCGACTGGCCGCGGTGTTGATTGCGCTCGGGGCCTCGTGGGCGATCGACATGCCGCGGTGGGCCAGCGCGGCGCTGCCATCGGTGCCCGCGACCGTGCCGTAGCGCCGAAGGGGGCGCCGCCGCGGTCCGGGCGGCTAGGTCGGCGATGCCCGCCGTGGTTGTGCGATGCTCGGCCGGCGTGCGATCGCATCGACAGCAGCGCGCCGGAGCGATTCGGAGCCACGGTGCGGCGATCGTCTGCCTGTTGGTGCCGTGGTCGTGGGCCTGCGGCCGTGATCTCCCCGAGGCCACGCTCGGCGATCTGCGGCAGCCGACCGGCGTCGCGCTCTCCGACGAGGGGCGGTTCCTGTTCGTGACCAACGGCAACTGGGATCAGTCCGAGCGCACGGGCGGCGTGCTGGTGTTGGACCTGCAGTCGTTGCACGATGCGTTGGCGGACCACGACGAGCACGGGAGTTGTCGCGTGCGCGGCGACACGCCCGTGGCCACGATCGAGTGCGGTGCGCGCGGGCTGGTGGTCCCGCGCGCCGGCATCACGCTGGGCAGCGCCGTCGGCAACCTCGCCCGCGATCGCCCCGCCGGTGTGACCGGGGCGCTGCGGCTGCTGACGGTGCAGCGCGCCCCTGCGGCGGTGGTGTGGTTCGACGTGATCGCCGGCGACGACGGTCCCCAGCTCGACTGCGGCGTGGGCTTCGACGGCAACTGCGACGACGTGCACGTCATCACCACGGCGCCCGATCGCGGCGATCTGCGGCTGCCACCGGACCCGGCGCGGGTCGTGGTCGACGACCAGGGCTATCGCTTCGCCTACGTGCCGCAGCTGTTCGGCGAGCGCGGCTCGCCCAAGGCGGACCTCTCGCTCATCGACCTCGATGGCGAGTTCGGTCCCGAGCTGGTCAACGTCGCCCAGGACGTCTACCGCGACGATCCCTTCGATGGCACCGAGTACTCGGGGGGCTTCGGCGTGGCGTCGCGGCCTTGCGACCTCGCGAACGCGCCCGACGGCAGCCGCGACTGCACGCGACCGGTGCTGTACGGCAGCCAGCGCTTCTTCCCGTCGCTGCGACGCTTCGCCGTCGCGCCGGGGCTCGACGTCATCGTGCCCGGCGAGGAGTCGTCGATCGCCAACGTGAACCCCGAGAGCGTGCAGCAGCAGCCGTTCCTGGCCGACCTCGCGTTCGAGGACCCCAGCGGCGGTGTCGACCTGCTGGTGGTGCAGACCACCCCCGCTGCGTTGTTGCGCGTCGACACCACCGTCGAGGACGGCCGCTCCGTCGACGCCATCGTCGGCATGCTGCCGCTGTGCGAGCAACCCAACATGCTCGCGGTGCACCGGCACGGCGACGACGAGCCGCTCGCGCTGGTGTCGTGCTTCGCCGAGGGTGAGCTGGCGATCGTCGGGCTGACGAGCTGGCGCGTGCTGCAGCAGCTCGAGCTCGAGGCCGGCGCGAACGAGATCACCATCGACCCCGCGCGACAGTGGGCGTTCGTGGCCAACACCCCGGCCGACTCGATCTCGGTGGTGTCGCTCGATCGCGACGCGGCTGGCTATCTCACCGAGATCGCTCGCATCGTGCACGGCTGACGCGGGGGCCCGCTCGACGACGGGCGAGCTCGGGTGCCCGCACGCCCGAGACCATTGTGGGGGCGCGCCTGCGGCCCCCGGCCCAAGCCAGACCCGCGGCTCAAGCCGCCTCGACGCGAGGTCGAACGAACGTGCGAGGTGATCGACACCCGTCATCGCGGCCGTGCGGCCGCCCTCGCGACGCTGGTGCTGCTGACGGCGGCCTGCGATCGCGCGACCTACCTCGAGGGGGTGACGCAATGGCGCAGCAGCGACGCCGCCTACGGCGTCGAGTTCGTCACGCCACCGTGGACGCTCGCCAGCGACGACGGCGTCACGCTCGAGCTCCATGTCGCAGCCGAGATCTTCGGCGTTGCGGTCGGGGGCTCGCCGCCGACCCACGTGTTCGCGCTGGGGCCGATCGATCCCAGCTCCGACCTCGCGTCGCTGCTGCCCGATAGCGTCCAGTTGGGTAGCGGCAGCGGCAGCGGCAGCGGCACCGGCTTCGACATCGGCGATCTCGCCGACACGGGCGGCAGCGACGGCACCGGCGGTGCATCGCCGCTGCTCGACGTCGATCTCACCAACCCGCGGGAGGTCGCGCTCGCGGAGCTCGATCACCTGGTCACCGATCAGCAGGCCGAGCTCGAGCGCGAGCTGGTGGAGACCACCGCGCCCGGGGCACCGTGGCGGTACGACGTCGTGATCCCGCCGGGCGTCTACGTGCGCGGCCTCTACTACGACGGCGGCGGACGGACGATCCGCGCCAGCTTCGCCTCGCTGTTCTCGCCCGCCGATGGCGATCTCGACGCGATGGCGGCGACGATCGTAGTGGTGGGGGCCAAGTGATCCCGCTGCTGCTGCTGCTGCTCGCGGGCCCGCCGAAGCTGCCGCCGTTGCCCGGTGGTGGCATGCCGCCGGCGCAGGCCCCTGCGCCGAGCAAGGCACCCGCGGCCGAGGACGTTGCCGACGACGCGCCGCCATCGGGCAACGACGCGCCGCACGCGGAGGCCGACGACGTACCCGCTCCGCCGCCCGCACCCACGCCGACACCGCGCGCCGGCGCGACGCCGCCAGGCGGGCCGGAGGTCGTCGCCCGCGTCGCCCAAGCCGCCGGCTCTGGCCTCGCCCAGCCTGCCGGGCACGATGCAGGCGCCGCCCGCCGCGGCGCCACCGGGGCCGGAGCTCGCCGCCGATGGCCCCGCGGGGTTTCGCGAGCGCAACGAGGGCCTCCCGCCCGGCGCGGCCAAGCGTCCGAGCAAGGGCGGCGGCGGAGCATCGCTGCGACTGGTCGCGCGCGACGAGGTCGAGCGCTGGGAGGCCGAGGATCGCAAGCAAGCGGCGGCGGCCAAGCCCGCGCCGACCCGAAGTCCCACGCGCGCACCGTCGGTCACGCGCACGGCCACCGCCGCGCCAGCCGACGAACAGCTGCGCTACCGCCGGCCACCGCATCCGCCCCAGCGCTCGGCGGCGTTCGTGCTCGGCTACCGCTACTTCTCGATCCGCGATCGGCTCGGGCGCGCGCAGAACTGGCACCTCGCCTCGCTGGAGGTGACACCGATGCGCCGCTACGTGCGGATCAACCTGCTCACCGAGTTCGGCATCGAAGGTGGACCCGCGGCGACGCGGGGCGACCGCGCCGACATGCTGCTGATGGAGCGGCTCGGCCTGGGCATGCAGTACCCCCACGTGGTCACGCCGTTCCTCGAGTTCCAAGCCGGCGTGGGAGGGGCTCGCGTGGAGCTCTTCGGGCGCAACGACATCGCGCTGCTGTACACACTGGGCCTCGATCTCGGGGCCCAGTTCGCGGTCGCGAAGTGGTTGTACCTGCACGCCGCGCTGGGGTGGATCCGTCCGACCTTCGTGTGGCGGGAGAAGGTCGCCAGCTACGATCGCCTGGCGTTCAAGCTCGGCGTCGGGTTCTAGTACGGGCGTATTTCAAGGTGCGGCAACGCAGCGAGGCGCGGTCAGGGCGGTGCTATGGCCCGTCACAATCCCTGTGTCGAGGTACTCGGCGGCCGCGCCGACGACCCGATGACCCACGGACGCGTCACAGGCTCGCGACCGCGATGGGACTCGCGGAGAAGCCCAGCGCGCCGTCACCGAGCGCGCCGTGGTCCCGCTCGCCCCAACAGACCACGTCGCCCGCGCTGCGGCGCGCGCAGCTGATGCTGCCCCCGGCCGCGATCTCGCGGGCCCCATCGACGCCGCCCACACCGACGGGCACGCGCTGGATGCCACCGGCCTCGCGGCCCAGCTGGCCGTCGGCGTTGGTGCCCCAGCAGGCCACTGCGCCGCTGCTCCGCGCGACGCAGATGTGCGCGACGCCGCCCGACAGCGCGATCGCGTCGGTGATGTCCTTCACCGGCACGCGCGTGGTCCATGTGCCCTCGATGCCCGCACCGAGCTGGCCGCGATCGTTGTGCCCCCAGCACGCGATCGCTCCGCTGCGTCGACGCGCGCACGAGTGGACCTCGCCGGCCTCGACCTCGACCGCGTCCTCGACCCGCACGACCGCGACCGGGTTGGGCTGCGGCGTGCCGAGCTCCTTCGACGGCGGGCCATTGCCGAGCTGGCCGAAGTGATTGTGCCCCCAGCACGCGACGCGACCCGACGCCCGCACCGCGCAGCTGTGCTCGCCGCCCGCGGCGATCTGGATCGCATCGCGGAGGTTGGGCACATCGGTGATGCCTGCGGGGCGATCGAGCACGACCGCACCGACCTGGCCGAACTGGCCGTCGCCCCAGCACGACACCGCACCGCCACGTCGTCGTACACAGGTGTGCGCACGGCCACCGGCGACCTCGACGGCGTCGTTGATGCCGGCCACGCGCCCCGGCACGCGGCGGCCGGCGTGCTTGCCATCGCCGAGCTGACCGCCGTCGTCGGCGCCCCAGCACCACACTGCGCCGTCGTTGGTGACGGCGCACGCGTGTTGCCACCCGGCGCCCAGCGAGATCACGTTCGACAGCGATGCGAGCGTGGTCGGGGCGTGGGCGTCGTCGCTGCCGCCGTTGCCGAGCTGGCCGACCGCGTTGGCGCCCCAGCACGCGACCTTGCCCCGCGTGAGCGCGCATGCGAAGTCGAGCCCGGTCACCACGCGATCGACGTCGTCGAGCGCGACCACCGGCGCGCGGCCCTCGGCCGCACCGGCCGTGCCGCCGCCGAGCATGCCGTGGTCGTTACGGCCCCAGCACGCGACGCGACCGGGACGCGTGAGCGCGCAGGTGCTGTCACCGCCGGCGGCGATGTCTCCGATCCCGGCCATGCGCAGCACCGCGACCGGGGCCTCGCGCACGTCGGTGGTGCCGTCGCCCAGCTGGCCGTCGTCGTTGGCACCCCAACACTGCACGCGACCGGTGGTCAGTCGCGCGCAGGTGTGGCCGTCGCCGGCTGCGAGCTCGGCGACGTTGACGACGTTCGGGCCCTTGGGCGTGCTGCTGGTGCCGCCGCGCTGACCATCGATCTGCCCCGAGCTGTCGTCACCCCAGCACGCCACCTGGTTGCCGGCCGTGATCACGCAGGTGTGCTGCGCACCGGCGGCGATGGCCTTGGCTCCGGCGGTGTTGGCAACCGCGCGCGGCCGCGAACCATCACCACCGGCACTGCCGAGCTGCATGCGATCGTTGCGGCCGAAGCACAGCACGCCGCCCTGCTTGCGCAGCGCGCAGGTGTGCGCGTCACCGGCGGCCAGCGCCGTCACGTCGCCGAGGCCCTGCACCGCCACCGGTGCAACCCAGGCGGTGCGCCCGGCGGTGGCGAGCTGGCCCGAGCGGTTGTCGCCCCAGCACACCACACTCGCGTTGCGACGCAGCGCGCACACGTGGCGACGGCCCGCGACCAGCGAGACGGCATCGCCGAGGCCTTTGGCGACCACCGGTGCGCTGGCGTTGCTGCGACCGGGTCCGCCCTCGCCATCACCGAGCTGTCCGAGATCATTGCGGCCCCAACACGCGACCGTGCCGGGGTGGCGCCGCACGCAGGTGAAGCCGTCGCCGGCGACCAGCTGCTCGGCATCCTCGATGCCGCGCACCTCGACCGCGGTGAGGCTGTCCTCGCGCAGTCCGTGCCCGAGCTGACCGTTGCCGCCGCCGCCCCAGCAGCGAACCTGGCCGCCCTGGTGACGCGCGCACACGTGATCCACACCGACCGCGATCTCGACGACCGGGCCGCGCGGGCGTGACGAGCCTCCGCCACCACCGACCGGCGTCACGGTGCCGCCGTGGTGCTCGGGGTCGCGGGTGTCGCAGGCGGCGGCGAGGGTCCACGCGAGCACCGCGAACACGACGGCGCTCGCGCGCGGCAGGAGATCGGCCCAACGAAGCCGCGGCGCCTGGGGAAGCATTGCGCGCAGCATACCTTGCACCGCGCGCGCGATGGTCTCCGGCGACCGCCGCAACCGTGGGCGCACGCGCCTGCGACCGGGTCGGTGCGCAATCCTTGGCGAAGCGGCGCGGCCACTGGTAGATGGGTCGGGTGAGCGCTGCGACGGCGAGTCCGGCCCGAGTGCGTCGCGCCCATCGGGCGGGGTTGCGTCCAACGTCGGCATGTCTGGTCCCTGGCTGCGTGTGCGTGGCCCTGTCGCTGGCGACCGGCCTGGGCTCCGACGCGCCCACGGAGCTGGGCGATGGGGTCGCCGCCGCGCTCGCACACGGCGGTGTGGCGGCTCGCACATTCGCCGCCCAGGGCTTGAACACCGCGCTCGCGGTGATGTCGGCGATGGGCGCAGTCGTGATCGCGATCGTCATCGTCGCGGCCGCCGCGTCGGGACGGCTGGGCGCGATCGATCCCGGCGCCGCCGCGGGCCTCGAGCTGCCCCCGCGGCCGGCTCGCATGCGCGTGGCGATCGTCGCGGTCGCGTTGTCGCTGGGCGTCGGCGCGGTGGTGGTGCGTGCTCGCATCGCGGGCGCGGCGCGGGCGGCCGACGCGTCGCCCGAGGCACTCGTCGCGCTGTGGCGTGGTAGCGCCGGCGACACGCTGATGGCGATCGGTCTCGCACTGCTGGCGATCGCGGCGTTCGAGCTGTGGCAGAGCCGCCGCGATCTCGAGCTCGCGCTGCTGGAGGGCGAAGACCGCAACGCCGCGCGGCCGAGGATCATCGCACGGTGACTTCGCGGCTGGTGTCGGTCGCCGTCGCGGTCGCGCTCGACAACGCGTTCACCTACGCGGTGCCCGAGCACCTCGAGCTCCCGCCGGCGGGCGCCCGCGTGCTGGTGCCGCTGGGCGCCCGCGTGCTCGTCGGAGTCGTGCGGGCCGAGACGGCCGCGCCGGTCGCGAAGGGTCTGAAGGCGCTGCTCGACGTGCTCGACCCCGAGGAGCCCGCGCTCACGCCGGCGCTGCTTCAGCTGTGCGAGTGGCTGTCGGACTACTACCTCGCGCCGATCGGCGAGGTCTATCGACTCGCGCTGCCGGGCATGCTCACCCACGCCGACGCGCGCGTGGTCGCGATCACCGACACTGGACGCCTCGCGCTCGATGCCGCGGGGCCCTTGCTCGGCGGCACCGAGCTACAGGCCAGCGAGCGCGCGCTGCTCGAGGCCGTGGCGCACAGCGGCGCGACCGGCCTGCCGATGTCGAAGCTGGTCCGCACGCTCAAGCGCGGCGGCGCGTCGCGGGTGCTCGGCGCCCTCGAGGCCCGCGGGCTGGTCACCGCAGGTTGGGCCCAGGACGACGAGCTGCGCACGGAGACGTGGGTGCGGCGCACCGACGCGCTGCGCGACGGTAGCGGCGAGGACGAGCTGCAGCGTGTGATCGGTCGCTCGAAGCAGCGCCGTGCCCTGCTCGACGAGCTCGAGCGCCGCACCGACGACGACGCCGGCTGGGTCGCGTTGGGCGAGCTGCGGGGGCCGTTCCCGCGGGTGCGCGAGCTGCTGCCGCCGCTGGTCGGCGCGCAGCTGGTCGAGCTCGACGAGCGCGCGCGAACCCTCGACCCGTTCGCGCAGACCGAGCCGGCGGCCGCATTGCCACAGACGCCGACGGCCGATCAAGCGCAGGCGCTGACGTACCTGCACGGCTTGCTGGCACGCGGTGGCTTCGAGTCGGTGCTGCTGCAGGGCATCACCGGCAGCGGCAAGACCGAGGTCTACCTGCAGCTCATCGCTAGCGTGCGGGCACAACGGCGGGGCGCGATCGTGCTGGTGCCGGAGATCGCCCTCACGCCCCAGCTCGCCGATCGCTTCCGGGCCCGCTTCGGCGACGAGGTCGCGGTGCTGCACAGCGGCCTCACGCCGCGCCAGCGGCTGGACGCGTGGCAGCAGATCCGCCGCGGCCTGCGTCCGATCGTGATCGGCGCGCGCTCGGCCGTGTTCGCACCGTTGCCCTCGCTGGGGGTGATCGTGGTCGACGAGGAGCACGACGCCTCGTTCAAGCAGGAGGACGGCGTGCGCTACCACGGGCGCGACGTCGCGCTGGTGCGGGCCAAGGCCGCGGGGGTGCCGGTCGTGCTCGGGTCGGCGACGCCCTCGCTCGAGAGCTACGCGCTGGCCCAAGCCGGTCGCCACCACTGGCTGCACCTGCGGCAGCGGCCCACGCCGCGGCCGCTGCCGAGCGTCGAGGTGGTGCCGCTGTCGGTGCATCGGCCCGATCCCGAGTCGCTGATGACGGCGCGCCTGCGGCAGAGCATTGCCGAGTGCGCGGGTGCGGGCGAGCAGGCGATCGTGTTCCTCAACCGTCGCGGCTTCACCACCACCTTGGTGTGCGATCAGTGCGGCTCGTTCCAGCAGTGCCCCGACTGCAGCGCGCCGTCGATGACGTATCACCTGCAGCGGCACCGGCTCATGTGCCACCTGTGCGGCCACATCGAGGCGACGCCCGATCGCTGCTCGTCGTGCGGCTGGCACGAGCTCTCCCACGGTGGCGTGGGCACCGAGCGGGTCGAGTCGGCGCTCGCACGCGAGCTGCCCGGCATCCGCGTGCTGCGGCTCGATCGCGATGCGACCCGCGGCCGCGCGCTGTTCGACACGCTGGCGCGCTTCCGGGCCCGCGAGGCCGACGTGTTGGTCGGCACCCAGATGCTCTCGAAGGGGCACGACTTCCCCGGCGTGACGCTGGTCGGCATCCTCCAAGGCGATCACGGGCTCGCGCTGCCCGACGTCCGTGCGGCCGAGCGCACCTTCCAGCTGCTCACGCAGGTCGCCGGACGGGCCGGGCGCGGCGATCGACCCGGGCGCGTCATCATCCAGGCGTGGGCGGTCGATCACCCCGCCATCGCGTGCGCGCAGCGTCACGACGTCGACGGCTTCGCCGCACTCGAGCTCGAGCAGCGGCGGCGGCTCGACAACCCGCCCCACGGTCACCTGGCGTTGGTGCGCGTGAGCGGGCTCGGCGCGGCGGCGGTGCAGGCCCGCGCGCGCGCGCTCGGACAGCTGGCGAGCGAGCGCATCGCTCGGTTGCCGAGCCCCGACCTCGTGCGTCTGCTGGGCCCGGTGCCGTCGCCGATCGAGCGCATCGACCGACGCACCCGCTGGCAGCTGCTGCTGCGCGCGCGTGAGCGCTCGCCGCTGCGGTGGGTGCTGCAGGCCCTGCGGCCGCGGCTCGGTGCCGAGGGCAGCGGCGCGACGCAGACCCACGCGTTCGTCGACGTCGATCCGTACAGCATGCTGTAGACTCGCGCCCGGACAGCGCGACCACGTGGACGCAGAGGTGCTCATCGTCGGTGATCCGAGCAGCCGCGCGGGCGTGGTCGGGCAGGTCGCGTCGCTCGGTTATGCCGCGGCTGCGATCGGGCCCGAGCTCGCGGCCGCGGCGCTCGAGTCGAGTGCGCCGCGCATGATCGTCGTGTTCCTCGACGACATCGATCCGCCGGTGTTCATGGCGGCGCTGCGCCGGCTCCACCGCGGCGCGGCGATCCCAGTGACGCTGTGCGGCCGCCCGGCCGACTCGGGCTTCGACCTCGCCGACGTGCTGGAGCTCGGCGCCGATCATTTCATCGAGGAGCCGATCACCGACGACGCGCTGCTCGCTGCACTCGAGGCGCTCGCGGGGCCGCCGCTGCGGCGCACGATCGAACCCAGCCCCATCGCGCCGGTCGAGCCGGTCGCAACGGCGGCGGAGGCGAGCGGCTCGTGGCCGACGCGCACCGAGGTCATCGAAGAGACCGGTCCGGTGCGGGTGCTGCCGGCGGCGACCGACGAGTCGCAGATGAGTGGCCAGCTGCACCGCGCGTTCGGCATCCTCGACGCGCGTCGGCGTTCGCCGCAGGAGCGCAGCGCGGTCGGTGACTCCACCGACGATCTCGATCTCGCCGATCTCGGCCTCGACGACGTGCCGCTGCCGGAGCACGACGACGGCATCGATCCCGGCGAGTCCCACGACCGCCTCGAGGTCGCGCAGCTGCACGTGTTGGTGCCCGGCACCGACGTCCACGGGCTCGAGATTGCCTCGCCGTTGCGGCCACCCAAGGGCCCGCGCGAGACCACCGTGCTGCTCGAGGACGCGAGCCCGGTCGGTCCTCGCACGCCCACCGGCAACCGCTACGCGCCGCCCGATGGCGTCACCGGCGAGGTCCGCGAGCGCACCTCGCCGCAGGTCTCGGTCACCTCGGAGTTCGCCGATCGCCCGCGGCGTCGCGTGCCATTGCCGCTCGAACGCCAGGGTGACCTCGCGACCGTCGAGGTGCCGCGACTGCTCAGCCGCCTGCACCGGGCCGCATTCACCGGCAAGCTGACGCTGGCGGCGGCGCGGGTCGAGAAGAGCGTGTGGTTCGAGTCGGGCGTCATCGTCTTCGCGCGCTCGAGCGCGGGCCATGATCGCCTGCTCGATGGTCTGCTGCGCTCGGGTCTGCTGACGCGCTCGCAGTACGCCGAGGCGCGGCGCATGACCGAGGCCGACGGTCGTCGTGCCGGCCAGGTGCTGGTCGAGGCTGGGCTGCTCAAGCAGGCCGAGCTGCTCGACGCGCTGCAGGATCACCTCGCACGCATCGTCGACTCGACGATGCCGTGGCGCGAGGGGGTGTGGTCGCTCGAGCCCGACGAGCGCTGCGAGGAGCCGATCCAGATGACCACGCCGACCGCCGTGTTGCTGGTCGAGGGCATCCGCCAGCGCATGGAGCCGACGCGGCTGCTGGGCTTGCTCGGCGGTCCCGGGGCCCACCCGCAGCTGCGCGACGAGGCGTGGTCGCGACCGTCGGCGCTGCACGACCTGGCCGAGGGCCTGCAGCTCTCGGCCAGCGAAGAGGCATGGCTCGAGCGGCTCGATGGGCGCAGCAGCTTGTCGCAGCTGCTGTCCGATCCGGCCGCCGACGAGGGTGAGCTGTTGGCGGCGGTCTACGCCCTGCACGTGCTCGAGCTGCTGGATCTGCCCGGCGAGCCGATCCCGGCGCCGCGCGTGCACGACGATCCGGTCGCGATCGATCGTCGACGCATCGAGGCGCGGCTGGCCCTCGCGCGGGAGGCCGACTACTTCGCCCTGCTCGGGCTCGAGCGCGATGCCACGCGCGCCGACGTCCGCGTTGCGTGGGCCGATCTCGATCGCACGTTCGGCGAGGCGCGGCTCGAGCCCGCGACCTTGCAAGAGCTCGCGGCCGAGCTCGCCGAGCTCCGCGCGGCGCTGGCCGAGGCCCGCGACGTGCTCGCGCACGACATGCTGCGCAACGCCTACCTCTCCCAGCTGGAGGAGCCATGAAGTTGCGCGCGGTGTTCATGGGGTCGCCCGAGTTCGCGCTGCCGAGCCTGCGGGAGGTCGCGGCGCGCTGCGACCTGCGGGCGGTGGTATGCCAGCCGGATCGCCCGGCGGGGCGCGGGCGCGCGGTCACGCAGCCCGCGGTCAAGCAGGCCGCGCTCGCGCTCGACGTGCCGATCCTGCAACCGACCAAGATGAAGGACGGCACGCTGCGGGACGCACTCGCCGAGCATCGCCCCGAACTCGCGATCGTGGTCGCGTTCGGCCGCATCCTGCCGACCGACCTGCTGACGCTCCCGACGTACGGCTGCCTCAACGTGCACGCGTCGCTGTTGCCGCGCTGGCGCGGCGCCGCGCCGATCCAGCGGGCGATCCTCGCCGGTGACCGCGAGACCGGCGTGAGCATCATGCAGATGGATGCCGGGCTCGACACCGGCGCGGTGCACCGCGTGGTCCGCTGCGCGATCGATCCCTACGAGACTCAAGGCGAGCTGTTCGCCCGGCTCGCCGAGCTCGGTGCGGCCGCGCTGGGCGAGTTCCTCGCGGCCTTCCCCGACGTGCCCACACCGACCCCGCAACCCGACGCCGGCGTGGTGCTGGCGCCGCCGCTGCGCAAGGAGGAGGGCCGCATCGACTGGACCCGCGGGGTCACGGCGCTCGTCGACCACGTGCGCGGGATGGACCCGTGGCCGACGGCCGCGTGTGTGCGTGGCAGCGACGAGCTCAAGCTGTTCGCGGCGCGGACGTCGACGCGCAGCCGTGACGACGCTGCGCCCGGGGCCGTGCTGGCGGTCGATGCCGCGGGCCTGCACGTCGCGGTCGGCGACGGCGTGCTGTGCGTCGGCGAGCTGCAGCCGGCCGGCAAGCGCCGCATGCCCGCGCGCGCCTACGCGGCCGGGCGACCATTCGCGCCCGGCGAGCGCCTGGACTAGGGGCCATGGCCGCGTCATGGCCCGTCACAATCCCTGTGTCGAGGTACGAGCGGCGCGCGCGGTCGAGCGCTACGGCGCCGTGAGGTGCAGGCGATAGTGAACGTCCGCGTCGCCGGCCGAGAAGCCAGTGACACGCTCCATCCGCACGTTGCCGCCCAGCATCTCGAGCCCGCGGCGGAAGTAGCCGATGACCGAGTACTCGAAGTAGAGGTGACGCAGGCCGACGGGCACGCCCTCGATGTGGAGCTCGATGCAGTCGGGGCGCACCTCGGTGCGCGCCCGGCCGGTGTCGAAGAAGTTCGACCACATCACCGGGGCCATTGCTGCGAAGCGCGTGACGTCGCGGCCCTCGAGCAGACCCTTGTAGGGCCCTTCGGTGAGCGACCACTCGGCACTCATCGCGCCCAGCTCCCACAGCGAGTCGGTGTCGCCGCCGTAGACCTGCTCCACGATGGCGTCGTTGAGCTGTAGGAAGGTCTCGGCGGGGATCTGCGAGGTCGGCAGCACGCTGGTGGGGAACTCGGGGTGCTCGCGCCGATACGCGGCGACGAACGCCTCGACGGCGTCCTCGCCGAGCTTGTGCTTCAGCAGGTACAGCCGAGCGTGGAAGGCGGTGCCCTTGACGCGCATGCGGTGAGATTGTCGCACGCGCGTGGCGGCCGTCGACCACCGCGCCCGCGCGTGCGTGCAGACCCGGCTCGAACCGGCGTGCGGGCGCACGCGCACGGCCCAGCGTGCGGGACCATCGTGGCTCGCTGCCTGCGTCACGTCGGCGCGCGGCGTAAAGGTGGCCGGCCGGTGTGGCGCGGCCGGCGGGATCCTGCTGTACAACCGATCGCGCTTGTCGTTCGTCCTCGCCACCCTGTGCATCGTCGCGCTGGCGCCGAACACCGCGCCGGCGACGATTCCGGCACCGCCCGATCCACGCGAACTCGAGCTGCACTGGCGCGCACCCGCGGACTGTCCTTCGCGAGAGGAACTCGAGCGCCGCATCCACGCGTTGCTACCGGACGCTCCCAGCGGCGAGGGGGTGTTGGTCATCGAGGGCGAGGTCACCCGCACCGAGACCGCGGCGACGTTGATGCTGCGTTCGACGTACCAGGGACGCAGCGACACGCGGACCATCACGTCGCCGACGTGCGCCGAGCTGACGGAGACGACCGCGGTGTTGGTCGCGATCGCCCTCGAGCCCTCGGCCGCGATCCCGCCGTCCGAGCCGCTGACGGCGCCCGGGCCGATGACCCTGCCCGGGCCGATGACCGTGCCCGAGCCCGACCCCGCACCGGCGGTGACGACCTCGCCGCCGGAGATCTCGCCGATGCGGACGCCTGCGGTCGAGCCGGCGATCGACACGCGGCGGGTCGAGCGTCGGCGTGCGGCGCCGGGACTCGGGCTCCGCGTCGCGGCCGGGCTCGAAGCCGGTGCGATCCCCCCGCCCACGCTCGCGCTCACGGCTGCGCTCTCGCTGCTGTGGCGTCGTGCACGGCTCGAGCTGCACGGAGCCTGGCTCGCACCACGCACGGTCCGCGGCGAAGACGGTCGCGGCGTCACCTATCAGCTCGGCAGCGTCGGCGCGCGCGGGTGCGGTCGGCTGTTCGTGCGCGCGCTCGAGCTGCCGCTGTGTGGCGGCGCCGAGGCGGGGGTCCTGCGCGCGCGTCCGCGGGGGATCGACTCGCCCCCGGTGCTCGCGCCTTGGGCGGCTGGGGTCGCGGGCGTCGGCCTCGTGCGGCGCTGGGGACCGGTGGCGATCGTCGCCGCCGTCGATGGCATCGCGCGCGTGGTCGGCCACCGCTTCGTGGTCGACGGCCGGCGGTCGCTGGTGCAGTGGCCGGTGTCGGTGCGTGCGCTGGTCGGCGTCGAGCTGCGCTGGGGTGGCTCGCGGCGCTAGCAGTGCCGCCTGGGACTGAGAGAGCAAGCGCGGGTGCTGGCCAGTTGGCCGGCTCGCGCGTCGCCGCGCTGGTCGTGTTCGCGCGGGCGCCCGACGCGACTTGGTCT
This sequence comes from Deltaproteobacteria bacterium, assembly GCA_016709225.1. NCBI lineage: Bacteria > Pseudomonadati > Myxococcota > Myxococcia > Deltaproteobacteria bacterium. The sequence continues at coordinate 2,954,446 of JADJEE010000001.1, read as the reverse complement.
CGATCACTCGCTCGCGAGGCTGGACACTCGCGGCATCGTCGTGAACGCACCCCGCGTGGTAGGTTGGCTCGCGCAGGAGCGCAGGAGGCCCGCATGTGCCAGCTCGCAATCACGGACGTCCGGGGACTCGAGCAGAGCGGCGCCATCGTCCGCTGGTTCCGCGTGCGCGGGACCGCCGGGGACTGCAAGCTAGTCGACGTCGAGGTCGTGGTGGCTGGTCGCGCCGCGACCGGTGCGGCCACGGTCGCGCAAGACGGGACGTGGCAGGTCATCGTGGAGGCTCCGGGCCCCGACGTTCGCTGCCGTGATCGCGCCTCGATTCGCGCCACGTGCCGGGATGTCGCGGGTTGCTCGGCCGTCGCCTGGGAGAACCGAGCGATCGACTGCGAGCGCGTGCCGGACTGCGCGTACCCAACCGATATCGTGATGACCGGCACGACCTGCGCCGGGTCTGGGCTGCGCACCACCGTGCGGTTCGAAGTGCGGCTCAACACAGCCGCGCCATCGGGCACTCGGTATTTCTGGAAATTCGGCGACGAGCCGGGGCCGGTCCCGGTGTCGCAGCGTCCGTCACGCCTCGACGATCCGAGCTTCGAGCACGAGTACGAGACGCCGGGCAACGTCTCCGTCGAGGTCGTGGTACGGCGCGATGGTTGCGATGACGAGCCGTTGTCGGTGCCGCTGACGATTCCTCCCTGTTGTCCCGCCCTCACGAGCCTCGTCGTCACCGACGAGACCTGTGCCAACGACGGCACGACGGCGATCGTGGGTTTGTTCGTTCGTACCGATCCCGAGGGCGCCCCAGGGGTGTTCTCGTGGGATTTTGGCGACGGAACGCCCCACGAGACGAGCAGCGCGCCGACCAAGCAGCACGCTTTCGTCCCCGGTCGGTCGTACGCCGTGACGGTGTCGTTCACACCCAGCAGCGGTGCACCTTGCGGCGAGCTCAGGAAGACGCAATCCATCGACGTGGGTGCGTGCGGCCCACCAGCCTGTCCATTCCTACGAGACGTCGAAATGGCGAGCGAGCACTGCGTCGCCAACGCCGATGGAACCGCCGACGGCGTCGCCTCCGTGACCTTGGTGGCGACGACCGAGCCTGCGGACGCCGGCGGCACCTACGAGTGGGATTTCGGTGATGGGACGCCCGCGGTGACTGGAGGCCCGCGCGCGGATCACAACTACGCCACCGCAGGCGACAAGCTCGTCCGCGTCCGGTTCCGGCCTCGTGATTCGAGGTGCCCCCCCACCAGCGTGGAACGCAAGATCTCGGTCAGTGCGTGTGGGAAGACGCCGGCACCGACGACAACGGCACCCCCCGACGAGACCTGCCTCTTCTGGCTCATCATGATGTTGCTCATCATGGCGGTCGGTGCCCTGCTCCTCGGGGTCGGCCTGTGTCTGTTGTTCATGAGCCTCTGGCAGGCGGGCATCCTCTTGACTGGACTCGGTGTGCTGTTGCTGCTGATCGGGTTCGTCATCTTCGTCGGTTGGCTGCTTCTGTGTGCCACTGCCTCGAACAACTGCCTCCTCCTCGACCTGTTGATCGACTTTCTCCTCTTCCTCGCGGGGGCATCGTGGCTGATCTCGATCGCGGTGCTCGTCCTCGGGGCGTTCGCGGGCAGGTTCGGATTGTGCTTCGTCGGGCCGGCGATCGACGGTGCGTACTTCAGCGCGTTGGCTTCGATCGCCTATTGGTGGGCGCGGTTCGTGGGCTGTCGGCCGTGGCCGCGATGGGTGCCAGGTTGGGCGCGGGTCAGCTTGCCGGCGGCCGCGCGCGGCGGGCTCGATGAGGCTCGGAGCCGCCTTCATGGGCCGTGATCGAGTCGGCGTCGCTCGCGTGCCGGTGTCGGTGCGTCCCCTGGTCGGCGTCGGGCTGCGCTGGGGCAGCCCGCGGCGCTAGCACCGCGACTTTCACCCCGAGCTCCACGTCGTCGTTCACGCGGTGCAGAGTTCCTGCCGACGCCGGTGCCTGCTGGACGGATGTCGATCGCAGCGTCGATCGGCGTCCGATTTGCGCGGGCTGGATGACTGAGGGCGAGCGTACCTCTCGGACACACTGCACGGGATGATCCACGTCGTCGACACCATCGACCCGGCGGCCGCGATCGAGCCGCTAGTGGTGGATCCCCGCCTCGGGCGGGTCCACGGCATCGCACTGTCGGACGCGGCACCGCGCCTGTTCGCGACCGCGTACGAGGGCGGCCTGAGCATCTACGACCTGCCCGGTCAGCGATTCCTCGGCGAACCCTTCGCCGCCGCCGCCGGGGACGACGGCTTGGCCTACGTTGAAGGGGCGCTCTATGGCATCGGCGGTGATCGTCTCACTCGCTACGTTCTCGACGCCGACCAGGCCCGCGTGGTGCGATCGGAGGTGATCGTGCACGAGCACGAGAGCTTCAACGACCCGCGCGACGTGTGGGCCGAGCCCGGGCGCCTCACATGCCTGGCGAACATGGAGCTCGACCCGGTCGCGCCCCACCGGCGCGGCCGCGCGGCCACGGACACCTCGCTGCTCGAGGTGCAGCTCCCCGCCCGATGAGACCAAGTCGGGGGAAGGCCGCGCGGCACGTGAGCGGTGGCATCACGTAGATCGGCCAGCATCCTTCCACGTCTGCCCAACGGGGAGCCCTCGTCGACCTCGACCCGAACGTCGCAGGGGCGCTGAACGTGAGCCTCACGATCGACGACGACGGAGCGGTTGCATCCGTCACGACCGACCCGGGCTTTGCCGATCCAGGCATCCCCGCGTGTGTCGCGGGGCTCGCGAGGACCCTTGTGTTCCCGCCGCCTCGAGGGCGCGGCGCAGTGGAGACCTACCCCTCACGTTGATCCCCAGCCCGCAAGAGTCCGCCCGTCCGGCTTCGGCCGAGCGCACGGGCTCGGCACCTCGAGGAGGCGCTCGACTTGGCGCGGCGCTCGTGGGGGCGCTCGCCTAACGTCGCCGGTGGCGATGTGGCGCTCGCGCGGCGTCATCCGTGGCGGTCGGCGGGAAATCGACCGCGTCCGTCGTGGAATCCTCCGATGGTGGACAATGCCACCCCGATGCTCGACACGGCGCCCGACGCGGTCCGCACGCCGCACCCGATGGAGGCGCTGTACCGCGCCCACTACGGGTTCGTGTGGCACGCGGTGCGCCGCTTCGGTGTCGCGGGTGCGCTCATGGACGATGCGGTTCAAGACACGTTCATCACGGCGTATCGGCGCTTCGACGAACTCGCGATGCCGACCGCGAAGGCGTGGCTGTACGGCATCGCGCGGCGGGTCGCGAGCAACTACCGCCGCGCCGAGCAGCGCGGCGCTCGCAAGCGCAGGGCGATGGCGGTCGCGAGCGAGGCTGCGCCACCGCGGAGTGCGACGCCCGAGGCGATCCTCGTGCTCGATCGGTTCCTCGCCGCGCTCGATCCCGTGGATCGCGAGCTCTTCGTGCTGTCCGAGATCGAGGGCATGACCGGGCCCGAGGCGGCCGCGATCCTGGCGCTGAACACCAGCACGACCTACAGTCGCGTGCAGAGCCTGCGTCGCCGCTTCCGCGAGTCGCTGGCGGAGCGCGATCCTTCGGGGGTCGTGCACGAGGCCCGCGAGCAGCGACCGCGCGCCACCACCCACGGTTGGATGCTGCTGCTGCCAAGGCTCGGCCTGCCGAACGCCGCGAAGCCGGCGGCGCTGCTGGGGCTCGCGACGGTGGCGAAGGTGGCGGCCATCGCCGGCGGCGTGACGTTCGCGATCGGAGCCGCGTTTGCGGCCACCGGCAGCCGCGAAGCCGACGTGCCCGCGGCCGCGCGCGAGTCCGTGTCGCGCGCCACCCCGGCCCCCGCCGAGGCGGGGCTCGTCGTCGCGACACCGGCGACCCTGCCGGTGGGGCCAGAGCCGGCGCCACGCCACACCGCGAACCCAGCCCGATTGCCGCCTGCAGCGACGCCATCGCGTGCAGCACCGCGCGCGGCCGCCCGGGTCGAGTCGGTGCCGTCGTTGACGCGGGACAACGCGCTGCTGCAGGACGCCACGCGAGCGCTGCGCGACGGAGATGCCGAGGCTGCGCTCGCGATCACGACGCAGGCGGCGCGCGAGCTGCCCGACAGCCCACTCGCGGACGCCCGCGCGGCGCTGCGCATCGAGGCCCTGTGCGCGCTGGGCAAGTCGGCGCAGGCTCGCGGCGAGGCCCGCGTGTTGCTCGACACGCGGCCGGCGACGCCGGTTCGCGCTCGCATCGAGCGATCGTGCGTCGATGGGTCCGTGGATTCCGCCGCAAGCGGACAAGAGGGGGAGCGATGAAACCCTGCGCCCCGTCGAGTCCGTCGTCATGGCTCCTGCTCTTGCCGCTGGCGGCCTGCGTCTTCACCCATCGTCTCGGCGAAGGGAACTCCGACGCCGGCGACGCGACGGCGACCACTGCGGTCGATGACACCGGCGGTGCCGGCATCTCGCTCGGGAACGCCGCGCAGGTGATGGCCGAGGCGCGCTGCGGTGCGTTCTTCGCCTGCGGATGCGGCGACGGCGTGGCACTGGCGTGGTCGGATGTCGACGCGTGCATCGACGACATCCATGCGCTCGTCGAGGACGAAATCACCGACGGCATCTTCGACGACCTCACCTTCGACCCCGACTGTGCGCAGGCGTTCGCGGGGTACTTCTCCGTGCGCGGATGCGTCGCGGCCGATGATGCCTCCGAGGCCGAACTCGCCGCAGCGCTGGCGTGTGGCTTGTTCGAGGGCGGAATCGAGGTCGGTGGTCGGTGCTCGCGGGGATACGCGGGGCTTCCGCCCGTACGCGCGTGCGCCCCGGGTTTGGTCTGCCGCGACGAGCGCTGCACGCTCGAGGGGGCCAGCGGGACGTCGTGCGATGCCACGGCCGACTGCGCCGCCGGGCTCGCCTGCGACCAGGCCGCGACGCCGCCCGTGTGCTCACCCTGGCGCGCGATCGGGACCTCCTGCGACGACGACAGCCAGTGCGAACCCGGGAGTTTCTGCGACCACGACGTGTGCGCGGCCAAGGCCGCCCCCGGCGAGCCGTGCACGGACGCGTTCGGCTGCTTGCACGGCGTCTGCGACACCAGCGCGCTCGAGTACGTCTGCGAGGCTCGCATCGCGCTGTGCGACCCCACCGAGATCGTCGTCGAGGACGGTTGCGATCAGGCGCGCGCCGCCCTGCAGTCGTTCGTCGAGTCGAACCGCGCCTGCAACGACGTCGGCGACTGCATCGAGCGCGCGGCGCCCTGCCACGACGAGACCCAATGCGGCAGCGTCGCGGTGGCTGCCGATGCCGACCTCGCGGCGTTCGACGCCGCGCTCGCGCTGGTCGAGCAGCAGTGCCAGGCGTGCGGCGGCGATCCCTGCGGCAGCACGCTGGTCTGCGACGCCGGTAGCTGCGGCCTCGCGCTGTGACGTCGCTCGCGGCCGCGGCTACCGTGCAGGTACCTGCGGCCGCGGCACGCGGACCAACACCCGCGAGCGCAGGCTGCCGAGCACGAGCTCGTCCCCGACCGGCACCGCGCTGGTGATCGCGCCGACGGTGCCGCTGTCGTCCTGCAGGTTGTGCACCACGCCGCCGTCGGCGTCGATCCCCAGCACGAAGCCGTAGCGCGGCGGGATCGGCTGCAGTGCCATCGGCACCCGCGCGATCACCTTGCGCACCCACGGCCACGGCAGTGTCGCGTCGAGCAGCGCGCTACGCCGCGAGACCAGGGCGACCCACAGCACGCCGTCGTCGGCGTAGGTGAGGTTGTCCACGAAGCCGGGCAGATCCGCGACGAGCACGTCGGTGCGACCCGCGTCCGGGCCCCGCAGCCAATGCCGCGTGACGCGGTAGTCGAAGGTCTCGGCCACCAGCACGAACGACTCGTCCGGAGCCAGCGCGACGCCGTTGGCGAAGCGCAGGCCGTCGAGCACGAGGGTGGTCTCGCCGGTGGTGGGCTCGTGGCGCAGCAGCCGACCGGTCGCGCGGTTCTCCAGCGCGTCGAGCACATGGTCCTCGACCGCGAAACGCGTCGAGGCGTCGGTGAACCACACCGCGCCGCTGGCCGCGATCGCGAGCTCGTCGGTCAGTCGCAGGGGCGCGCCGTCGAACGCATCGACCAGCACGTGGACCTCGGCGTCGGGGTCGATCGCGAGCAGCCCACGGTGGGCGTCGGCGACCAGCAGTCGACCGTCGCGATCGAACGCGAGCCCGAGCGGGCGTCCGCCGGTGTCGGCCCACGGCTGTGCGCTCGCCAGCGACACGGGCAGCCGCAGGATGCGACCGTCGGCGAGGCCGGTGTAGAGCAGGCCGTCGGGACCGAGCGCCACGTCCTCGGGGCCCTCGCCGAGATCGACCGACGCGATGCCGTCGCGCAGCCGTTGGTTGGGTGCGAACACGCCGACCAGCGCGGGCGCTGGCGCGACCGTGCGCGCGCTGGGATCGACCGGCGTCGGCCACAGCGCGAGGTAGAGCAGCAGGGCCAGCAGCGCGAGCACGACGCCGCGAAGGATCCTCGTCCGCCAGGTGGTGCGCCGTGCCATCCCCGGGAGCGTAGGCCGAACGCCGGGGTTGCGTCAGCCCGAGCATGGCCGCACGGCGACGCTCACGGACAGTTCTGCGACACCACCGGCGTGCCGGAGACCGGTACGCCGGCATCGACGAACTCCATCGGGATCGACTGGCAGGTGAGGTTGCCGCAGCTCTCCATCCGCATCGCGTGCACATGGGGCCCGGTCGAGTAGCCGGTCGTACCCGACAGGCCCAGCTGTTGCCCGCGCTCGACCTCGTCGCCGACGCCGACCTGCACCACGTTGAGGTGCTTGTACAACGTCGAGGTGCCGTCGCCGTGCTGTACGATCACCAGGTTGCCCGCCGGACCGCACTCGGGTCCGCCGCCGTCGTAGCAGGGGTCGCCGGGGACGGTGGCGTCGTAGATGTTGGCGACGACGCCGGCCGCCATCGCGACGATCGGCGTGTCGAGCGGGACCCCGAAGTCGAACGCGTAGGCGTGCAGCCCGTTGTGCGAGGTGGCGCCGTTGTTGCCCTGCGTGCAGTTGACCGCCATGCCGCACGGTAGCGGCAGGTAGTAGCCGTCGGGCGGCTCGGGCGGCTCCTCGAGCGTGCACGCGGCGAAGACCCCCGAGACGTAGCCGTCGCCGCCGCCGTACGGGATGTGGAACCACTGCGTGTTGCCCTCGATCGACTCGCCGACGACCTCTTCGATCACATCGACGATGGCGCCGCTCGGCAGCGCCCCGATCGGCGACGCCCCGGTGGAGGGATCGGGGCGGACGTTGAGCGGCTCGTCGGGCGGCACCATCACGCGGATGCGCGGGCACGGGTCGAGCGCGGGCAGGTCGGGCATCGCGCCGGTCTCCGGCGCGGCGGTGTCGGAGTCGCTACCCGGCATCCCGCTCGAGCTGTCGGCGACATCGCCCGCGTCGCTGCTCGCGGGCGCCTCGGTGCTGCCGCCCTCGTCGACCACGCCACCGCCGTCGCTCTGCCACGCGGCGGTGGTCTGCGTGCCGGCGTCGCCGCAGGCGATGCCGAGGATCGTCGCGAGGAGCAGGCCGGTCGTGCGTCGCGCGGGCAGCATGGGCCCCCATCTCACCCGCTCGACGCACCGCTGACCATACGCAATCCCGGCGTTCCGACATCAACGCGACCATGCGCCGTCGCGGGCGGCAGCGGACGAGCTGCGCGCCGAAGGTGCCCCTCGCCGGAGCGGATCAGCCCACCAGCGAGCTGCCGGTCTCGAGCACCGACTTCAGATCGCTGAGGATCCAGCTCCAGCCGCCCGTGCCCTGCTCGTTGAACTTCGACGCGACCATTGCGGCCATGATCGGCTGGCCCGCGAGCTCGTGGGTCACGGTCAGGCGCGTGAAGCCCGAGGCGGTCGGCGCGATGTCGTAGGTCAGCCGTGAGAAGCCCTCGGCCGTGGTCTGCTCGTTGAAGAGAAATCGGTAGGTCTGCACCAGCCGGTGCGGCGGCTCGGCCTCGAGCACCTCGCCGTCGACCATCGTCGCGGTCATGCCCATCGCGACCATCGCCGCGCTCGGGTCGGCCTTGAAGCGTCCGCCGGGCCGCAGCTCGTAGTCGACCGGGCCGCGGTAGCCGAAGCGGGCGGTCCACTCGGGGGTCGTGATGGCATCCCAGATCGCCTGGGGCGTCGCCTTGATGTAGACCTCGTAGATCTGCGTCGTGGGGGTGGGGCGGGCCTCGTTACTCATGCGGTCTCCTCGAGCTTCGCTTTCAGCTGGGTGAGAGCGGACACCTGCCGCTCGGTGTACTTGTCGATCCAGCGGTCGTGGATCAACCGGATCGGGATGGGGTTGAGGAAGTGCTGCTTGGTGCGGCCGACGCGACGCGTCACCACCAGGTTGGCGGCTTCGAGCACGCGCAGGTGTTTCATCACGCCGAAGCGCGTCATCTCGAGCTCGGACTCGAGCTCCGAGAGCGTGAGTCCGTCGCGTGTGAAGAGCCGGTCGAGCAGGGCCCGCCGGGTGCCATCGGCCAGAGCGCGAAAAACCGCGTCATCCCCCTCTCGCACGCGCCAGGAACCATACGTGACGAAATGGTCACCTGTCAAGGCAGCCGGCGACGGCCACCATCTCGAGGGGGGAACCGATCGCCGGCGTGGCGGCGCTAGGCGGGCGGCAGTAGGCCCATCGCGCGCATCAACGCCAGCGCGTTGCTGCTGCGCACGATGCCGTCCTTCATGCGGTAGTCGAACGCGAGGGCGTTGCCCGCGAGCGTCTCGGCGAAGTGCACGTTGCGGATCCGCGGCGCATCGGCCACCACGTCGTGGGCGATCGCGAGGTCGTGCGTGGTCATCATGCCGATCGCGCCGGCGTCGACCAGACGATGGAGGATCGCGGCGGCGCCCTGTCGACGATCATCGGAGTTGGTGCCGTGCAGGATCTCGTCGAGCAGGAACAACACCGGCATGTCGTGATCGAGCAGCGCGACGATCTGCTGCAGTCGGGCGAGCTCGGCCGAGAAGCGCGACGCGCCGCCACGCAGCGAGTCCTCGACGCGGATCGACGCTCCGATCGCCAGCGGCGACAGCCGCAGTCGCGTCGCACAGACCGGCGCGCCGGCCTGGGCGAGCACCACGTTGATGCCGAGCGTGCGCAGGTAGGTGCTCTTGCCGGCCATGTTCGAACCGCTGATGACGAGCGCACGCACGGGCTCACCGAGCGCGACGTCGTTGGCGACGCAGGCGCGCGCGGGCAGCAGCGGATGCGTCAAGCCCTCGCCGTGCAGGCACGCGGGACCGTCGACCAGCTCGGGCCACACCGCAGTGGGCCGGCCGAACGCGTAGGCAGACAGCGCCGCCAGGGCCTCGAGCTCGCCGAGCGCGTCGAACCAGCGCTGCAGCTGCGGGCCGTGGCGGAGGCGCCAGCGCTCGATCGACAGCGTGAGCAGCTCGCCGAAGCACACGAACCACAGCAGCGGTCCCAGCGGGGCGCTGCGACGCATCTGCAGCCACTGCACGCGGCGCTGCAGGTCGCGCACCGCGTGGGCCGCCGAGTCGGTGCCGGTCGCGAGCACCCGCTGCAGCTCGCTCGAGTATGGCGCCTCGAACGGCTCGCGCTCGAGGCGGGCGAACAGCTCGGCCATCACCTCGAGCTCGCGGGCGGGCCGCTCGACCGCCGCGTCGGTGCGCTGCACGAACGTGCGCAGGTGCGCGAGCGCCAGCCACCGCAGCACCACGACGCCAACGACGATCGTCGCGGGCGCATCGAGCCTCTGCCACGCCGCGAGCGCCAGCACGAACGCACCCGCGGCGAGCCACGACAGCACGCGTGCGCGTCGGCCGGCCGCGGGCGATGACGCGGGCGCCTGCGTGCCCCACCGCGCCAGCGCCTCGGGATCGAGCCCGGCCTGCACGTCGGCGCCGGCGATCGCGAGCTGCTCGCGCAGCTCGAGTCGTTCGCGCAGCTCCTCGACCGCCGCGTGCCGGGCGCTCACGCGCTCGGGCGTCGCCGCCTGCAGCAGCCAGTCGGCGAGCGTGCGCTCGCCGGCGCGGGTGCGTGTGGTGCACAGCAGCTCGAACAACGAGCCGCTGCCGAACAGATCGAGGTCGCGCGCGTAGGGGTGGCCGCTCGGCTGCAGGTGCGTGCCGGGGTTGCCGTGGCCGGCCCAGCGATCCTCGAGGCGCGCGAGCGCGTCATCGTGGTGCGCGATGCTGCGACTGGCGCGATCGATCGCCGCGTGCACGCGCTCGTGACGGAGCACCAGCGCGACGAACACCACCACCGGCAGCGCGACCCACCACCACGCCAACCGTCCGTCGTAGGCCAGCACCGCCACCACCACCAGCGCGCCGAAGCACGCCAGACGCGTCCGCGTCAGCCGCAGCGAGCGCCCCTCGAGCATGGCGTGATCGGCCGACGCGCGAGCGCGTGCGGCCTGATGGCGGTCCGCAGGTTCGCTGCTCACGGCCGACGAGCTTCGCACGTCCGCGGCGGTGCGTGCGGACGCGATGCCATCAGCGCGCGAGCTTCAGCGCCCGGTTCCACGGCGCGATGTCGTCGGCGAAGCGCTTGCGCTGCGCCTCGGGGATCGGCGCCCCGACGACCGCGGCGCGGTGCGACGTGCGAGCGAGCATCACCAATGGATCGACCGGCTTGCCATCGGTGGGACCGGTCAGCTCGAGCCGCAGGCGATCGTTGGGCGTGCGGCCGCTGTGACCGGCGAGGCCGACGATCTGTCCCTGCGCCACCTTGGTGCCCGCGGCCAGCTCGCCGACCACGCGCATGAGGTGGGCGTAGCGGGCGACGGTGCCGTCCTCGAATCGCAGCGAGAGCACGTGACCGTCGCTGGCGTCGCGCGCGACCGCGATCACCTCGCCGTCTCCGAGCGACACCACCGGCACGCCCTCGGGCACGCGATACACCGCGCCGATGCGGCCCTGCACCACCTCGATCGACGGCGCCAGCAGCCCGCGCGCCTCGGGGTCGACCGGGAAGTACGGGATCGGCGAGCGCAACAGCGCCCGTCGCACCGGCGCACCCTCGGCGTCGAAGAATGCCGGCGGCGCGCCCTCGGGCTTGTAGCGGTAGTAGGCCACGCGGGCGGCGTTGCCGACGAAGCGCACGGCCATCACCTGTCCGTAGCGATGGAAGCGGCGGCCGAGCCAGCGCTTCTCGACCAGCACCTCGATGCGGTCGCCGGGGCGGGTCTCGAGCATGAAGTCGACGTCGGACGCGAGCGTGCGCGCGATGAGGTCGGCCAGCTCGGGCTTCTCGCCCACGTCGCGCACGGCGTGGCCGAGATCCGCGTCGGCGCCGATCTCGATGCCGAGCACCTCGACGTCGGTGCGCAGCGGGTGCTGGATGTTGCGCACCTGCAGCGTCGACGCTTCGTCGCCGCTGCGGCAGGCCTGCAGGATGTGGCCCTCGGCGAGCTCGATCTCCAGCGCCTGCACCGCACCGTGGCGATCGATTGCGACCCGCAGTGGCGCCCCGCTGCCGCCCAGCAGCGTCAGGTCGACGTGGGTGCGCACGCTGGCCTCGACGCGATCGATCTCTTCGCTGGCGATGCCCAGCGCGAGCAGGCCCAGGCGCAGGGTGGTGCCGCCGGTGAGCGCGGTCTGCAGCGGAATCAGCGACAGGCCCTCGAAGATGCGCACCGGATCGCCGCCGCAGGCATCGGCGGGTGGCTCGGCCCACGGCGGCAGCGGCCCCGAGCGATCTTCGATCGCGGCCGCGCCGACCCCGAGCCCCGACAGGCTGGTGTCGCCGCGTCCGAGGAACACGTAGGCGTTGATCGCCGCCAGCACGCCGAGCGCCAAGATGGTGCGGTTGCGGGCCCGTCGCTCCGCGGGATCCTTGGGTGCGCGGGCGCGCTTGCCGGCGCCGTCCACCTTGCGGTTCTCGAGTCGCGCCGCGTTGCCGCCACGCTTGCGGCCGCGGCTGGCGCGGGTCTGTGGGGTGCGAGGGGGCAACGCCCTGTGATCGCTACCAAACCCGCGTCGCAGCGCGAAAAAACCGGCGCGTCCAGGGCGGTCGGTTCGTCCCAAGCGCGCGCGGGCGTGCTACCAGAGCGCCCGCGAGCAGCCCGTGGACCCGATCTACCGCAGCGCCCTCAACCGCGACGTGCCGCCGGCGGCGGCCGGCGAGTTCCGTGCAATCGACATCGGACCGCTGCACGTCTGGCCACCGGTCGTGCTCGCGCCGATGGCAGGGGTGACCAACTACCCCTTCCGTGCGCTGTGCCAGCGCTTCGGTGCGGGGCTGTTCGTCAGCGAGATGATCACCGCGCGGCCGCTGTGCGAGGGCAACGCCAAGACCCTCAAGCTGTCGGACTTCGGCGAGGACGAGCACCCGCGCAGCCTGCAGCTCTACGGCGTCGATCCCTACTACGTGGGTGAGGCGGTCAAGCGGCTGGTGGCCGAAGGCCGTGTCGATCACATCGACATGAACTTCGGCTGCCCGGTGCGCAAGGTGACGCGCAAGGGCGGCGGCGCGGCGATCCCCGCCAAGCGCCGCCTGCTCGCCAACATCGTGCGCGCGGCCGTCCGCAATGCTGGCGCCGTGCCGGTGACGATCAAGTTCCGCATCGGCATCGACGAGCACATCACGACCTTCCTCGACGCCGGGCGCATCGGCGAGGACGAGGGCTGCAAGGCGGTGGCGTTGCACGCCCGCACCGCAGCGCAGCTCTACGACGGGCTCGCGCGCTGGGACGCGATCGGCGAGCTCAAGCAGGCCGTGCGCACCATCCCGGTGCTGGGCAACGGCGACATCTGGGAGGCCGAGGACGCGCTACGGATGATGCGGCAGACCGGCTGCGACGGCGTGGTGGTCGGTCGCGGGTGCCTGGGCCGGCCGTGGTTGTTCCGCGATCTCGCGGCGGTGTTCGATGGCCGCGCGCCCGACGATCCACCGCAGCTCGGTGAGGTCGCCGCGATCATGGGCGAACACCTCGCGCGGCTGGTCGCATGGATGGGCGAGTCCAACGGCGTCCGCATGTTTCGCAAGCACGCGACCTGGTACACCAAGGGCTTCCGTGGCTCGGCATCGATCCGCGAGCGCATCATGAACGCCGGCACCCATGCGGCGGTGCTCGAGTGCCTCGCGGCCTTCGATCCCGACGAGCGCTTCCCGCCGTCGGCGATCCGCGTGCCGCGGGGCAAGACCGCCGGCACGCAGCAGGTCGCGCTGCCCGACGGCTTCCTCGACGACCGCGACGACGAGACGCCACCTGGGTGTGAGGCAGAGGACATCGGTGACGGAGGTTGATGCCTCCGGTGTTGCAGTGCGGGTGACGCGTTCCCGCCGATCCCGCACCCGCCGGTCTCCGATCCCGCCGCTTGGATGCCTCGCTCGTCCCCGGTTCCACGCGGGAAAGGTCACATTGCCCTTCGAATTCCAAGGGAATTTGCCCTCTGCGTGACGCCTGCGACACGTCTAGCGGGTCGCCTCCGTCTGGTATGCATCCGCGGCCCCGCACCGGCGACTACCCCCCGGCTTCTCCCATGCGCATCGTCGACGTCTCCGAGTCCTATTCGCCCCAAGGGGGCGGCGTCCGCACGTACGTGCACGCCAAGCTCCGCGCCGCCGCGGCGCTCGGCCACGACGTCACCATCGTCGCGCCCGGCACCTCCGACGAGGAGCAGACCGTCCCCGGCGGTCGCATCCTCCGCATCAAGTCGCCCCGCTCGCCGTTCGATGCCCGCTACGGCGTGTTCGTCTCGCCCCGCCCGGTGCACGCGGCGATGCTCGCGTTGCAGCCCGATCTGGTCGAGGGCTCGTCGCCGTGGCTCGGTGGTCACATCGCCGGCACGTACCCCGGCGATGCCAAGCGCGTGATGGTGTTCCACACCGATCCGGTCGCCGTGTGGGCGCAGACGCTGCTCTCGCCGCGGCTCGGCTTCGGCAGCGTCGATCGTCTGATGATGCCCGCGTGGCAGGCCTTCCGCCGCATGAGCGCGAAGTTCGACGGCACCGTGGTCTCGGGCCTGTGGCTCGCGCGCCGGTTGCTCTCGCAGGGCTTTCGTCGTCCCTTGGTGGTGCCGTTCGGCATCGACAAGTCGCGCTTCGACGCGGCCGCGCGCAGCGAGGACATGCGCACCGAGTTGTTGGCCGCGTGCGGCCTCGGACCCGACGCGCAGCTGGTCGCGGTGGTCGGTCGCCTCGACCCCGAGAAGCGCATCGGCACGCTGATCCGCGCCTTCGATCGCGCGCGTCGTCATCGCCCGATGGGGCTCGTCATCTTCGGCCGCGGCGCGCTGGCGCCGATCTACGGTGCGATGGCCAAGCGCGTGCCTGGCGTGCACATGGCCGGCTTCGTCGACACGCCCGAGCGCATGTCGACGGCGCTCGCGAGCGCCGATGCGTTCCTGCACGGCGGCGCCGCCGAGACCTATGGCATGGCGGTCGCCGAGTCGATCTGCGCGGGCGTGCCGGTGGTGGTCCCCGACGTCGGCGGAGCCAACGCGCTCTACGGCGCGCCGTGGGGCGAGCGCTACAAGGCCGGCGATCCGGACGCCGCTGCGGCGGCGCTGCTGCGCCTGCTCGACCGCGATCCGGTGGCGCTGCGCCAGGCGTGCGCCGGCAAGGCCGCTGCGATCCCGTCGATCGAGCAGCACTTCGAGAACCTCTTCGAGGTCTACGGCGCGCTGTGTGCCGAGGCCCGCAGCAACCAGGCGACACCGCGGCTGCGGGTCGCGTCGTGAGTCGACGCGCGCCCCGGTCACGGCTGCCACGGCAGGCGTGAGAAGCCCATGGCGCGCATCCACATCTACGTGCATGGCCGCGGTCGCGGCCACGCGAGTCGCTGCGCACGGATCTCCGAGGAGCTGCGGCGCCGCGGCCACGACGTGCTCGCCGTCGCCGGTGCCGACGCGGCGCCGGTGATGACGAAGGTGGTGCCGACCGAGCCGGTCGACTCGCTGCCGCCATCGTTGGGTCTCGCGACCGCGACCGGCCTCATGGCGCGCCTGCTCGACGCGCTGCACCGCAACCGTCGCGCGCGGCCGGACGTGGTGGTGAGCGACGGCGATCTGCCGGGGCTGGCGGCGGCGCGCATCTCGGGCGTGCCCGCGATCGCGATCGGCCACGGCCTGGTGTTCCTCAGCTGCCGGGCGCCCGCCGGCGCGCCGAGGCTGCCGTGGCTGCGCGAGTCGATCAAGGCGCGGCTGTCGAGCCTCGGCGCGTCACGACGGATCGCGGTGAACTTCGTCGATCTGCCGCTGCGCCGCCGCGATGCCGAGCTGGTGCGGCCACCGGTCGAGCGCTGGCCGCTGGCGGCGCGACGCGACGCGGTGGTCTGCTACTTCCGCGACGGCGTCGACGCGGCGCGGCTCGAGCTGCTCGCGCGTGTGGCCCCGGGCGCCCAGGTCTTCACCGCGAAGTCGCCGACAGTGGTGCCGGCCGGCGTGACGGTGCGCCCACTCGATCCGGGGGCGTTCGTGGCGTCGCTGGCCGGTGCACGCGCGGTGATCGCCAGCGCGGGCAGCCAGCTGATCTCGGAGTGCATCGCCCACGGCATGCCGCTGTTCGTGGTGCATGCCCGCGACGACGACGAGCAGCGTTGCAACGCGCACATGCTGGTGTCGGCGGGCCTCGGCCACGCCGCGCCCGCCGACGCGCTCGACGAGGCGGCCCTGCGGCAATTCCTGCTCGCGCCCGCCGTGCGCGGGGTCGCGCGGATGCCCGGCCGCGAGGGTGCGGCGGCGGTCGCCGACGCCTGCGAGGCGTTGTCGTCCACGGCCGGTCGCGCCGCGCCGGTGTCGGGGGCCGCGTGAGCCGTCACGCCGCAACGTGCCCGTCGTCGTCGCACGATGGGACGTACCGCACGCCTGCGCGCGCGCCGGGCGACGGCGTGATCTGCATCCAGCAATTCTCGTCCGACCGCGGCACCCGCTGTGCTACGGGATGCATCCAAGCGGCCCGGATCCGCGACCAGCACTCGGGGACCCCTGGCGCGCCGCGTCAGTTCCTTCGACACCGCCCAGACGTCACCGCGCCGCGGTGACGCATCGAGACGCGAAAGCGAGAGCAAGCATCATGCGCCAGCGCATCGACCTCCACGTGCACTCGAAGTATGCCGGCCGCTTCAAGCTGTTCGTCCTGAACTCGCTCGAGGTCGAGGAGTGCTACACGGAGCCGAAGGCGCTCTACGAGAACCTGGTCGAGCGCGGCATGACGATGGTGACGATCACCGATCATGACTGCATCGACGGCTGCCTCGAGATCGCGCACCTGCCGGGGGTGTTCCTCTCCGAGGAGGTCTCGGCACGCTTCCCCGAGAACGGCTGCATCGTGCACGTGCTGACCTACGGCATCACCGAGGCCCAGCACGTCGAGCTGCAGCGACTGCGCACCAACATCTATGACTTGGTGGCGTACATGCGGCAGCAGGACATCCTGCACAGCCTCGCGCACCCGTTCTCGCCGGTGAACCACCGCCTCACGCCGGCGCTGCTGGCCAAGTCGCTGGTGCTGTTCGACACCGTCGAGGTCATCAACGGCCAGAAAGACCCCAGCCACGAGCGGCTGATGCGGCACATGATGGCCACCACCGACGACGAGACCCTGCTGCGCTGGGCCGACGAGACCGGGCTCGAGCCGCCGGCGGCGCCCCGACGCTGGCGCATCACCGCGGGCTCCGACGATCACAGCGGCATCACGGCCGCGCGCGCGTACACCGAGTTCGAGGGCGAGGCGAACTTCGCCGCGCTGTCGGCCGCCGTGCGCAGTGGCGACGTACAGATCCGCGGCTGGGACAAGAACTCCACCAGCTACGCCCATACTGCGGCCGCCGGCGCGCTCAACTACATGCGCCACACCCATCGCAACGGCGACAAGCAGACCTTCTCGCGGCTCTTCGAGGTCGCGCGCGGGGGCAAGCTGCCGGCGCGCCTCGAAGACCTGCCGCCGGTGCTGCAGCGGCTGCTGCCGGCCTCGCTCGAGACCCTCGCCGAGCGCAACGTGCCGCTGTCGGGCAAGTGGCTCGCCGCCGAGGGCCACACCCCCGAGGTCCACGAGGAGCTCTACCAGGTCATCCTGGGCACGCTCACCCGTGCGTTCCGGGCCAGCTTCAAGGCCGTGCGCGAGAGCGCCGAGAAGTTCGACCCCGAGCCCATCATCGACGAGCTGCCCACGCTGCTGCGGCTGTTCCTGTTCAACATTCCGTACTACTTCGGCTTCCGCTTCTTCCACGCGGAGCGTCGTCGCGCCCGCGTGCTGCACGAGAGCCTGGGCCTGCCCGACACCCCCGAGCCGGAGTCGAAGGTCGCGATCATCTGCGACACCCTCGACAACGTCGACGGCGTCGGCATCGGCCTGCGTCGGCTCGCGAAGGAGCTGAACGAGGCCGGTCGCACCGCCTATCTCTGCGGTGTGCGCGTCGACGAGGGCAACGAGACCACCGAGGACGACATCGTCCGCTTTCCCAGCCTCGGGACCTTCCCGATCCCGGGCTACGCCTCGTACACGCTGGGCTGGCCGAGCCTGGTCGAGATGCTGCGATGGTTCGACCACCGCGAGATCGATCTCATCGTCATCACCACGCCGGGCCCGGTCGGCCTGATGGCGTTGTTGGCGGCCTGGATCCACGGCATCCCGGTCGCGGGCCAGTACCACACCCACGTGGCCGAGTTCGCCTATCGCCTCATCGGTGACCGCAGCGTCGCGCGCATCGTCGCCGGCTACACCGGCTGGTTCTACGGCTGCCTCAACGAGATCAGCGTGCCCAGCCAGGCCACCCGCGACGCGCTGGTCGAGTACGGCATCGACGCGCGGACCGTGCACGTGATCCCACGCGGCGTCGACACGCGGCTGTTCAGCCCCCGGCGCCGCGAGGAGAACTTCTGGGCCCGTCGCGGGCTCGACAATCGCCAGGTGCTGCTCTACGTCGGCCGCCTCTCGCAGGAGAAGAACATCGACGCGGTGGTCGAGGTCTTCAAGGGCCTGCGCGAGCAGGCGCAGCTCGATCGCGGGCTCGACGTGGGCCTGGCGATCGTCGGCGACGGCCACTACGGCGATACGCTCAAGGCCAAGCTCGAGGGGCTGCCGGTGTGCTTCACCGGCTACCTCCACGGCGAGGAGCTCGCGGGTGCATTCGCGTCGTCGTCGCTGATGATCTTCCCCTCGACCACGGAGACCTTCGGCAACGTCGTGCTCGAGTCGCTGGCCTCGGGCACCCCGGCGGTGGTCTCGGACATCGGTGGCCCGTCCGAGATCGTGCAGCACGGCAGCACCGGCTTCGTGATGCCGGCTGGCAACACCAGCGCGTGGCTGCAGGAGATCTCGGGTCTGCTGGCCGATCCGGAGCGGCTCGAGCACATGGCGAAGGCCGCCCGCGCGTACGCGACCGAGCACACCTACGCGGTGTCGCGCGAGGAGACCTGGGCGTTCTACGAGCGGCAGATCGCCCGCGCCCGCGCCCGCATGCGTGAGGCCGAGGTCTCGCTGCGATGAGCGCGGCGGCGTCGGCCGAGAAGCTGCCGCTGCGCGTGGTCCACTACGGGCGCCGCGATCCCAGTCGCGGCGCCGGTGGCGTCGAGGCCTTCGCGCGGCGGCTCGCGCTGGTGTTCGACGAGGTCGAGTTCGCGTGGCCGGGGCATCCCCAGCTGGGCGCGCTCGCCCGCGATCGCGCGATCATCATCTGCGACAACGACACCGCGCTCGACTGGCCGCGCGAGCTGCCGCTGGTCGCGTTCCAGCACGGGGTCGCGTGGCAGAAGGCCTGGCTCACCCACACGCTGACCGACGCGCGCATGGCCGCGCGGCAGCTGCTGGCCGCCCGGCGACGGCACACGGTGTGGGCTGCGTGTGCGCACTGGATCGCCGATGCGTTCGGCCGCCTGCACCCACAGGCACCGCAGCACGTCATCTTCCACTTCGTCGAGCCCGAGCGCTTCGATGGTCGGCTCGACAATGCCGGCTCGAACCTCGTGCTGCACGACGCGCGCAGCGAGCACAAGGGCAAGCGCTTGGTCGAGCAGCTGCAGCAGGCGCTGCCGCAGTGGCGCTTCGAGTCGCTGGCGTGCGCGCCCGAGCAGGTCGCCGATCGCATGCGCAAGGCCGCGGCGTTCCTGCACCTGTCGCGCTACGAGGGCAACAGCATCGTCTGCAACGAGGCGATGGCGATGGACTTGCCGTGCATCTTCACCGACGTCGGTCTCGCACGCGACGCCAAGCGCGGCCAGGTCGAGCTCGACGTCGCGCTGCTCGACGCCAAGCGCTGCTTCGAGTCGACCGCGTACCTGGTCGAACAGGTCGGTCAGCAGCTCGCCACGCTCGGTCGCGTGCGCCGCTCGCCGCGGCGCTTCATGCTCGAGCACGCGACCCCAGCGGCCGCCCGCGAGCGCTGGCGGGCGGTGATCGAAGACCTCGCGAGGCTGCGCGGCGCACCGATCGACCTCGGTGTGGCGCCGCGTACGGCCGCGGTGGCCGGGGGCGGCGGCGCGTGACCGGCTCGTCGCTGCGTGTGCTGGTGGTCGCCACCAACATCGACGTGCCCGGCACCCACGGCGGCTCCACCCACGTCGGCGAGCTGATGGCGGCGCTCTCGGAGTCGGCGCAGACCATGCTGCTGGCGCGTCGCGGATCGCACGGCCCCGGCGTGCACGGGGTCGGGCTGTGGCCCCGAACGCCGCCATTCGGCCTGCGCCACGCGCTCAGCACCGTGGTCTCGGCCCGGTCGCTCGCGGCGGTGCGCCGGTTCGCGCCGCAGGTGATCTACGAGCGCGCGTCGTCGTACGGCACCGGCGCGCTGCTGGGGCTGGCGACGGGGGCGCCCAGCGTGTGCATGGTGCTCGACGAGCACCACAGCCCGCTGTCGCTGCACTACGCCAGCCGCATCATCGCGACCGACACCACGCTGGTGCCGGCGCGCTACCGGCACAAGGCCGTGCAGGTGAGCTGGGGCGCGAACGTCGAGCGCTTCCGGCCCGACGTCGACACCTCGGCCGTTCGACGCCGCTTCGCGCTCGACGGCCGTCGCGTCGTCACGTACGCCGGGTCGTTTCGCAACTGTCACGGCGTCGACGTGCTGCTCGACGCGGTCGCGCGCCACCGCGGCGCGCCGCTGACGGTGCTGCTGGTCGGTGACGGCCCCGAGCGCGCCGCGCTGCAGGCCCGCGCGGCGACGAACGGCGGCGACGTGAAGCTGCTGTTCACCGGCGCGCAGCCGTACGACGACATGCCGGCGATCCTCGCCGCCAGCGACGTGTTCGTGGCCCCGTTCGTGCCCGAGCGCCACCCGCTGTCGGCCCGACGCGGGTTCGTGCTCGACCCGCTCAAGCTGTTCGAGTCGCTGGCCGCCGAGGTGCCGACCATCAGCGTGCGCGCACGCAACATCGAGGCGCTGTTCACCGATGGCGAACACCTGGCGTTGACGCCGAGCGGTGACGCTGCGGCCTTGGCGGCGGCGATCGATCGCATGCTCGACACCCCCGAGGTCGCGCGCGCGATGGCCCGGCGCGGGGCCGAGAAGGTCCGCCGCGAGCACACCTGGCGCGCCCATGCGCAGCACCTGCTGCGGCTGTTCGCCGAGGTGCGCAGCGCGTCCGCAGCGGCCTGAAGCGGCGCCGCGATCGCTCCGCTGGAGGGCACCCCTTCGGTCTCGCCGCCGCGTCGCATCGAGCGAAGGCCGAGGACGACGCCAAAGCCGTCACGAAAGGCGCGATGACGGCGGCCGTGCTCGCGCGATACCGACCGAGATCGCGTGCCCGTGGGGACGCGCGCGAGGGGGCGCCGTCGCAGCCGCGGCTTCGCGATCCGGGGAGCATTGAACGCAGGTGGTTTTTCCGCGATCGTTGGATCAACTGCCCGCAGCGGGCCGCCCGATCGCAGCCATGCCCCCCGAGTCCCACCATCGCGACGGTCCACCGCAGGTGCCGTCCGATCCGACGGCCACCATGGACGAATTCTCGGCGCCGCCTCCGGTCGCCGACCCCGAGCGACTCGGCCGCTTTCGCGTGGTGCGGCGACTCGGGCAGGGTGCGATGGGCGTGGTCTACGAGGCGCTCGACGAGGGCCGTGGTCAGCGCGTGGCGATCAAGGCCATGCACCGCCTCGGACCCGAGCGGGTCTACCGCTTCAAGCGCGAGTTCCGGGCGCTCACGGGCGTGCGCCACCCCAACGTGGTCGGGCTGCACGAGCTGGTCAGCGATGGCGAGCAGCTGTTCTTCACGATGGAGCTGGTCCGCGGCACCGACTTCATCACCGATCTGTGCGGACCCGCGATCCAGGGCCGCCGCCACCCCCCGTGCCGCGATCGCGAGCGGCTGCGCAGCGTGATGCGACAGCTCGCCGACGGGGTCCAGGCCATCCACGAAGCCGGCATCCTGCACCGCGACATCAAGCCCTCGAACGTGCTGGTCGCCACCGACGGTCGGGTGGTGTTGCTCGACTTCGGACTCGTCCGCGAACACGGGGTCGACGAACACGTCGGGGTGACCGCCGATGGTGCGCTGCTGGGCACGCCGATGTACATGGCGCCCGAGCAGGCCACCGGCGGTCAGGTCGGACCGCCGGCCGATTGGTACGCGGTCGGCGAGCTGCTCTACCACGCGCTCACCGGCGTGCCACCGTTCCACCAACTCGGCATGCTCGCGATGCTCGCGGCCAAGCGCGACACCACGCCGCCGCCGCCGTCGACGCTGGTCGACGACGTGCCACTCGATCTCGAGGCCCTGTGCGTGGCGCTGCTGGTACCCGACGCAGCGGCGCGGCCGACCGGCCCGGAGATCGTCGCCAAGCTCGGCGCCGTCGCGGGACGCGGCGGCGGGCTGCGGGTCGGCGAGGCCTTCCACGGCCGCAGCAAGGAGCTCGCGGTGCTGCGCGACGCCTATGTGCAAGCCGCCCGGGAGCCGGTGCTCGTGCTGATCGAGGGCCCCTCGGGCATCGGCAAGACCGCGCTCGCGCAGCACTTCGCCGCCGAGGTCGCGGGCCGCGACGACGCGCTGGTGCTCGGCGGACGCTGCTCCGAGCGCGAGTCGATCCCGTACAAGGCGCTCGACGCCGTGATGGACGCGCTCGCGCTGCGGCTTGGGGTCCACTCCGACCCGCGCTACGTCGACGCGCTGCTGCCCCGCGACGTGCGCTCGATCGCGCGGCTGTTCCCGGTGCTGCGCGGCGTGCCGGCGATTGCGTTGGCGGCCGGCCGCCGCGAGGACGACCCCGAGCCGGTCGACGCACGTCGACGCGCGATCGCGGCGCTCGCCGACATGCTGGCGCGCATCGCCGATCGTCGGCGCTTGGTGATCCGCATCGACGACTTCCAGTGGGCCGATCACGACAGCGCCGTGCTGCTCGGCGGCGTGCTCCGCCAGGTCGATCCGCCATCGGTGTTGATCGTGCTGACGGTGCGCGACGGCGCCCAACGCGAGGGCACGCCGCTGCAGCGCCTGCTGGCCGAGGTCGCCGAGCGCGACCGGGCGTTGGACGTGCGACGCCTGAGCCTGGGCCCGCTGCCGGCCGCCGAGGCCGAGGAGCTCGCGCTCGAGCTGCTGGGCGCGCGTGCACGGCGGGCTCGCGCGCTGGCCCGCGACATCGTGCGCGAGGCCGACGGCAGCCCGTTCTTCGTCGGCGAGCTGGTGCGCTACGCGAAGCTGCTCGAGAGCGGTGAGGGGCTCGCCGTCGACCAGTCGGTGGTCAGCCTCGACAACGTCATCCGCGGCCGGCTCGCGCGCCTGCCCGCGTTGGTGCGCCGCGTGCTCGACGTCGCAGCCGTCGCCGGCGGTCGCACGACCCAGCGCATCGCGCTGTCGGTGGCCTGCGGGGTCGAGCCCGATCCTGGCGCCATCCAGCGGCTGGTCGACGAACGGCTCGCGCGGGTCGGCGGCTCCAACCTCGACGACTCGCTCGAGATCGATCACGACCGCATCCGGGAGACCGTGCTCGCGCAGCTCGACGCCGCGCAGTTGGCTGCGCTGCACCTCGACATCGCCAACGCGTTGAGCGCGGCCGGTGTGGCCGACGAGCCCGCGCTCGCGCACCACTTCCGCGCCGCCGGCGAGAACCGCCTCGCCAAGGAACACACCCTGGCCGCGGCCGATCAGGCCGCCGCTGCGCTGGCCTTCGATCGCGCCGCCGAGCTGTATCGCATCGCGCTGTCGCTCGAGATGCTCGCGGCCTCGGACTACGCAGAGGTCGAGGCCAAGATGGCCGATGCGCTCGCCAACGCCGGGCGACTGCTCGAGGCGGCGCGCGCCTATCGAAGGGCGGCGGAGCGGGGCGGGCCGCTGGCCATCGAGTGGCGTCGACGCGCGGCGGAGCACCTGCTGACGGCGGGCTACACCGACGAGGGCCGCGCGGCGCTCGACGAGGCCCTGCGCGCGGTCGGGCTGGCACTGCCGACCTCCAACACGCGGGCGATCGGCTCCTTGCTGCTCGACCGCGCGCGCCTGGCCGTGAGCGGGCTGCGGCCGCAGCCCGCGGCCGCGGGCGACGAGGCCGAGCTGGTGCGACTCGACGTGTGCTGGGCCGCCTCGCGCGGGTTGGTGTTCACCGACGGCCTGGTCGGCGCGGCCTTCCATGCGCAGCACCTGCGGCTCGCGCTGAAGCGCGGCGAGCCGGTGCGGGTTGCCCGTGCACTCGCGGCCGAGGCCCACCTCATGACCGCGCTGGGGGCTGATGCGAAGCTCGCCGAGGCCGACGCGTTGATCGAGCGCGCCCGCGCCATCGCCGAGAGCACGGGCAGCGCCTACGCGCGAGGCATCGTCGCCGAGTGTGCGGGGAGCGTCGCGATCAGCGTCGGCGACTGGGCGCGCGCCTACGAGGCGCTGGAGGACGCGACATCGATCTTCCGCGAGCACTGCACCGGCGTCTCCCACGAGATCGGGATCTGTCGGGCGCACTCGGCGTTCTGCCTGCAGTTCCTCGGCCGCGTGCCCGAGCTGCGCGAGCGCGCGTACGCGCTGCTCGACGAGACCCGCGACCGCCCCAACCCGTACGTGTCGGGCTTTGCCCGCGGCATCCTCGGCAACATGGCGCTGCTGGCACCCGATCGCGTCGACGAGGCCGCCGAACAGCTGTCGATCTACCAGCACGACGTGCCGCGGCGCTTCGAAGCCCACCTCATCAACTACGTGTGCCAGACCGCTGCGCTCGAGCGCTACCGCGGTCGCGCGGAACGAGCGTGGGCGATGGCGGTGGACGACCGACCGCGCGTGGCCAAGCTCGGGGTTCGCCGATCTCCCCACGCGAACTCGGAGATCCTGCTGTGGCAGGCCCAGAATGCGCTGGCGGGCGCGACCGTGGTGCGCGACCCCGCGTCGCGCCTGGTCGACGCCGAGCGCCCCATCGACGCTCTGCTGCACCACCCCAGCGTGTTCGCACGCGCCTATGGCGAGCTCTCGCGCGCCGGTGCGCAGGCACTGTCGGGGCGCACCGACGAGGCGGTGGCCGCTCTCGAGCGCGCGATCGAGGGCTTCGAGCAGCGACAGATGCGAGCCTTCGCCGCCGCCGCGCTCCGACGGCTGGCGGCGCTGCAGGGTGGGAGCGCCGGTCGTGAGGCGCAGGCGCGCAGCGACGCTGCGATGGCGACGATGGGCGTCGTGCGACCCGACGCGTTCACCGACATGATGGCGCCGGGCTTCGTGCGCGCGTAGGGGATCTGACGAATGCACGGGCACGACGACGAACCATCGCCAGCGTCCGACCTCGACGATGCACTCGCGGCCGCCCACGCCGACGGCGTGCCGCAGTCGCAGGGCTCGGCCCGCGAGGGCCGCGGCCACATCGACACGGTGATGGTGGTGGTGGTGCTGCCGGCCGAGACCGTGCAGGCGATGCTGCCGGCCGGGCTGCAGCTGGGACCCCAGCCGCTGGTGCCCGCGGGCCGACACCCGCTGCTCATCTCGCTGGCCCACGATCACTTCGACGCATGGTTCGGTGACATGGACTACCGCGAGGCCATGTTCGCGATCCCGTGGGTCGAGCTGGCCGACGAGCGCGCACCGCATCGGGGCCCGTTCGTGTACATGCCACGGCTGTACCTCGACGCCGCGATGCCGCAGGTGCTCGGTGAGCGTGTGTATGGCTACGAGAAGCTGGCGGCGACGATCGAGGCCGACGCCGGCAGCTTCACCGCCACCGACGAGCAGGGCGATCTGCTGGTGCGGGCGCGCTTCGAGCCCGACGGCGAGCCGCGGTCGCCGGACGGCTGGCCCAACTTCGCGTGGGTGCGCAAGCTGTTCGAGCAACCGACGGTGTCCCAGGCCCGTCGTCGGCTCGACCGCGACGCCCGCGAGGCCGCCGCCGCCGATCAACGCCTGCTGGGCAGCTGCGTGCGCTACCTGCTGGGCGGCGTCGACTGGGACGGTCGCGAGGTCGCGCCGACGATCCAACCGATGCAGGTCGAGCTGCAGCTCGGCAACGGCCTCACGCTCCCGGGCGGGCTGCCGCAGCACGCCATCGCGTCGCCGAGCCTGGCGGCGCACGTGATGGGTGCCTTTCGCATGCGCGCGCAGCAGGTCGTGTCGCTGCCGGGCTCGGTGGCCGAGGTCCGCTACGACGCACCGCTCGGGCGTCCGCTGAAGGTTGCGGTGCTCGGTGGCGGGCCGGCGGCGTGCAGCGCCGCGTTCTGGCTCGCGCGTCAGCGCGGCGCCTACGAGGTCTCCATCTTCACGCAGGGCTGGCGCATGGGGGGCAAGTGCGCTGCGAGTCGCAACCCCGACGCATGCGACCGCATCGAGGAGCACGGCCTGCACGCGTTCCCCGGCTTCTACCGCAACGCGTTCCGCACCGTCCGCGAGGTCTACCGCATCCTCGAGCGACCGCTGTCGTCGCCCGAGGGCCCGCTGGCGGCGGCGTTTCGCAGCCAGCCGCACGTCGGGGTCTTCGATCGCCACCGCGATGCGTGGCGCTACTTCCCCACGCCGCTCGACCCCAACCCCCGTGAGCCCGGCGTGGTGCCGCAGCGCGGTGGCGAGGTGCCGCTCCGGCTGGGCGACGCCCTGCAGCGGATGTTCGCACGCGCGGGCAGTGACGCGGCCACGCTGGCCGAGCGCGAGGCCGCCGACGAAGGCCGCATCGAACGCTCGCTCGGCGCGCTCGGGCATGGCTGGCAGCAGGCGCTCGGCGGCGTGCTGGAGTGGTTCGCGCAGGCCTCGGGCAACGCGATCGAGGCCTTCGTCGAGACCCCGCCGGCCGCGTCGCCGCTCAAGCGCACGCTGCTCGCGACGCTACGCCACATTCGCGATGCACTCGCGTGGTACTGGCGCGACCGCCAGGACGACCCCGATGCATGGTTCACCTGGGGCGGACTCGACACCGTGCTCACGCTGGCGATCGGTGTGCTCGAGGAGAGCACGCTCGACTTCGACGAACTCGACGAGCACGACTTCGTGACGTGGATGCGGCACTGGGGGCTGGCGCCCGAGCACGCTGCGGTGTCGTCGCTGATGCTGGTGTACGAGACGCTGTTCGCCCACCTCGACGACCGCGCGCCGTACCGCATGGGCGAGCTGGCCTGCGGTGTGGCGCTGCGATGGTTCCTGTTGGTGTCGTTCGGCTACGAGGGCGCGCCGGCCTACGACTTCGGCTGGTCGTGCGCCGAGACGCTCATCACCCCCTACTACCAGGCGCTGCGGCAGCTCGGGGCCGAGGTGCACTTCTTCCACCGCGTCGAGCGGCTGGGCTTCGCCGGCAGCGGCGATGACAAGCAGCTGTCGCGGGTGCACCTGCGCGTGCAGGCGACGGTCGCCGAGGGCCGCGAGTACCAGCCGCTGCGGCTCGACTACGACCCGCCGGCATGGCCGATGACGCCGGACTGGTCGCAGCTGCGCGAGGGCGCCGAGCTGCGCGAGCGTGGCATCGATCTCGAGTGTGCCTACGACGGCTGGCCCGGCGTCGGTGAGCGCGTGCTCGTGCAGGGCGACGACTTCGACGTCTGCGTGCTCGCGATCCCGCTCGGCGCGCTGCCGCCGGTGATCGACGAGCTCATCGACCCGCGCTCGCCGCACTTCGATCCCGACTGGCACGCGTTCGTCGACGGCACCGCGCTCACGCAGACGCTCTCGACCCAGCTGTGGTTCCGGCGCGACGCGGCGCAGCTGTTCGATCAGCGCGACGCCGCGACCGGGCGCTCGCGCGTGCGCGGACTGGCAACCGGCTTTGCCCAGCCCCAGGCCAGCTTCGGCGAGCTCTCTCACCTCATCGCGCACGAGCGCTGGCCTGCGCCAGCCCCGGTGTTGCTGACGTACCACACGGGTGCGCTCGAGGGCGCGGTACGGCTGCCGAGCGTAGGCGACGCGACGCGCGGCTTCCCGGCGGCGGAACGGCTGCGCGCGCGCGGCATCGTCGAGGCGTGGCTGCGGGAGAACCACCGCGGTCTGTTCGATGGCGAGCTCACGGACTTCGAGGCGCTGCTCGATGCCCTGGCGGTGCCGCCCGAGCAGGAGTGCAGCGGGATCGAGCGACTGTGGGCGCAGCACTTCAACATCGCGTGTCAGCCCAGCGATCTCTACGTGCTGAGCCGCCCGCGACAGACTCGGCTGCGACGAGCGCCGCACGACAGCGGCGCGCGCTTCTTGCTGCTCGCCGGCGACTGGACCAAGACCGACATGAACTGCGGCTGTGTCGAAGGCGCGACGCAGTCGGGGATGCTTGCAGCCCGCGCGCTGTCGGGCCACCCGATCTATGTCTGGCGCGTCGGGTTCTAGTTCTGACCCATCACAATCCCTGTGTCGAGGTACTAGCCCGCGCGGGGTCGCGGCTTTGGGGGGCACGGCTGGGGCCGTGCCCCGGGCGGTCGTGCGGGGTGTTGGCCGCGAAGCGGCGCGGGCCGCAGCTCGGGCCGCGTGTCGGGTCGGCGCGCAGTGGCTTTGCGTCCCGCCGCATCGGTGGCATACCCACTGCACCGTGCACGCACCCGTGCTCGACGAACCACTTCGCGCCTTCCGCGATGCGATCGGCTACCTCGCCGAGGGGCGCGACGCGGTCGAGCGCGCCATCGGTCTCGTCGAGCGCGAGGCGCCCGGCGCGGACGGCATGCTCGCGCGTGGGCTCGCGATCGCGTCGACGCTCGCGACGCTCCAGCTCGACGCCAGCGCCTTGCAGGCCGCGATCGTGCGGCCGGCCTGCGAGGACGGCCTGCCGCTCGAGCGGGTCGCGGAGGTCGCGGGTGCCGAGGTCGCGCGGCTCGTGACCGGTGTGCAGCGGCTCGAGCACATCCGTTGGGATCACCTCGAGCAGGAGGCCACCGAGAACCTCCGCAAGATGTTCCTCGCGATCGCCTCGGACATCCGCGTGGTGCTGCTGGCGCTGGCGGAGCGCGTACACGTGCTGCGCGGGCTCGATGCACGGCCCGAGCCCGAGCGTCGCGGCATCGCGCGCGAGACCATGGAGGTCTACGCCCCACTCGCGAATCGGCTCGGCATCTGGCAGATGAAGTGGGAGTTCGAAGACCTCGCGTTCCGAGCGCTGGAGCCCCAGACCTACCGCGAGATCAAGGCGCTGCTCGCCGACAAGCGCACCGCGCGGACCGCCGCCATCGAGCAGGTCATCACGCTGCTGCGCGAGCGCGTGGGCGAGCTCGGCATCGACGCCCGCGTCAGCGGCCGGCCCAAGCACATCTACAGCATCTACAAGAAGATGCAGCGCAAGCGCCTGGGCTACGAGCAGATCTACGACGTCAGCGCGGTTCGGGTGATCGTCGATCGGATCGAAGACTGCTACGGCGTGCTGGGCATGGTCCACGGGCTGTGGACGCCGATCGCTGGCGAGTTCGACGACTACATCGCGCGCCCCAAGGGCAACGACTACCGCTCGCTGCACACCGCGGTGGTCGGCCCCGATGGCAAGCCGCTCGAGGTGCAGATCCGCACCCAGGAGATGCACGAGTACAACGAGTACGGCGTGGCGGCGCACTGGCGCTACAAAGAGGGCGCGTCGCGGGCCGACAAGCGCTTCGACGCGAAGATCAACCTCCTGCGTCAGCTGATGGCGTGGCAGCGCGAGGTCACCGTCGCGCCCGAGCACAACGACGACGGCGAGCTCGCCAACGCCATGCGCTCGGAGCTGTTCACCGACCAGGTCTACGTGTTCACGCCCGGCGGCGAGGTCGTCGATCTGCCGCAGGGCGCGACCCCGGTCGACTTCGCCTACCGCATCCACACCGACGTCGGCCATCGCTGCCGCGGCGCCAAGGTCAACGGCCAGATCGTCACGCTCGACTATCGCCTGCAGACCGGCGAGCGGGTCGAGATCATCACTGCGAAGCAGCCCAAGCCCAGCCGCGACTGGATCAATCCGCAGCTCGGCTTCGTGCACACCTCGAGCGCACGGCAGAAGATCAAGGCCTACTTCCGGGCGCAGCAGCGCGACGCAGCGATCGCCCAGGGCCGCGAGGTCGTCGAGCGCGAGCTCGAGCGCCTCGGCATCGCGTCACGCGGCGTCGAGTCGATCCTGAGCTTCTACCCCCGCTACGCGGCGCTCGACGACCTGCTGGCGGCGATTGGCTTCGGCGACGTCGTGCCGCAGAGCATCGGCACTCGCCTGCTCGAGTGGATCGAGCTCGAGCGCGCTGCGACGCAGCCGGTGCCGCAGACCACCGCGCCGATCGAGCCCGCCGCGAAGCGGGCCGCGCAGGTCAGCATCGCCGGCGTCGAGGACGTGATGAGCCACCCCGCGCGCTGCTGCAATCCGGTGCCGGGCGACGACGTGGTTGGCTACATCACCCGCGGTCGCGGCCTGGCGATCCATCGCGTCGACTGCAGCAACGCCCGTACGGACCACGAGCCCGAGCGGTGGATGCCGCTGTCGTGGGGGGCCCGGCGCAACCAGACCTATCCTGTGGCGGTGCGCATCGTCGCCGACGACCGCGCGGGCATGCTGCGCGACGTGCTCGACATCGTCGCGCAGGAGGGCGTCAACATCGCCAACACCGCGGCGGTGAAGTCGCCCCGCGAGCAGACCTCGACCATCACGCTGCAGCTCGAGATCCGCAGTGCCGAGCAGGTCGTGCGCATCATGAACCGCATCGAGCGCGCGGCCGGCATCCGCAGCGTGCGACGCGTGAGCGTCTGAGCCCGGGCACGGCGGCTCCCGCTGGCGGCGGGCGCGGTCGGTTCGGACGCGCGGGCGATCTCGTGATCGGTCGGCCCGCTCGCGAGTCTAGCCGGCATGGACCGGACGACATCGAGCACGTCTACGCGTTCGTTCGCTGCGCCGGTGGTGGCCCTGCTGGGGCTCGCCTTCGGTGGCGCGTGTGAGCCCCGTCGCGGCGATGCGGCGGGCACGGACTCGAGCAGCTCGGGTGAGCCGGCGTCGAGCGACGATGCGGCGGCGTCGGACTCGCACGCCAGCAGCGGCGAGGGCGACGCGTCGAGCGGTGGTCCGATCCTGCCGTGCACCGACTGCGATGGGCCGCCGACGGTGTTGTGGCAGCACGCCGAGGGTGGGCCGTACTGGGAGTCCGCGTTCGCGGCCGGGGTCTCGCCGAGCGGCCGCATCGCCGCTGCGGGACCGGTGGACTGGCCGTTCACGAGCGGCTTCCTCTCGATCTACGAGGCCGACGGCACGCTCGTGACGACGCTCGCCACGCCCGACAACGCCTACGGACTGGTGTGGGACAGCGAGACGTCGTTCGTCGTCGCTGCGCAGATGCCCGGGGGTACCGGCGTCTCGAACCTGCGCCGGTACGATCAAGACGGCAACGAGCTATGGTCGCGCACGGAGGCCGACACATCGATCGGCGCGCTCACCCGCACCACGGGCGGCACTCTGATCACCGGTGGCGGAACCTCGACCAGCGGGCTCATCGCGCGCTATGACGCCAGCGGTGCACCACTGGCGACCATCTCGACGCCGATCGATCTCTACATCTCCGATCTCGCCGTGGGCCACGACGGCCTGCTCGCCGTCGGCACCGACGTCGTCGACAACCCGTGGATCGGCAAGTACGACGGCCACGACGAGCTGCTGTGGTCCCACACGGAGGTGGGCAGCGACACCAAGGCGGTCGCGGTCGCGGAGGATGGCACGGTCTTCGCGGCCATCCAGACCGTCGCCGACACCCCTCGGCTGCTGAGCTTCGCACCGGACGGGACGCCGTTGCCCGACGTCGCGCTCCCGTGGGCGTACGGGCTCATCACCGACCTGCGGGCGCTGGCCGACGGTGACGTGCTGGTGGTGACTTCGGTGACCGAAGCCAGCGTGCATTGCTCGCTGACGCGGGTCACGTCCGCGGGGCAGATGACCTGGGGCGTCGCGTTCGCCGACTTCGCCGAGTTCGGTGACAACGAGTGCACGGAGGTGCACGTCGCCCCCGACGGGACGCTCGTCGCTGCGGGCGTCATGCGCGACCTGACGGGCGACGGCGATCCGTGGATCGTCGCGGTACAGCCGTGACTAGCCAGCGCTGCGCCGCGCCGTGTCGCGCTTGGCCTTGGCCTTGGGCTTGTCGGCGGGCGTGGCGGTGCGCGTCGCGGTCTCGCTGCGCTTGGCCGCGCCGCTGCGCTTCGCACCGCGGCCCTTGTCCGTCCGCGCCGACGCGACCAGCTCGGCCGCGTGATCGCGCGCGCTCTGGGTGACCTTGGCGCCGCCGAGCATGCGCGCAATCTCCTCGACTCGTTCCTGGTCGTCGAGGCGCGCGACCTCGGTGATGGTTCGCCCCTTGCGCTGCAGCTTTCCGACGCGGAAGTGGGCGTCGGCGAAGGCGGCGATCTGCGGCAGGTGGGTCACGCACAGCACCTGGTGGTGCGCGGCGGCCCGCTGCAGGCGACGGCCGATCGACTCGGCGACCGCACCGCCGACACCGGCGTCGACCTCGTCGAACACGTAGGTCGCGATGCGATCCTCGGCCGCGAGCGCGCCCTTGAGCGCCAGCAGCACGCGCGAGAGCTCGCCACCGGACGCGACCTTGCGCAGCGGCGCCAGCGGCTCGCCGGGGTTGGCCGAGAACAGGAACTCGACGCGATCGAAGCCATCGGGCCCGGGCTCGGCGTCGCGCTCGATCTGCACCTGCATGCGCGCCTTGGGGATGTGCAGCGCGGCGAGCTCCTGCTCGATCGCCGCGGCCAGGCCCGTGGCGGCCTCGGTGCGCGCGACGTGCAGCCGCTGCGCGCTTTGGTTCGCGGCCGCGAGCAGCTCGTCGGTGCGATCGCCCAGCGCACGCAGGTGCTCGTCGGCGTGCTCGAGCTGCTCGAGCTCGGCCCGCATCTGCGCGAGCTTGTCGGCCAGCTCGCCGATGCCGACGCCGTGCTTTCGACGCAGGCGTTCCAGCTCGTGCAGACGATCGTCGGCGGCCTCGAGCTCGCCGGGCTCCACCTCCAGCTCGTCGGCAAAGCGCGCAGCGGCGCGCGCCGCCTCTTCGCAGGCGATCTGCGCCACCGCGAGCTGCTCTTCGATGAGCCCGAGGTGGTTCGAGTCGTCGCGACCGCCCTTGGCGCGATCGAGCAGCGACGCCAGCCGGCCTGCGACCGCGTCGTCGGCGTCGTACAGCGTCGCGTGGGCCTCGCGGGCGAACTCGGCCCAGCGCTGGGCGTTGCGCAACAGCGTGACGCGGCGCGACAGCGCCTCGTACTCGTCGAGGTCGGGCGCCACCGCGTCGAGCTCGTCGACCGCGAAGCGCAGGTAGTCGAGGTGGCGCTCACGCGTGGCGGCGCGCTCCTGCAGCTCGTGCAGCGCGCGACGTGATTGCTGCCAAGCGTGGTAGCGGCCGTGGTGCTCGGCCAGCTCGCCGCCGAGCTTGGCCCACGCGTCGAGCACCTCGAGGTGGCGCGTGGCGTGGGTGAGGAAGTGGTGCTCGTGCTGACTGCAGATGTCGACCAGCTCCTCGCCGACCTCGGCCAGCACGGCCTGCGTCACGAGGCCGCCGGCCACCGCCGCACGGCTGCGACCGGCGCGGGTGATCGCGCGATGGACCAGCAGGCCGTCCTCGCCGTCGACCTCGGGGCTGTGGCCGTGGCGCTCGAGCACCGCACGTACGCGCTCCACCTGTGCGGCGTCGAGATCGAACTGCGCGTCGACCTCGGCGCTGTCGCCCCCCTCGCGCACCAGCTCGACGCGACCACGCGCGCCGCGTACGAGCGACAACGCGCCGACGATGATCGACTTGCCGGCCCCGGTCTCGCCGGTGAGCACGTTCAGGCCGGGCACGAGATCGAGGGCGACGTCTTCGAGCAGCGCGAGACCGCGAATGCGCAGGTGCAGCAACATGGTCGGCTGGACACTACCCGCCCCAGCCGAGCTTGAGCGCGAGCACGTCGAACACCGTCGCGCGTGGCGGCACCAGCCGCAGTGGCGCGTCCGCGCGGCGGATCGCCACGCGATCTCCGACCAGCAGCGGACAGCCCCACTGGCCGTCGATGGACAGGGTCGCGGGGCCCGCGTCCTCCGGGCCGAGGTACTCGATCGCGACGGTGTGCCCCGCGCGCGTCACCACCGGCCGATGGGTCAGCGTGTGCGGACAGATCGGCGTGATGGTCCAGGTGTCGGTGTCGGAGTCGACGATCGGTCCGCCGGCCGCGAGGTTGTATGCGGTGGAGCCCATCGGGGTCGACACGATCAGGCCATCGGCGCGCAGCGACGCGGCGAAGTTGCCCGCGATGCTGGTACGCAGCTGCAGCATGCGCGGCAACTCGCCGTGCTTCACGTAGGTGTCGTTGCAGCCGGTCTGCGTCGCGTGCAGCTTGCCGCCGCGGAACAGCTCGACCTGCATGCGCAGCCGCGGCTGCCACACCAGCTCGCCCGCGGTCGCGGCCCGCAGCGCCTCGTCGAGCTCGGCGGCGCCATAGGCGGCCAGGAAGCCGAGGTTGCCGAGGTTCACGCCCATCAACGGGATCGGCCGCGCGCCGACCCAGCGGGCGGCCCGGAGCAGGGTGCCGTCGCCGCCCAGCGCCACCACGAGGTCGATCTGGGTGGTGACGTCGTCGAGCTCGAGCGCGACGTGGTCGCTGCTGGGGCGGGCGCCGGAGCTCTGCAGCCACTCGCGCGGCAGCAGCACCGAGACGCCGTGGGTCGCCAACGTCTCGAGCGCGGCGTGGGTGGCCTTGCGGGCGTCGTCGCCGTCGCGCGGATACAGCAGGATCGAGCGCGTGGCGGCGATCGGCGAGCGGTCGGTGGGGATCACGGATCCTCGGGCGCGTAGATGTAGCCCTGGTGCTGGAACAGGCAGATGCGTCCGCCACCCTCGCCGCGGGCGCGCTCGAGCGCCGCGTCGCAGAGCTCCACCAGCTCGCGCAGTGCGTGCACGTCGCGGTTCGGGAAGAACGCCACGCCGATGCTCACGGTCTTGCCGCCGCTGCGGCTGCGGGCGTCGCGGGCGATGCGTTCGGCGACCGCGAGCGCCCCCGGAAAGTGGGTGTTGGGCAGCGCGACCAGGAATCCGCCGGGTCGTGCAGGGAACACGAGATCGATCTTGCGGACCGTCGCGTCGATCACCGCGCGCAGCGTTGCGCGCAGGTCGGGGGCAGCCTCGTCCTCTCCGTCGATGGCGATGCGCAGGCACGCGAGCGGATCGCTGTAACGCTCGGCGCGATCGAACTCCTGCTCGAGCCGCCGCAGGTGTGCACCGTCGAGCCGTCCGTCCTCGGTGACACCGGGCTCGCGTGCGTGCTCATCGCCCAGCATGCGACGCGCGCGGAGCAACGCGTCCACGCGTGCGCGCAGCTCCTCGGGATCGTAGGGCTTGCCGAGGTAGTCGTCGGCGCCCGAACGCAGGCCCTCGACGCGCGCGTTCACGGAGTTGCGCGTGCTGACCATGATGACCGGCAGATAGGTCTGCTGGGTCTTGGCCTTGAGGATGCGGCAGCACTCGAGGCCCGACAGTCGCGGCATCACGACGTCGAGCATCACGAGGTCGGGGCGCTCGCGCGCGAACACTTCGAGTGCGTGCTGGCCATCGGTCGCGTCGACCACGATGTGGCCGCCGGCCTCGAGCGCGTCGCGCGCAGCACGGCGATCTGCCTCCGTGTCATCCGCGACGAGGATGCGCGCCGGCCGGGCGGGCAGGGGCCCGGCGGTGTCGCTCGCGGGAGAGGTCACGTCGGCCATCGTGGGGCGGGGCGGGGTTGGGGTGGTCTCGAAGGCCTTCGGGCGCGCGCCCGGGTCGACCACGACGCCCGTCAGTGTAGCCCGTCTGGGCCCGTCTTGACAGCGACGCGGGGCCCGAGGCAGGCTCCGCCCCCATGGGGACGATGTACCCGAAGCCGAACGAAATCCGCCGTGACTGGTGGGTAGTGGACCTGAGCGGGCAGACGCTGGGCCGCGCTGCGAGCCAGATCGCGAGCCTGCTGCGGGGCAAGCACAAGCCCATCTTCACGCCCCATGCCGATGCCGGTGACTTCGTCATCGTCATCAACGCCGAGAAGGTGAAGCTGACCGGGCGCAAGCTCGATCAGAAGCTGTACCACAGCCACACCGGATTCCTCGGTCACATGAAGAGCGTGCCGGCGCGACAGATGCTCGCCGACAAGCCCGAGGAGCTGATCAAGCAGGCCGTGCGGCGCATGTTGCCGCGCAACGCGAACGGTCGCGCGACCTTCAGCAAGCTCAAGATCTACGCCGGCGCCGAGCATCCCCACTCGGCCCAGAACCCCAAGCCCTTCACGCCCGTCGCCTAGGATCCCATGGCCTTCTCCAACGACTCGATGACGTACTACGCGACCGGACGCCGCAAGACTGCGGTCGCGCGCGTGTGGCTCTTCAACGGTGGTGGCCGCATCACCATCAACCGCCGCGAGGCCGAGCGCTACGTGACGCGCCCGACGAACATGAAGATCGTCGAGCAGCCGCTCGTGGCCACCAACACCCGCGACAAGTTCGACGTGTGGTGCACGGCCAAGGGTGGTGGTCTGTCGGCGCAGTCGGGCGCCGTGCGCCTGGGCATCGCCCGCGCACTGCTGCGCATCTCGGACGAGTATCGCGAGGCGCTCAAGGAGAACGGCTACCTCACCCGCGACTCCCGGAAGAAGGAGCGCAAGAAGTACGGTCGCAAGGGCGCTCGCGCGCGCTTCCAGTTCAGCAAGCGCTAGGCGACGCAACGTCAGCATCGCGGTTGCGATGCGGGCCAGAGAATCTCGAAGGACGCGCGGGTGGGGAACCATTCCGCGCGTTCGTGCGTTCGAAGGCCGCCGTTGGTGCGCGCGCCAAACCGACATTCCCACCGCGGGCGCGCCCGCACGTGGGCGGAATCCCCTCGTAGTCGCGGTTTGCCGCGGGTTCGAGGCACTTTTGATCTGGCGCTCGCCGACGCGGCGAAGAACAATACGGCTCGAGCACATCGCGGCCAGTCACACCTGACCTCGACGTGCTCTCTCTTAGCCTGCCATGCGTTGTCTTGCTCCCGTCGAACTCCATTCGATCTTCGCGTCGTACGTCGCGGCGATCGAATGCCGCATGGTGGTTGTCCAACGGTTGGTGCGAGCTGTCGCCCGTCCTCGTCCTCGGATCCTGGCGCGCGCTTTCGGCGAAGTTTCGCCGTGAGTGCGACGTCCATGGCCCGGTGACGCGGCCAAGCGCTCGGCCCCGCACGAACCCCTCGAACTGATCCACAGGAGAATACCCCTCGATGTTGACCCACAAGAAGTTCATCGCTGCCTTCGCGCTGCTCTCCCCCCTCTTCGGCGCTTGCGTCGTCACCGACGGTGACGACGATGGTGCCTCCACCGGCGGCGCCACCGACTCGGCTTCGGCCTCGGCCTCGGCCTCGGCGACCGACTCGGCGTCGGCCTCGGCTTCGGCTTCGGCG
This sequence comes from Deltaproteobacteria bacterium, assembly GCA_016709225.1. Lineage (NCBI taxonomy): Bacteria > Pseudomonadati > Myxococcota > Myxococcia > Deltaproteobacteria bacterium. Next base: position 2,917,834 of record JADJEE010000001.1, on the reverse strand, counting down.
ACCGACTCGGCCTCGGCCTCGGCTTCGGCGTCGGCCTCGGCTTCGGCTTCGGCGACCGACTCGGCGAGCGCCACCGGCGACTCGACCGGTCCTGACACCGACACCGGCGGCAGCGCTGGCTACTGCAACTTCACCTGCGCCGAGGCGATCGACTGCTGCGCCGGCGAGCCCACCTGCGAGGCCGGCATCGGTACCTATCCGTACGCGTGGACGTGCGACGGTGGCTTCTGCGCCTTCGGCGGCTGTACCTCCGACGACGAGTGCACCATGGGCGGCGCGTTGCCGGCGTGGATCTGCGCCGACATCGGCGGTGGCACCATGGCGTGCCAGCCGGGCTGCGCGGCCGACATGGACTGCGAGGACCAGTTCCTGATGGGCTGGACCTGCACCGGTGGCGACGGCAGCTACTGCCAGCCGCCGGGCTGCACCGCCGACGCGGACTGCGGCGCGGGCTTCACCTGCGACACCGAGACCGGCGCCTGCCTGGTCCCGCCGTGCACCGCGGACGCCGACTGCGGCGACCTGGTCTGCGACACCGCCACCGGCCTGTGCGGCTGCACCGACGACGCGCAGTGCGGCGAGGGCAGCAGCTGCGTGATCGAGTAGTCGATCGCGCGTCGTTCCCTTCGAACGACACCAAGGGCGTCACGGCACATCGCCGTGGCGCCCTTCTTCGTTGGTTCGCGCGCTCGCTTCAGGTGCCGCCGATGCCGTCGACCTTCTGGTCGCCGATCACCTCGAGCGAACCCGGGCAATCGAGCGACTTCAGGAACGCGACGAGATCCGCGATCTGATCATCGGTGAGCTTGCGATCCAAGAGGTTCGCGTCGACCGGCCCGTGATCGCGCACGCCGCCGCCGGCCATGATGCGCACCGCCTCCTCGAGGGTGGCGACGCTGCCGTCGTGGAAGTAGGGAGCGGTGCGGGCGACGTTGCGCAGCGTCGGCGTGCGGAACATGAAGTTCTCGTCGGCGTTGCTGGAGATCTTGCCGCGACCGAGATCGGCACCCTCGGCGGCGGGCTCGCTCGCGCCGATGCCGGTGCGATGGAAGAGGCCATCGGTGAAGTTGTCCTGCGCGTGGCAGGTGATGCAGCCCGCGGTGGTGCTGAAGAGCGCCCAGCCGCGCTTGGCCGCCTCGTCCTGGGCGTCGCGGTCGTGCGCCGTGTCGCCGCACAGCAGCGTGCGCTCGTAGGCCGATAGCGCCTGCGTGACGTGCTTGCCGGTGATCGCGGTGCCTGGCGCGAGTCCGAACGCCTTGGCGAACGCGTCGGCGTACTCGGGCAGCGCGCCGATCTCCGCGGCCTTGGCCTCGACGCCGTCGCCGAGGCCCATGTTGCCGCCCTTGAGCGCGCCGAGGCCCTGCGCCTCGAGGTCGGCGGCACGCCCGTCCCAGTACAGCGCCGACAGCAGCCCGACGTTCCAGATCGTGGGTGAGTTGCGGGGCAGGTCCTTGTTGCCGGGGCCCAGCGCCTTCGCGCGGCCGTCGGCGTTGCCGAGCTCGTTCTGGTGGCAGCTGTAGCAGCTGCGCGAGCCGTCGACCGACAGGCGCTTGTCCATGAACAGGCGGTGACCGAGCTCGACCTTCGCGGCCGACATCGGGTTGTCGTCGGGCACCTTCGGCGGCGTGTGGATGCCGGTCGGCAGCTGCCAGCTCCACGCCGCCGCGGGCGTAGCGGCACCATCGTCGACCGCGTCGTCGGCCTTGTCGTCGGCCTTGTCGTCGGGCTTGTCGTCGGGCTTGGCGTCGGGCTTGGCCGCCGTCTTCGCGTCGGCCTTGGCGGCCGTCTTGGCGTCGCCCTTGGCGTCGGGGGCGTTGCCGCCACAGGCGGGGGCGAGCAGCGTGAGTGCGAGGGCTGCGATCGTTGCCGCGTTGCCGTTCAGCATGGCCCGCACGCTACCCGAGCGCGCCCGCTTCATCCACCGGGACGGCGGCCGACCATCCCCGCGCCCGCGCGGCGCGGGCGGGCTGCTATCCTCGCCCGCGTCATGTCGTTCGCGGGCCGTCGTGCACCCGTGTCCGCCGGTGCCTTCGCGGTGCTCGCGGTGGGTTCGTTCGCGGTGCTGTCGCTGCTGCCCGGCCTGGGCGACGCCGGCTTCTGGAGCGGCGCCGAGCTCGGCGTGCTGGACCGCGCGGCCGCGGCGACCGGTGAAGCGCGCACGGGTCTCGTGCGCGCGCCGGCACTGCCCGATCTACTGCGCACGTTCACGTGGTCGAAGCTCGGCGGTGAGCTGGGCCTGCGGCTGCCCCACGCGCTCGCCGTCGCGATCACAGCCGCGGCCTGTACGTGGCTGGCGCGGGCGCGCGGCGCCACCACGTGGGTCTCGATCGCCGCCGGTGTGATCGCACTGTCGATGCCGGCGCTCGCGATCGCGGGGCGCACGGTGATGGGCGATCCCTTCGGCGAGTGCTTCGGGGTGCTCGCGGTGGTCGCCGCGCTGGCGGGCGAGCGCGCCGCGGGGCCCAGTCGGGCGCTGGGGTTCGCGGCGTCGCTGGTGGCGATTGCGGCCGCGGTCGCCAGCGCGGGGCTCTTGCTCGGCGGTTTGGTGCCCGGCTTCGCGATGCTGGCGATGTTGCCGGCAACCGCGGAGCTGCGCCGCCGCGCGCTCGCGGCGGGCCTGCTGGTGGCCGCCGCGATCTCGGCGTGGCTGGTGGTGCACCAGGGCGACGGCTTCATCCCGCTGCTCGGCGCGGCGAAGGACCTCGAGCTGGTCGACAAGCCCGAGCTGCGCCGCTTCACCGCCGCGTTGTCCGATCTCGGGCACCAGAGCTTCCCGTGGCTGCCGCTGGCAGTGGTCGGGCTCGCGCTGGGGCGCGACCGCGGCCTCGCGGGGTGGCTGCTCGGCGGCGTGGTGATGTGCAGCGCGTGGTCGCTGATCTACGGCCTCACCGACGTCCCGCTGCGCGTCCCGGTCGCAATCGCGGCCGCGGGCGCGCTCGCGTCGCTGTCCGATCCTCGCGCCGCGCGTCCGCGTCGGCGCGCCGCCGTGCTGCTGGCGGTGTTCGGCACACTCGCACTCGCCAAAGATCTCGAGCTGGCGCCCGAGACCATTGCAGTGCCGCTGCACGCGTTCGCGGTCAACGAGTACCCCGCCGACCTGCTCGGCACCGCCGCGCAGCTGGGCCGCTTCGCGAAGCTGCTGGCGCTGGTGCTCGTCGTCGGGCTCGCGCTCGCACCCGGCGACGACGACGGCCGCCGATGGTCGCGCGTGCGCGCCCGCGTGCCGGCGGTCGTGGGCGAGCACGCCGCAGTCGTGCTGGCGCTGGCGCTGGCGGCCGCGTTCGCCTGGCAGCAGACCCACGGCCTGCTGCGCGAGACCAGCGCGAAGCTCTCGCCCCGCGCGGTGCTCGACCACTTCGCGGGTTTGGTGGAGGCAGGCGAGCTCGAGCCGACCCTCGGCACCCATCGTGTGCGCGACCGCGGCCTCGCGTTGTACGGGCCCGCCAGCCTCGAGCCGCTGCCCAATCGCCGGGAGATCTACGATCGCCTCGCCGGCGAGACGCCGACCGCCGTGTTGCTGCGCGCGCTCGACGTCCCCGCGGTCTACCAGCAGCACCGCCAACATGGCGTGCCGATGTTCGTGCTCGACGACACGCACGAGGACCTGCGGCTCATCAGCAACGTGCTGCCCGCGGGCGAGGTCGATCACAACCGCATTCTCGAGGTGTTGTTCGACGCACCGCCGGCGCTCGAGCACGAGACGCTGGTGCGCTTCGAGGAGTTCGTCGAGGTCATCGCGTGGCAGATCGACGCGCCGATCGTCCGCGGTCGGCGGCACACGGTGCAGATGGTGCTGCGCGTGCTCAAGCCGGTACCCGGCGGCGCCAAGATGTTCGCGCGCTTGCTCGGCGGGCGACTGTCGCGGATGAACCCCGACGCCCAGCCGCTCGCCGAGGACCTCTACCCGTGCAACCTGTGGCGGCCGGGCGACTACATCCTGCATCGCGCCAGCTTCGACGCGCCGTTGACCGAGGTGCCGGGCAGCTATGACCTCGTGATCGGGCTGCGACGCGGCGAGACCAAGAACTTCGAGATCAGCGTGCCCGCAGGGGCCGACGGGGAATTCGGCGTGCACATCGACGACCCGAAGCGGGGCTACGCCCGCATCGGCACCGTCACCGCCTGGTGATGCGCGCTCGGGGCTCGCGCGCCGTCGTCGGCCGTGCGCTGCGCGATCGAGGCGGGGGCACCAGCTCGTCGAGCGCGCGCATGCTCGCGCCGAGTTGCTGCTCGCCCCAGCGCACCAGCGCGTCGATGAACGCACGCACGGCGGCGGGCTGCAGCTCGCGCTCGACGAACACCACCGACAGACGTACCTCGCGCTCGAAGATGCCGGGCAGCACCCGCACCAGCTCGCCGCGCTGCAGCGCCTCGGACACGACCATGAGCGGCATCAAGGCGATGCCGAGCCCGGCGCGGACGGCCTCCTCGAGCACGACCATGTCGTTGCACGACATCGCGCCGGCGATCGCGACCCGGCGGCCGCGCGCGGTGGTCCAGTGGGTCGCCGGCAGCTCGCCGCGCTCGAAGCCTTGGATGCAGCGGTGCGCGCGGAGGTCCTCGACGCGACGCGGCGTGCCGGCGCGGGCGAGGTATGCCGCCGAGGCGACCGCGACCACGCGTGAGCGCCCGACGGTGCGTGCCATCAGCCCCGGCTCGAGCTGCATGCTCGCCCGCAGCGCGACGTCGTAGCCGCCCCGGCGCAGGTCGACCATCTGCGTGGTCACGTTCACGTGCACGCGCACCTCGGGGTGTGCGATCGCGAAGTCCCGCACCAGTGCGGCGATGTTGGAGCCGTGCACCGGCGGCACCGAGACCCGCAGGTCGCCGCGGAGGGTCGAGTCGTCGCGACGCACGCTGGCCTCGGCCTGGGCGACCGCGTCGAGCACGAGTCGTGCGTGGCGGTAGAGCGCCTCGCCGGCCTCGCTGACCGCCAAGCTGCGGGTCGAACGACGCAGCAGACGGACCCCGAGCCGGCGCTCGAGTCGCGACAGCCGTCGCCCGAGTGTCGAGCGCGGGACGCCCAGCTCGGCGGCCGCGCGGGACAACGAGCGCGCGTCGACGGTGGTCGCAAACGCCAGCAGATCGGTGGTCTCGAGCGGTTCGGACATTTGGAGCGGTTCCTGCCCAATCATGGCCGTTGTTGCGACATTGCTGCAAGCGGTCTGCGGGCCCACCCTGCGGCCACCATGAACGAACGATCCAAGCGAGTCCTGGGATGGGTGGCGACTGCACTGGTGGGCTTCGCCTTCGCTGCCGGTGGCCTGGCCGATCTGCTGGGTGCTGACGCCGTGATGGTGGGGATGCGGCACCTCGGGTACCCCGACTACTTCGCGCTCATTCTCGGCACCTGGAAGGTGCTCGGCGCGGTGACGATCGTTGCGCCCGGCATGCGCCGCCTGAAGGAGTGGGCCTACGCGGGCATGGTGTTCGATCTCACCGGTGCGATCGCGTCCCACGCGGCCGCCGGCGATGCCCTCGCGCAGCTGGCCACGCCGGCGGTGCTGTTGGGCCTGGTCGCGGTGTCGTGGGCGCTGCGCCCCGCCAGCCGTCGACTCGCGGGCTGACGCTGCGCTTGCGCGGGCGGAGCTTTCGCGACGGGCTGCTAGACTCCCGGCCGATGTCGCGGTCGTCCCCCGCTGCGCCCGACGCCCCGCTGCGGCCGTGGCCGGTGCCGTCGCTGCAGGTGGTGTCGACCCGCGCAGCGGCCGACGAGGCGATCGCGGCGTGGCGGACGTCGATGCCGAGCAGCGTGGCGTTGCACGTCGCCGCCACGCGCCCGGGTGGGTGGGCCGATCCCGACGATCATCGCAGCGGCGAGCTGTGGGCGCTGGCGCTGCATCGCGAGCACGGCGACGGCCCTGCGGCGCTGGTCTTGACCGGTGACGCGCTCGCGCAGGTGTCGACATTGCTCGCCTGGTGGGCGGGCGGGGAGTCGCCGTTCGTGGTGGTGCACGGGGCCCAGGCCGCAATCGGCCGCCTGTGGCGACACGGCGGCGAAGAGCTCGCGCCCGCGCGGCTGGGCTGCACCCAGAGCGCGGCGGTGCTGCTCGGTGATGGTCAACGCGGGCCCAGCAGCGTCGGCCTCGACGTGTGCGCGGCGTTGGTGCTGCAGCACGCGGTCTCGCTGCCGCGCTTCGTGCCCGAGCAGGAGCGTGATGCGCTCGTGCAGTGTGCGACCGCGGCCGCGGCCGTGCACGCGCTCGCGCAGCGCATGGTGCCGATGCTGCGCAAGCGCGACGCGATGGCGGCGTGGCAGCTCGAGTGCGAGCTGGTGCCGTCGGTGGTGGCGATGGAGCGCGCCGGCATGCCCTGCGATGCGGCGGCGTTCGAGCGCGTGGCCGCGTCGTGGCGCGACGAGCGGGCGCAGGCCACCGCTGCCGATCGCATCACGCGGCTGGACAAGCTCATCTCGACCTACGCCCACTGGCCCCGCGACTTCACCCACGGCAACCGCATCCACGCGCGGCTGCATCCGCTGGCGGCGGACTCGGGCCGCTTCTCGTGCACGGAGCCCAACCTCCAGCAGGTGCCCAGCGAACACACCGCGCCGGGGCTGCGGGCCTGCTTCCGTGCGCCCGCGGGCCACGTGCTGGTGGTCGCCGACTACGCGCAGATCGAGCTACGGGTCGCTGCAGCGCTCGCGCCCTGCGACGCGCTCGCGCAGGTGTTCCGCGAGGGCCGCGATCCCCACCGCGCGACCGCGGCGACATTGGCGGGCAAACCCGAGCACGAGGTCACTGCCCACGAGCGCAAGCTCGCCAAGGCGGTGAACTTCGGCTTCCTCTTCGGCATGGGCGCCGAGCGCTTCCGCGAGTACGCGGCGGCGGGCTACGGCGTGGAGCTCGATCTGGCGGGCGCACGACGGGCCCGCGAGGCGTTCTTCACCACGTTTCCTGGGATCGCCGCGTGGCACCGACGCGTGGCCGATCGATGCCGCAGCGGTGGCACGGTGGTGGTGCGCACGGCCCTGGGCCGACGCAAGCGCTTCCTGGCCGGGCACGTCAGCGTGCCGGCCGCGCTCAACATCCCCGTGCAGGGCACGGCGGCCGAGGGCTTCAAGCGCGCGATGGCGGCGCTGCACCGCGTGCTGCCGGCGCTCGGAGCCCGCGGCGTGCTGGTGGTCCACGACGAGTACCTCGCCGAGTGCCCGGCCGCGGCCGCGGCCGCGGTGCGGGACAGTGTCGAGCAGACCATGGTGGCGCAGATGGCCACCGTCGTGTCGCGGGTGCCGATCGTGGTCGAGGCCGAGATCGTCGAGGCTTGGCGCTGAGCTCGGCCGCGAGCGACGGGGCTCACGCAAGCACGTCGGCGATGCGGCCCTCGGTCTGCGAGCGCTCGATCTCCGACAGCAACGCCGACTGGATGTGGTCCTCGGTGCGATCGTCGGCGTGCTCGAACGCGATGCCGAGCGCGACGTCGTCCCGGTCGCCACGCACGTGCACCACTCGCGCGGGCACGCGGAACTCGGGGTACAGCGGCAGCCGCAGCGTGATCTCGATGTGATCACCCTCCATCAGCGGTGGACCGTCCACCAGCAGCGCGCCGGCGACCGAGAGGTTGCTGACGGTGTAGTGGAAGATGCCGCGCCGCGTCGAGACCATCGCCTCGGTATGGCTGAGCGTGCGGGGGTGTTGTCGCCGGTCAGCGGCGATCGCATCGACTTGCATGGCGAAGAGGTCCTTTCTGATCGGGCGTGCGCGAGCAGGTCGCAGGGCACGTCGCGGGTTCGAGGAACGTCGGCGACACCAACAAGGACAAGGACGCGCCCCCACCACTCGCAAACGGAGCGGGCACGATTTCCCAGGATAGACATGGTTCGTGGCGCGTGGGAATCGGCGCACGCGCGTGCGCGGTCGATCGCGATGGCGATCGCGCGCAGATCGAATGGACGTTCGCCGACGGCTCGCGTGGTGGGCGATCAGCCCAGACGCGCGGCGTAGTCGACGTAGCCGAACCGACGATGGACCTCGAGCGTGCCCGACTTGGGATCCCAGGTCGCGATCGAGGGCAGCCGCACGCCGTTGAAGGTCGTGGTCTTCACCATCGTGTAGTGGGCCATGTCGCGACACACGATTCGATCGCCTGTCCGGAGCGGTCGGTCGAACGAGTAGTCGCCGATCACGTCACCGGCCAGACAGGTCAGACCGCCCAAGCGTACGTCGTGCCCCCGCTCCCCGGGCTCACCTGCGCCCACCACCAGCGGCCGGTACGGCATCTCGAGCACGTCGGGCATGTGGGCGGTGGCCGAAGTGTCGAGGATCGCAATGCGCATGCCGTTCTCGACCACGTCGAGCACCTGCGCCACCAGCACGCCGGTGCCGAGCGCGACCGCTTCGCCGGGCTCGAGGTAGACCTCCACGCCCCAGCGCTTGCGGAACGCCGTCACGGCGGCGATCAGCTGCTCGACGTCGTAGTCGGGCCGCGTGATGTGGTGGCCGCCACCCATGTTGATCCACTTCATGCGGCCGAGGAACTCGCCGAAGCTGCGCTCGACCGCCGCGATCGTGCGGACCAGGGCGTCGGAGCCGAGCTCACAGAGGTTGTGGAAGTGCAGCCCGGCGATGCCCTCGAGCAGCTCGGGGCGGAACTGCCCACGGGTGACCCCGAGCCGCGAGCACGCACCGCACGGGTCGTAGAGCTCGACCTCGACCTCGCGGTGCTCGGGGTTCAGCCGGATGCCGAACTCGACCGGCCGGCCGCCCTGATCGAGGTGCCGTTGGTAGCGTGGCCGCAGCCGCTGCCACTGCGAGAACGAGTTGAACACCACGTGATCGCACAGCCCCAGCAGCTCGTCGAAGTCGGCGTCCGAGTAGGCTGGCGCGCAGGCGTGCACCTCGCCGCCGAAGTGCTGGCGCCCCAGGCGGGCCTCGTGCGGCGAGCTCGAGGTCACGCCGGGCAGCGCCTCGCGGATCTGTGCGAAGCAGGGCCACGCCGCGAAGCCCTTGAGCGCCAACAGGATCTTGCAGCCGGCCTCCTGCTGCACGCGCCGCAGGATCGCGAGGTTGTCGGCGAGCGCCCCGCGATCGATGACGAAGCACGGGGTCTCGACGGTCGCGAAGTCGATCGCGGGGACTCGTTCCGACACGAACACGTCGATCACAGCTCCTGCACGTGCCAGGGCAGACCGGCGGGCGCGAGGCGCTCGAGGAACGGCACCGCGTCGAACTGTTCCATGTGCCACACGCCCGGCCGCTTCCACTTGCCGGTCAGCATCATCTCGGCGCCGACGGTGGCGGGCACCCCGGTGGTGTACGACACCGCCTGCGCGCGGACCTCCTGCCAGCACGCGTGGTGATCGCAGATGTTGTAGATGAAGACCTTGCGGGCTTTGCCGTCCTTCTTGCCCTCGATGATGCAGCCGATCGAGGTCTTGCCGGTGTAGTTCTCGGCCAGACTGGCGGGGTCGGGCAGCAGCGCCTTGAGGAACTGGATCGGCACGATCTGCTGGCCGTTGAACTCGACCGGATCGATGCGCGTCATGCCGACGTTCTGCAGCACCCGCAGGTGCGTCAGGTACTCGTCGCCGAAGGTCATCCAGAAGCGGATGCGCTGCAGCCCGGGCAGGTGCTGCACCAGCGACTCGAGCTCCTCGTGGTAGATGAGGTAGGCCTTCTTGGGCCCGACGCCGGGGAAGTCGATGGTCTGGCTGATCGACATGGGGTCGATCTCCTTCCACTCGCCGCGCTCCCAGTACTTGCCGCGCGCGGTGACCTCGCGGATGTTGATCTCGGGGTTGAAGTTGGTCGCGAACGGATGACCGTGGCTGCCGGCGTTGCAGTCGACGATGTCGACCGACTCGATGGTGTCGAACAGCTGGTCGCGCGCGTAGGCGCAGAACACGTTGGTCACGCCGGGGTCGAAGCCCGAGCCCAGCAGCGCCATGATGCCGGCCTTCTCGAACCGCTCGCGGTAGGCCCACTGCCACTTGTATTCGAACTTCGCGACGTCCGGCGGCTCGTAGTTGGCGGTGTCGAGGTAGTCGACCTTGGCCTCGAGGCACGCGTCCATCAGCGGCAGGTCCTGGTAGGGCAGGGCGACGTTGATGACGAGCTCGGGCTGCAGCTTGCGGATCAGCGCGACGGTCTGCGCGACGTCGTCGGCGTCGACCGAGGCGGTCTGGATCGTGCGGCCGTGCAGCTCGCTGATCTGGGCCGCGATCGCGTCGCAGCGGGCCTTTGTGCGGCTCGCGAGCACGACGTCGCCGAACACCTGCGGATGCATCGCGCACTTGTGCGCGACCACGCCGCCGACGCCACCCGCACCGATGATGAGAACCTTGTGCATGGCCTTCTTCTCCCGCGCGCGGCGCTCGGATCGTGGTCGACCGGCCCGCGGCGCGCGCGAACGTAGCACGCCGCCCCCGCGCTAGGCCGCCCGAGCCGTCGTATGCTCGCGCCCACGCAACCCTCGAGCACGCTGCTGCGGGTCGCCTACGACGGCACCGACTTCCACGGCTGGGCGCGGCAACCCGCGCATCCGGCGGGCCCCGCCATGCGCACGGTGCAGGGCACGCTCGAGGACGCGCTGTCACGGCTGTGTCGCGCGGAGATCCGCGTGCGCGGGGCCTCGCGCACCGACGCCGGCGTGCACGCACGCGGGCAGGTGGCGGCGTTCGAGTGTCCGGTGCCGATCCCCTGCGCCAACCTCGTGCGTGCGCTCGATGACCTCCTGCCGGCCGACGTGGCGGTGACCGACGCCTGGACCGAATGCCCGGCGCCGATCGAGCCCCGCCACCACAACGACGGCAAGCACTACTGCTACCGCATCCGCACCGCGGCCGGCCGCGACCCCATGACCGCGCGCTACCAGTGGCTGCTGGGGCGGCCGCTCGAGCTCGCGCCCATGCGCGCCGCCGCGGCGGTGCTGGTCGGGACCCACGACTTCGCCGCGTTCCGCTCGAGCGCGTGTCAGGCCACCAGCACCGAGCGCACGATCTTCGGGGTCGAGCTGCGCGAACACGGCGCGCTGCTCGAGCTGCACGTGCGCGGCACCGCGTTCCTGCACAACATGGTGCGCATCATCGCGGGCACGCTGGTGGAGATCGGGCTCGGACGCGGCGATGCCGGTCGCATCGAGCGCGCGCTCGCGGCGGGCGATCGACGGCTCGCCGGGCGCACTGCGCCGGCCGCGGGCCTCGAGCTGGTCGAGGTGTCGTGGCCGGGGCGCACGCTCGCGGGCGCGGGCGCCTCGCTGCGGGGCTCCGCGCCGGGCTTGGGCGCGGGCTGACGTGGGGCTCACGCCGTGAGGTCGGCCGCACGACGGCCACCGCGACGGCGACCGTCACGACGACGGGGCCCACGGCGCAGATCGAAGCTGAAGCCGCGCTCGCCGACGAAGGACGCGATGCCGATCGCGAGGTTGAGGAGGGCGGCGACGATTGCGATGACGAAGAACACGTTCATGACAGGACGTGGCGCCGCGTGTGCGAGGCCCGTGCCGAGCCCCGCGGGGGGCTCGAGGCATGGATTCAAGCAGACTTGGGGCGTGTGACCGCGCACGCGTCCGGGCGGCCCTGGCTGGCGTGGTCGATCCACCCGGCTATGACAGTGGCCGGTCGGACGCACGAAGTTTCGCCAACGCGGGTCCCTCGTTGTCACACTCCCGGCCGTGCCCGACGCGCTGCGCTCCTCGGCCCCGGTCTCGCTGGCCATCCTGGCCTCGCGCGTGCTCGGTTTGGTGCGCGAGACCGTGTTCGCCGCGTTGTTCGGCGCCGGTGCGATCGCCGACGCCTACCAGGTCGCGTTCCGCGTGCCGAACCTGCTGCGCGACCTGTTCGCCGAGGGCGCGCTGTCGTCGGCGTTCGTGCCGACGTTCACGGCCGCGCTGCACAACGATGGTCGTGAGCGGGCGCATGCCCTCGCCGACCTCGTGATGTCGCTGCTGCTGGTGGTGACCGGGCTGCTCACCGCCGCCGCGATCGTCTTCGCCGAGCCGATCGTGGTCGCGATGACGCGCAGCTTCGCCGGCGACGCGGACAAGCTCGCGCTGGCGGTCGAGCTGACCCGCACGATGTTGCCGATCCTCGTCCTCGTCAGCCTCGCGGCGGTCTGGGCCGGCATGCTCAACGCGCAGCGGCGCTTCGTGCTGCCCGCGCTGGCGTCGGCATGGTTCAACCTCGTGAGCATCGCGGCGGGCGTGGTGGTGTTCGCACTCGGCAGCCGCGGGCACCAGGCGATCCTGTGGTGGAGCATCGGCACCACCATCGCGGGCGCGGTGCAGGCGTTCGCACAGCTCGGCGCGCTGTGGCGCGACGGCTACCGCCCACGGCTGCGGCTGCGCGGGGCCCTGGGCGACGTCGGCGTGCGCCGCATCCTCGGGCTGATCGCCCCGGCGGTGGTCGGCATCGCCGCGGTCAATCTCAACGTCTTCATCAACACCGGCTTCGCAGCTGCGCTCGGCGACGGTCCGGTCGCGCAGCTGAGCTACGCGTTCCGCCTGTTCTTCCTGCCGCTCGGGGTCTTCGGGGTGGCGATCGCGACCGTCACCACCACCGGCGTGTCCGAGCAGGCGGCGCGGGGCGATCGCGACGCGCTCGCGCTGCGCACCCGCGACGGCGTGTGGGCGGCCGCGATGCTCACCTCGGCCAGCGCGGTGGGCCTGTTCGTGCTCGCCGAGCCGATCGTGCGCCTGGTGTTCCGTTGGGGCGCGACCTCGGCCGACGATGCACTCGCGATCGCGTGGGTGCTGCGGGCCTACGTGCTGGGCCTGGTGCCCTACGCCCTGGTGAAGGTGATCGCGCCGGCGTACTACGGCGTCGATCGGCCGCGCATCCCCATGACGGCCTCACTGCTCGGCGTTGCGGCCAACCTCGTGTTCAACGCGCTCACGTACCGCGAACTGGGCGCGCCTGGCATCGCGCTCGGCACCAGCGTCGGGGCGCTGGTGAACCTCTCGGTGCTGCGCCTGTCGTTCGGCCGCGTGATCGCGCGACCGCCCGCGCAGGGCACGTGGTCGCGGCTGGGCGCGCTGATGCTCGGCAACGCCGTGCTCGCGGGGCTGGCGTGGGCGATGGTCTACGGCGCGGCGCGCCTGCCCGCCGGCGGCCTCGCGCAGCGCGTCATCGATCTCGGTGTGACCGCGGCGGCGGGCGGCCTGGGCCTGCTGGTGTATGCGGCCGTGTTGGCGCGACTCGGCTTCCCCGGCGCCACGCGGCTGCAGGGCCTGCTCGCGCGCATGTGGGGGCGTCTGCGTCGGCGTCGAGGTTGACGCTCCGGGGCAGCGTTCATCGCCGGAGCATTCGAGCGCGACACAGATGCGGGGTCGGCGTGCCATGGCCGGGGTAGATGGTCGCTGCACCGGTGGATAGGCACCCCGCGCTGGCGCGGGTGCGACGGGCGTTGCTGAAGTCGCCGCGCCTCGTGCACGCCGCCCGGTCGCTGTACAGCTGGCCGCCGCTGACGCGCACGCGCGCGTTCCGGGCGTTCGTCCACCACCGGGTCGCGGCCGCCGATCGGGCGCTGCCCGAGGTGGTACCACGGGTCGCGATCGAGACCGCGCTGACCTGCAACGCGCGCTGCGTGATGTGCGTGCACGGCGAGCGTCGCATGGTCGGCATCATGGATCGCGCGCTGTTCCAGCGCCTCGTCGACCAGCTTGCGCGCTGGGGCGTACCGGAGGTGTGCCTGTCGATCTACGGCGAGCCGCTGGTCGACAAGCACTGGCTCGAGCGGATCGCGATCGTACGCGCCGCGGGCCTGTCGTACTCCTTCTACTCCAACGGCAGCCTGCTGACCGAGGCGCTCGCGTCCGCGATGCTCGAGCAAGGTGGCTGGACCGACGTGAACTTCAGCGTCAACGGCTATTCGGCGGCGGTCTACGAGCGCATCATGCCGCCGCTTCGCCGCGAGCGGACCTACGGCAACCTGCAGCGCTTCCTCGCGCTCAAGCAAGCCGCCGGCGGCGGTCCGCGCGTGACCGTCTCGTGCGTGGCGATGCAGGAGAACGTGCACGAGCTGGCGGCGTTCGAGGATTTCTGGCGCGCACAGCCCGGCGTCGATCGCATCTCGATCACCAACCGGACCGACTGGCTCGGCGAGCTGGCCCGCAAGGACGTCGGGCAGCCGGTGCGCAACCGCCTGCGGGTGATCGCCCAGGACAGCTGGCACGCGCCGTGCCCCACGCCGTGGTCGTCGATGTTCGTCTACCACGACGGCCGCGTCGCACCGTGCTGTGACGACGCGGCACTGCGCAAGCTGGTGGTCGGCGATGCGAGCCGCGACAGCTTGCGAACGATCTTCCACGGTCCCGGCATGACGGCCCTGCGTGACGCCCATCGTGCCGATCGCCGACGCGAGCACGCGGTGTGCGGCTCGTGCCACGCCAGCTGGCCGTGGGTCTGATCGACGCGCGACGCCGCTGGCCGCCGAACCGGCGCGTCGAGCCCCGAGCTGGGGGGTCTTGCGCGTCGGCGCACGGGCCTGCCATCCTCCCGCGGTGCGCGGGTCCGCCACGCTCGCCTTGCTGCCATCGCTGGCCGATGCTAGCGTCGTCACACGCGCCGTCGTTGCGCGTCGAGCCGAGCATCGGTGGCACGGTCTCGTAGGCGGTTGGGTGGTGGTTTAGCGATGGACGATGGCGAGCGCGGGCACGAGCCCCGATGGAAGCGTGCGTGGGGCAGCGGGACGTTGCGGAGCATCGCCGTCGCGCTGGTGTGCCTTATCGGCGTGGCGGTGTTCGCCGCCACGGTGAACCATCACTATCCGCTGCGGGCGTGGTTGGTCTGGCGCGTGGGCCTGCTGTGGGTCTACCTCGCGCTGTACACCGCGGCCTGCGTCGGCATGGGCCGCGTGATCCTGCGACGGTTGCTGCGCGAGCACGAGCCGCCGCTGGCAGAGACCTGGCTGCTCAGCATGGCCGTCGGCCTGGTCGCGTTCGTGCTGAGCCTCTACGTGGCCGGCGCAGTCGGTGCCTTCCACCCCTCGGTTGCGCTGGGCCTGCCGGTGCTGTTCGTGACCTTCGCGCGTCGCGAGCTGCGGGGGCTGGTCGTGCGCACGATCGACGAGCTGCGCGCGCCGGTGCAGGAGTCGGCCGCGATGGCGATGTTCCGCCGCGTCGCCGTGATCTGGTGCGTGATCGGCTTCGCGGTGGTCTACGTGATCGCCTTCAGCCCCGAGGCCATCTCCCTCGATGCGGCCTGGTACCACCTGCCGATCGCCCACGACTACGTGCGTGCCGGTCGCATCGTGCCGTTTCTCTCCGAGTACAACCGCACGCTGCCGCACCTGTCGAGCATGATGTACACCTGGGCGTTCCTGCTGCCCGGGGTCCACAACCCGTTCGAGTGGATGCTGGCGCTGCACCTCGAGTTCGTGATGCTGGCGTGGCGCACGGTCGCGGTGGCTGCGGCCGCGCAGTGGATGCTGGGCGACCGCAACGTACGAGGGCTGTGGACCGGCGTGATGTTGTTCCCGCTGCTGTTCGCGTTCGCCCACAGCGTGACCGCCGGCGCCGAGCACTTCCTCGGCTTCTGGGCCGTGCCGGTGCTGCTGGCGACGGTGCGCCTGCTCGATCGCTTCGACCTGCGGTGGGCGGCGGTGCTGGGCCTGGTCTCGGGTGGATCGATCCTCACCAAGTACCAAGCCATCTACATGATCACCGCGTGCGGGGCGATGGTCGTGGTGCGCTGGTGTTGGCTGTGGATCGAGCGCCGTCGTGGTCGCACGGAGGTCACCGCGCGCACGCTGTGGCTGGCGCCGCTGGTGGTGATGGGCGTCGGCCTCGGCGTCGCGTCGCCGCACTTCATCAAGAACTATCTCTTCTACGGCGACCCGATGTACCCGTTCCTGATGGGCAAGCTGGCCGGCGCCCATCCCAACAACCCCGAGGCGACCACGCTGTTCACCTCGAACCTCGGCGACCCCGACAACCGGCCCACCTCCCACGGCATCGGCCGCCTGACCGACGCGGTGCGCAACTTCTTCACGTTCAGCTTCCAGCCCCACTACGTGGTCGTGAAGCAGAAGTGGCCGCTGTTCGGCAGCCTCTTCACGCTGCTGACGCCGTGCGTGTTCTTCCTGCGCGACACTCGGCGCATCTGGGTCGGCATCTGGTGCTGCTTCGTGGTGATCCTGGTGTGGACCAACACCTATCTGCAGGACCGCTACCTCAACGCCGCGGTCGCGGTCTTCATCGCGACCACCATGGCGCTGGTGGTGCGCTTGTGGCAGATGGGTCGGCTCGCGCGGCTGGCCGTGGTGCCGCTGGTCGCGTTCCAGGTGTTGTGGAGCGTCGACACCATGGTCTGGTCCGGCGAGGAGTTCATCAAGTCGACCATCGACTTCGTGCGCACGGGCTACGTCGGCAAGCTCGATCCGAGTGATCGCTACCCGTGGCGCAAGCACTTCCGCGAGATCACCGACGCGACCCCCGAGGACGCGGTGTTGCTCGTCCGCGGTACCCGCGAGGTGCTCGGGCTCGACCGCGTCGTCCACCGCGACGTGCAGTGGCACCAGGCGTACTTCTACTACGCGCCCCTGAAGACATCGCAGGAGCTGTGGGCGTACTACCGCGAGAAGGGCGTCACGCACCTGGTGTGGCAGCCGCGGGTCGGTCACGCCGGCTCGTTGCAGTCGACGATCCTCTTCAGCCAGCTGGTGAAGGACGCGAAGGCCAAGCCCAAGGCCTTCGGGCCGTGGCGCCTGCTGGCGCTGCCCGAGGCGCCCACCGACCACGACGCCCCGATCCGGGTCGCCATCACCGGGCTGCAGCGCAGCTATCCGGCGGGGCTCTACCAGGTGGAGGATCTGACGCTCTACAGCGGCAAGCTCACCGGTGGTCGCGGCGGGCCCAAGCACCCACGCAAGCCGTTGCCCAAGACCGGCGGACTCGGGGCGCTGCTGCCCGACGCCGACGCGGTGGTGCTGGGGCCGTCGGTCAAGCTGCCGAGCGAGGCCCAGAAACTGCTCGACAAGCGCTTCATCAAGGTCGAAGAAATCGACAAGGTGAAGATCTACCTCGAACGATAGCCGCGATGAGCGACGACCACTCGACCAAACACATCATCCAGTCGCTGATGGTCAACCTCGCGATCGCGGTCGCGAAGGGCGTGGCTGCGATCTTCACGGGCTCGGGTGCGATGTTGGCCGAGGCCATCCACTCCAGCGCCGACTGCACCAACCAGCTGCTGCTGCTGTTGGGGGTGCGTCGATCCGCGAAGCCGCCCGATCGCGAGCACCCGCTGGGCTACGGACGCTCGCTGTACTTCTGGTCGTTCATGGTCGCGCTGCTGCTGTTCACCGGCGGTGGTG
This sequence comes from Deltaproteobacteria bacterium, assembly GCA_016709225.1. Lineage (NCBI taxonomy): Bacteria > Pseudomonadati > Myxococcota > Myxococcia > Deltaproteobacteria bacterium. Next base: position 2,900,585 of record JADJEE010000001.1, on the reverse strand, counting down.
TGTTCTCGATCTACGAGGGCATCCACAAGCTGCGTCATCCGGAGCCGGTCGAGCAGGTGTGGCTGGGGCTGACGATCCTCGGCTTCTCGCTCCTGCTCGAGGGCGGTGCGACGCTGTCGAACATCAAGGAGCTCCGCGCCCGCGCCAAGGGCAGACCGTTCCTCCGCTTCGTTCGCGAGACCAAGGACTCGGATCTGGTGGTCATCTTCGGCGAGAACTCGGCGGCGACCCTGGGCCTGGCGGCCGCCATGTTGGCGCTGACGCTGGCGTGGGCGACCGGTGACGCGCGCTGGGATGCCGTCGGCAGCATCGCCGTCGGGCTCATCCTCGTGGTGGTCGCGGTGTTCCTCGCGGTCGAGGTGAAGTCGCTGCTGATGGGTGAGCGCGCCGACACCGAGGTCGACGAGGCGGTCGCCCGCATCGCCGCGGCGGACCCCGACATCATCGAGGTTCTGCGGGTGCTCACGCTCCAACAGGGTCCCGGCGAGGTCATGGTCGCGCTCAAGCTGCGCATGCGTGCCGAGCTCACCGCCAACGATCTGTGCGGTGCCATCAATCGCTTCGAGGCGGCGCTCCAGCGCGAGCGTCCCGAGGTCAAGTGGTCGTTCGTCGAGCCCGACGTCGAGGCGTGAGCGAGACCGTGCCCGCGCCGGGCACGGTGACGGTGCGCGAGGGCGACAACCTGGCGCTGTTGCCGAGCGTTCGCGACGGCAGCATCGCGCTGGTCTACACCGACCCGCCGTTCAACACCGGGCGGGTGCAGAAGCGCGTGCAGCTGCGCACCACCGGCGCCAGCGATGGCGACCGCCGCGGCTTCGGCGGCCGGCGCTTTCGCACCGAACGGCTCGGCAGCCAACAATTCGACGACAGCTTCGGCGACGACTACCTGGCGTTCCTGCGACCTCGGCTCGAGCACCTGCGACGGGTGCTGACCGACGATGGTGCGCTGCTGCTGCACCTCGACCCCCGCGAGGTCCACTACGTGAAGGTCGAGCTCGATCGCCTGTTCGGGCGCGCGTGCTTCATGGGCGAGATCATCTGGGCCTACGACTACGGCGCGCGGAGTCGTCGACGCTGGCCCGCCAAGCACGACAACATCCTGTGGTACGTGCGCGATCCGAAGCGCTACTGCTTCGACTACGACGCCATCGATCGCATCCCCTACATGGCCCCGGGCCTGGTTGGTCCCGAGAAGGCCGCGCGTGGCAAGACCCCCACCGATGTGTGGTGGCAGACGATCGTGAGCCCGACCGGCCGCGAGAAGACCGGCTACCCCACGCAGAAGCCGCTGGCGATCGTTCGCCGCATCGTGCGGGTGCACTCGCGGGTTGGCGATACGCTGCTCGATCCGTTCGCCGGTAGCGGCACGTTGGGCGAGGCCGCGGCACGCGACGGTCGGCATGCGCTGCTCTTCGACGCGAGCCCGACCGCGATCGCGGTCATGCGACGCCGGCTCGCCACGTGGATCTGAGCGCGCCCGATCGCGCGCCGCCGTGACGCGGATGTCAGGGTGTGACGGCGGCGTCGGCCGTGCGGTGGTCGGGCCATCGCGGATCCCGATGGCTGACATTCGTCGGTGTGCATGGCGTCCGCAGCGTCGAGGGCGAAGGCTGTAGTAGTTGCGGTGCCATTGCCACTTTCGAGGCGCCGCCCGCAGGACCTGACGATGACCATGCACCGCTGGATTGCCCACAAGCTGCCCCTCTTCCTCTTCAGCACCGCGTCGCTCGCGTGCAACAACGACGGCCCGGCCGACGGCGGCGAGAGCGACAGCTCGGGCGGCACGACGGCGACGTCGCTGACGACCACGGGCGTGCCGCCCACCACCACTGACGGCAGCACGGGCACCGACACCGTCGACCCGGACAGCTCGGGCAGTGACACGACGGACACCGGTGAGCCCACGATCGCGCTGCCGGGCCCGACCAAGGGCGGCGCGATCCAGGTCTCGCCCGACGGCACTCAGCTGGCCGTGGTCAACAAGGGCACCGGCGAGCTGACGCTCTTCACGCTACCCGACCTCGCCGAGCAGGCGCGCATCGACGTGGGCAGCGAGCCCGAGTCGATCGCCTACGGGCCCGGCGGCGACGAGCTGTTCGTGGTGCTGCGCGGCAGCGGCGAGGTCGCGCGGGTGGTCGAGCTGGGCGGCTCGCCCAGCGTCGCGCAGACCGTCGAGGTCGGTGCCGAGCCCGGGCGCGCCGCGTTGTCGCCGACCGGCCAGACGCTCTACGTCCCGCTGTGGAACGAGGGCTACGTGATCGCGGTCGACACGGCGTCGATGACGATCGCGCAGGAGATCGAGACCGGTGGCGCGCCCTATGCGGCGTGCGTGACCAACGACCTCGACCTCGACGACGGCGACGAGACGGTGTTCGTGACCGACTTCTACGCGCAGCCCGCGGGCGCCAACAAGGAGGCCACCGATGGCGCCCGCGAGGGCCGCGTGTTCACGATCGACGCCGCCGGCACCGTCGGCGAGGTCTCGCTGGCGCCGCTGGCGGCCTCGGGCACCACCGGTTTCGAGGCCACGGGCGCCTACCCCAACCAGCTGTACTCGTGCGCCATCAACGACGACACGCTGTATGTCACCAGCGTTGGCGCATCGCCGGCGTCCTTCAACGGCGCGACCGACTTCCACCAGAACTTGCAGGGGTTGGTGCATCGCATCGCGCTGGCCGATCTCTCGCCCGTCGACGACGGGCCCATCGATCTGAACGCGCTGGTCGACGATCTCGTGGCGCCCAAGCGCTTCGTCGCGATCCCCATCGACCTGGCGTTCGCACCCAACAGCGAGTTCGGCTACATCGCCTCGCTGGCCTCCGACAGCGTGCTTCGGGTCGACTTCTCGGTCGATCCCCCGGTGGCAGGTTCGCCCTCGGGCGCGTCGTTCCTGGCCGCCAGCCAGTCGCCGGTCGGCGTCGCCATCGGCGGCACCAATGCCTACGTCGCCAACGAGGTCGCGCGGAGCATCTCGCACATCGATCTCGCCACGCAGACCACCGCCGCCGCCGACATCGCGTCGGCGACCGCTGCGGGCAGCGCGGCCGAGATCGCTGCGCTGCGGGGGCAGCGTTTCTTCGAGACCGGTCTCGGTCGCTGGTCGACCAACGGCTGGGTCAGCTGCGTGGGCTGTCACCCGTTCGGCACCACCGACAACGTCACGTGGTCGTTCCCCGCCGGGCCGCGCCAGACGGTGGACACGTCGGCGAGCTTCGACCGCAGCGGGGCGCAGCAACGCATCTTGAACTGGACCGGCATCTTCGACGAGGTGCACGACTTCGAGCTCAACACGCGGCTCGTCGCTGGTGGCACCGGCGCGATCGTCAGCGACACCACCCTCAACGACAACGGCACTGCCAACGCCGCGGCGCGCATCGACATCGTGGGGCCGGGGCAGACCGCCAACCCGATCAACGCCTTCAACATCGGCTCGTCCCGCGGCGCCGCGCTCACCGGTGCGTTGCCCGACGACTGGGACGACATCGAGGCCTACGTCGCGACGCTGCGCTCGCCAGCCGGCTCGACGCGGCCCGGCGGCGATGCAGCCGCGGGGCGCGACGTGTTCGAGGCCGCGCGCTGTGACGCGTGCCACGCGGGTCCGCTGTGGACGCTGTCGCGCCGCACGTACACCCCGGCGTTCAACCCCAACGACGGCACCGACGTCGACGAAAGGCTGACCTCGCTGGCTTCGGTCGGGATCGCGTCGCTCGGCATGGTCCGTGCGGACCAGGTCACCGGCAGCGACACCTCGGCGATGTTCGTGCTCGCCAACGATGCCAACGGCGCGCCGGCGCGTCACACCTGCGTGGTGCGGAAGGTCGGCACCTTCGGTGCGCAGGGCCCCGCGACGCGCGGCGCCGACGAGCTGCGCCAGAACGCGACCCCGGCCCAGGGCGTCGACGGCTTCAACGTGCCGTCGCTGCTGGGCATGCGCAACGGCGCGCCGTTCCTCCACAACGGCGCCGCCGACTCGCTCGAGGAGCTGCTCGATCCCTCGGGCGACTTCACCACCCACCTGCGCGCAGGCAATCAGGTGTTCGCGCCGAGCCCGGCCGAGCTCGCCGATCTCATCGCGTTCGTGCGCAGCATCGACGACGACACCGAGATCTTCCCGATCGACGCGCAGCAGGACTTCTGTCCCAGCTCGGTCCCGCAGTGATGCGAGCCCCCGCGGGCGGTGCCAGGGCGAGCGAGCGGCCCTGGCACCGCCGGTCGCGTCGCGGCGGCCTCGATCGCCGCGACGGCCCCCGGTGGACCGGCTTTGGCGGCATCATCGAGGGCGATGGATCTCATGCACCTGCACTACTTCCGCACCATCGCGGAGATCGGCAGCATGACCGCGGCTGCACGCAAGCTCGGCGTCGCGCAGCCGACCTTGACCTCGGCGGTGAAGCGGCTCGAGGACAGCCTCGAGACCACGCTGTTGCTGCGTAACGCCCGCGGCGTGGCGGTCACGCCCACCGGTGCGGCGCTGGCCAACGCGGCCTCGCAGATCCTCGCGTTGGTGGACGAGACCGAGCAGCGCATCCGTGGGCTCGAGCGCGAAGAGGTGGGGCAGTTCGCGATCGGCTGCCACGAGTCGCTCGGAGCCTACTTCTTGCCCGACTTCATGGCCGACTTCCTCAGCCGTGCCGCCGGCATCGACATCCGCGTGTGGAACGGGACCTCGGCGGACGTGCGCGAGGCGGTGCTCCGGCGCGAGGTGCACTTCGGGCTGGTCGTGAACCCGCAGCCCCACGACGAGCTGGTGTTGGTCGAGGCCTTCCCCGACGCGGTCGCCGTGGTCGCGCGCCGCGACCTGGTCCCGCGCGACGCGGCCGGCATCTCGGCGCTGCTCCGCAAGGGTCCGCTCATCTACGCCGGTCGGGTCGACCAGTGTCGGCAGATCGTCGACGCGCTGTCCGGGCTCGACCTGCTGCCACAGCGCCTGGTCAGCACCGGCGATCTCGAGCTGACCAAGAGCCTGCTGTTGGCGGGGGTCGGCGTCGGCATCCTGCCGCGCCGCGTCGCCGACTACGGCCACCGCGGCGAGCTCGTGGTGGTCGATCCGACGCTGCCGCAGATCGCCGATCGCATCGTGCTGTGTTGGCGGGCCGACGCCCATCGTACGGCGGCGTGGCTACGCACCAAGGCCGGGTTGCTCGAGCATGCCAATCGCATCGCGCCGATCCCCGGCGCCCGCCCGCCCGCGTCGTGAGGGCCGCGACCCGCTACGAGCAGAAGAGGTGGGCCTCGGGGTGGCTGCGAAATGCCGACGAGTTGATGAGGGGGCACTCGTCGCGGAGCAGGTCCTTCAGATCGGTGACTTCGTCCCACTCGAGCGAGAGCGAAGGGAACACGATCGGGATGAGCGGCGTCGGCAGGCTCGAGACCTGCGCGCGGAAGGCCGCGAGGGAATCGTCGGCGCGGCCGGTGTCCCACATGCCGGCGAAGTTGGCCTCATACGCGGCGACCAGCTCGGCATGCTGCGCGCCGGAGAAGTGCAGCATGTTCTCGAAGGTGTTGTGCTCGGCGTTGTCGGACAGGTTGTAGCTGCCGGTGAAGAGCTCGTCGCCGTCGACCACCATGTACTTGTGGTGCATCTGCGTGGCGTAGATCGCCGACCAGCGGTACGCGTAGTACTTGTAGCGGACATGGGCGCCGGCGTCGGCGACCATGAAGCCGAACAGAAAGCCCGAGTCGTTGCAGTCGCGCAGCTTGGTGGCGCTGGTGCCCGCGGCCGCGCGGCAGGCCTCGAGGTCTTCGACCTGATCATCGTGGGTGGCCTCGCTGATGTACTCTTGGCCGTCGAGGTAGATCAGGATCTCGACCTCGGGGTGCTCGGCTGCCTTGCGCATGAGCGCCTCGGACACCGGACGCGAGCGCAGGTGGCCCGAGGCGATGTGGATCGAGTCGGTCGCGCCGTCGATCGCCGCGACCCACTGGTCGGCGATGGTGTCGCGGCCCTCGGTCACGAAGGTGTCGGCGCCCTGGACGCGGAAGTTGGCGCTGGTGAAGAACGCATCGACGCTCGGGTCGTCGCCGATCAGCTCGTCGGTGATCGCCAGCGTCGCGTGCTCGGTCACGAGCGCCGGGTTTGCCACGAGGTCGCGCGAGTGCTCCCACATGAGGTCGAACTCCCGCTGCATGCGAAGGTTGAGCTCGCGCTGCCCGACCATGAACAGGGTGTTCTCGTCGTAGCGGGTGGCTGCGCCGCCCGACCAGTTCGCGCTGCCGCTCACCAGCGTGGCGGTGGTCGCCGCGTCGGCGCTGTCGCGCGGGCCATCCACGATCATGAACTTGTGGTGCATGATCTTGTTCACCCATCGCACGTCGACGCCGGCCGCCTCCAGACGGCCCGACTTCGAGCTCTGTAGCGCGGCACCGGCGAGCTTGCGATCGTCGTTGGCGGTGTCGAAGATGAAGCGGACGTGCACGCCGCGGGCGGCGGCCTCGGTCAGGGCGCGGTTGATGCCAGCGTCGGAGAACGAGTACATCGCGATGTCGAGGCTGTGCTGGGCGCCGTCGATGAGCTGCGCGACGCGGGCGTTGTGGCTGTTCTCGACCGTCTGGGGCGAGAAGATCACGTCGATGTCGGTGGTCGGTGTCGGCAGCAGGTAGCCGTGGTCGACGGCGTACGCGAGCAGCCGGTCGAACGCGATGCGCCCCACGAACGGCACCGCATCGAGCTCGGCGAGGTCGTCGAAGCGATCGTCGTCGTCAGTGCCGGCGGTCGCGTCGGCGCCGTCGCGGTGCGCGATGATGCCCCGCGCGGCGCGGGCATCGAGACCGGCATCGACGTCGAGGATGTCGAGATCGATCGCCGGGTCGTTCACCAGCGCGAGCACGGCACGGGCCTCGTCCGACGCGGGGTCGATGCCGCCGTCGGCCTTGCCGCCGCCGAGGCCGTCGTTGCGACCGTCGCTGGCCTCGTCGGCCTCGCCCGCGCAGGCGGAGAGCACCAGGGCACACGCGACGACGAGACGGCTGCGGCGGCTTCGCATGGCCCGCCCCGACTACAAACCGCAGGCCATGTAGGACATGACCGCACCTGGCCCAAAAGGTCAGGTGAATCGCGCGGTTGCCGGCGTCTCGCGGGGCGACGTCGGGCGGCGTCCGAGCTAGCCTGGCAACCGGTCTGGCCAGCGATCGGGGCTGGAAGACGGCCAGGGACGTCGTGGTAGCGTGCGCGCCTGCCCGTGCGCACTCCAGTAGCACTCGCCGTCTTCGTGGCCCTGGCCACATCCTGCGAATCGCCTGATGTGCCGGACCGCGAGCGGTGGGGCGGCACCCCGTGTCGGCTCGCGGGCCTCGATCGCCCCGCCCAGTGCGGCACGGTCGAGCGTCCGCTCGACCCTGCAGCGCCCGGCGGAGCCACCATCGCGATCCACGTCGCGCGCATCCCCGCGAGCAAGGCGGCGCGGCGCAACCCGTTGTACTTCTTCGCCGGCGGTCCGGGGCAGGGCGCCATCGCAGCGTTCGCGCCGCTGCTGTCGGCGTTGGACGAGCTCGGCCGTGACCGCGACATCGTGCTGGTCGATCAGCGTGGCACGGGGGATTCGTCGCCGCTGGCATGCAGCAGCGATCCCGACGCGCCGCTGTCGGAGCGGATGTCACCGGAGGTCGACGTGGCACTGCTGCGCCGCTGCCTCGCGGGGTACCAGGTCGACCCCCGCTTCTTCACCACCGAGATCGCCGTCGAAGACCTCGACGCGGTTCGTGAGGCCCTGGGCGACGCCCGCATCGACGTGATCGGCGGCTCGTATGGCACGCGCGCCGCGTTGGTCTACACCCGAGCGCACCCCGATCGGGTCGGACACATGGTGCTCGACGGCGTGGCGCCGGTCGACATGGCGATGCCATCGTCGTTCGGCGTCGACGGCCAAGCCGCGCTCTCGCGGGTGTTCGCCGACTGTGCGGCGGATCCCGACTGTGGGCCGCGCTTCCCCGACCTCGAGCGGCGCTTCGACGCCTACCTCGACGGGCTCGCTGGCCAGCCGCGATCGATGACGCTCGAGGACCCGCGCACGGGCGCGGTCGAGACCATCGTCGTCCAGCGCGACGCGATCGCCCATGCGGTCCGCGGGCTGCTCTACGTGCCGCAGCTGCAGGCCTTGCTTCCGCTCACCTTGGACCGTGCGGTCGCGGGTGATCTCGGCCCGCTGCTGGCCCAGGGCAGCGCGCTCGGCGGGGGCATGAGCGAGACCATGTCGCAGGGCATGTTCCTGTCGGTGGTGTGCGCCGAGGACGTGCCCTTCGCCGCGGTGCCGGCCGATCCGAGCTTCCTCGGCGGTGCGTTCGTGCGGCTGCTGCAGGACAGCTGCGCCCAGTGGCCGCGCGCGAACATCGATCCGCACTACCGCGATCCCATCGTGCTCGAGACCCCGACACTGCTGCTGTCGGGTGCGCTCGATCCGGTCACGCCGCCGCGCTGGGCCGAGCACGCCCTCGAGGGGCTGCCGAACGGTCGCCACGTGGTGTTCCCCGCCGCCGGGCACGGCAACCTGACCTCGGCGTGCGCGCGCGAGCTGATCCACGGCTTCTTGGACGACGCCGAATCGCTCGCCGACGACTGCGTGGCCGAGTCGGCGCGCCCGCCATTCTTCCTCGACCTCGCGGGGCCACCGACGTGAGCCGCGCCCTCCACCCGCACCAAGGGCACGGCCTGTCATGATCCGCGCGATCGATCTGCGCAAGGCGTTCGGCGAGAAGCTCGCGGTGGCCTCGGTGTCGTTCGAGGCGCCGGACGGACGCATCACCGGCCTGCTCGGGCCCAACGGCGCCGGCAAGACCACCACGCTGCGCATGGTCGGCACCATGGTGGTGCCCGATGCCGGGCGTGCGGAGATCGACGGCCGCGACGTGCAGCGCGAGCGCGACGCCGTGCGCCGAACGCTCGGCGTGCTGCCCGACGCGCGCGGCCTCTATCCGCGCCTGACCGCGCGCGAGAACGTCCGCTACTACGCGCAGCTGCACGACCTCGACGGCGAGGCGATCGAGCGCGAGATCAACCGGCTGTTCGACGTGCTCGACATGGGCGAGCTCGCAGATCGTCGCGTGCATGGCTTCTCGCAGGGTGAGCGCATGAAGGTGGCGATTGCCCGCGCGCTGGTGCACGGCCCTCGCAACGTGATGCTCGACGAGCCCACCAACGGCCTCGACGTGATGAGCACCCGTGCGATGCGCGACGTGATCCGCGGCCTGCGTGACGAGGGCCGCTGCGTGGTGTTCTCGAGCCACGTGATGCAGGAGGTCGCCGCGCTGTGCGATGAGATCGTCGTGATCGCGCGGGGCAAGGTCGCCGCGCGCGGCACCCCCGACGAGCTGCGCGAGCACACCGGCAAGGCCGACCTCGAGGACGCGTTCGTGGCCGCGATCGGCTCCGAGGAAGGACTGGCACCGTGAGCGTTCGTCACGTCGGCGTGGTGTTCCGCAAGGAGCTGACCGATGGTCTCCGCGACCGTCGATCGCTGTTCTCGGCGCTGGTGTTCCCGCTCATCGGCCCGTTGCTGGTGGTGGTGATGTTCCGCTTCCTCGCCCAGCAGCAGGCCATCGATGGACCGCTGCCGCTGCCGGTGGTCGGCGCCGAGCATGCACCCGGGCTGGTCGATTACCTCGGCCGCCATGGCGTCGAGGTCGAGCCCGCGCCGGTCGATGCCGAGGCGGCGGTCCGCACCGGCGAAGCCGCGGCGGTGCTGGTGATCGCGCCCAGCTACGGCGAGCGCTTCCGGGCGTCACGCAGCGCGAAGGTCGAGCTGCTGGTCGACAACTCGCGCAACGAGACCCGCAGCAAGGTTCGCCGCGTCCGCCGGGTGCTCGAGGGCTTCGGCGCGGAGATCGGTGCCGAGCGCCTGATGATGCGCGGCATCGATCCGCAGATCGCGGCACCGCTGGCGCTCGCGGAGGTCGACCTCGCGACCCCGCAGCAGCTCGCCGCGCAGGTGCTCAATGTGATCCCGATGTTCGTGATGATGGCGGCGTTCATCGGTGGGATGTACGTCGCGACCGACTCGACCGCAGGGGAGCGCGAGCGTGGCTCGCTCGAGCCACTGCTGGGCACGCCGGTGTCGCGCACCAAGCTGGTGCTGGGCAAGTGGCTGGCGACGTCGGTGCTGTCGGGCACCAGTCTGCTGCTCACACTGTTGACCGCCGGCATCGCGCTGCGCCGGGCCCCGCTCGAGGACCTCGGCATCGTCATGAACTTCGGCGCCGACCAGGCCGCACTGGTGGTGCTGGTGATGCTGCCGGTCGCAGGGCTCGCGGCCGGCCTGCAGCTGCTCATCGCCACCTTCGCCCGCAGCTTCCGCGAGGCCCAGACATACCTCTCGGTGCTCACGCTGGCGCCGATGCTGCCGGGTGTGTTGCTGACGGTCATGCCGCTCGACCAGGCGGCCTGGACCATGTGGGTGCCGATCCTCGGGCAGCAGCAGGTCTTGATGGACGTCATCCGCGGCGACGCGATCGGTCTGGCCGCGATCGTGGTGCCGAGCGTGATCGTGACGGTGCTCGCGCTGGTCGCCGTGCGAGTCACGGCGTGGCTGTTCGGGCGCGAGCGCATCGTCTTCGGCGGTTAGCAGCACCGCAGGTGCGCGCCGCTGTAGCCTCAGGGATCCGTCCTGCCGCGGGCGCCCGCCGAGCGCTGCTCGAGGTACGCCGCCACCAGTTCGTCGACGCCGGCGATCCAGTCGAGCGCACGCAGGCGATCGCGGTCCACGACCTCGCCGCACTCGCCCTCGAGCACCGGCACGGCGGCGCAAGCCTCGAGCGCGCCGTCGTCGAGCACGATCTCGAACAGCGAGACCGTGAAACCGGCCGCCAGCGTGCGTGCGAGGAACACCGGCACCGCGGGAGCGGCCCGCAGCGTCGCCGCGCCCTCGCCGAGCTCCTCCACCAGCTCGCGGGCGAGCGCGGCGGCGGGCGACTCGTCGGGTTCGATGGCGCCGCCGAAGAGGCTGAAGCCGCGGGGATGCGGGCGGTAGTCGGCGTCCTTGCGCTGCACGAAGAAGCGGGTGCGGCCCACGTTGGTGACGATCGCGACGGCGCCGCGGTGCGAGGACGTGGTCATGCTCTCCCGCCGCAGGATAGCGCAGGCGGCCGCGGGCGCCGACCCAGCGACGGTCACGGCACCACGGTGGCCGCGTCGTCCTCGACCATCACGCGGACCTCGCGACGGACGCGGCCGTGACCGTCGTCGTCGTCGATGATCTCGATCTGCGGCTGGCCGGTGATGCCCTCGCGCGCGAGCTCGTCCAGGATCTCCTGCTTCGCCGCCGCGACGCCGTGACGGTCGATGACCAGGTCGAGCCAGTCGTGCGAGAGCCGCCCGCCGAGCGTGCCGTGCACGCGGCCGTGCAGCCGACGGTCCTCGAGACGGGCACCCTCCAGCTCGGGGAAGGCCTGCTGCAGATCGGCCCAGATGCGCGCGGTGTCGAGCCCGTCACCGATCGCGTCGAGCTCGAGACGCAGCTCGCTGTGCTCGACCACGCGGCCGTCGTCGCCGCGCTCGCGGCTGTGCTGGCGCTCGACCGCCATGCGCACCTCGTCGGGGTGGTAGCGCTCGAGCACGAACTCGGCGATCGCATCGTGGTCGAGCTCGAGCTCGGCGTCGTCGATCACGATCGCGAGCCGGTGGCCGAGGTCGGCGTCGTACTCGCTGGGCAGCACGCAGGCCCCCGCGAGCACGGCGGCGCCGAGGCCGGTGGCGAGCAGCCAGCGCGGCCACCGGCGTCCCCGCGGCGCCGCCGGGGGCACGGCCGCGAGCAGGCGTCGCTCCAGCGCGTCGCGGGCGTCGGTGTCGACTTCGGGAGCTTCGGCACGCAGCGCGCGTCGCAGCTCGTCTTCGAGATCAGATCGCATGGGCGGCGGCTCCTTTCGCGGACGGCACGGTCGAGAGGCGCGCACGGAGCTCGCGCAGCGCACGGGCCATGCGTTGCTTGACCGCGGCCTCGGTGAACCCGAGCAGGGCCGCGATCTCACGGTAGTGGAGGTCGTCGGTGAAGTGCAGCGTCAGCATCTCGCGGGTCGTCGCGGGCAGCTCGCGCACGTGCTCGCGCAGCGCCGCGGTGCGCTCGTCCGGCGCGTCGCTCAGCCACGCCAGCGGCTCGATCACCGCGATCTCGTCGCCTTGGTGCTCGTCGAACGGGGCATGGTCGCGGCGCGTGCGGAAGTGATCGATGACGAGGTTGCGCGCGATCGTCAGCACCCAGCCGCGCACCGGCGCGCGCGCGGGGTCGAAGCGCGACAGGTGCTCGAGCAGACGGTGGAAGACCCGCGCGACCAGGTCCTCCGCGTCGGCGGGCGCGGCGACGCGTCGCCGGACGTAGGCGTGCACCGCGGGGTGCAACGCGCGGTAGAGAGCCCCGAGCGCTGCCACGTCACCGGCGGCGGCGCGCCGCGCCAGCCGGGCGTGGGTGTGGGCGTGGGACCAGGGCAGCAGCAAGGGGGGCCGAGCTCAGCATACGAGCGAGCGGTGCCGAGGGTGACATCGCGGCCGCGGTCGCGATGATGGCGTGCGCGCGCGACCACCTGGCGCGGGCCTCACAGGCCCAGCACGCCCTCGACCTGTTCCATCAGCTGCACGCGGCGCCGCGTGATCGGGCTGCTGCCGTCGACCAGCGCCGCGCTCTGCTCGAGCACGACTTGCAGCGGATAGCTGCTCACCGAGGGGTCGCCGGTCGGGGTCCCACCCGGCGGGCCCTGCCACCCCATCATCACGTCGGTGGTGCCGGCCAGCACCGCGTCGACCGCCGCGAGGCCCAGGCGTCCCGCGATCATGCGGTCTTGGAACGAGGGGTTGCCGCCGCGCACCAGATGACCGAGCACGGTCGCGCGCACGTCGACGCCGGGCAGGTCGGCGCCGAGGCGCTCCTCGACCATGCGCACCAGCTTCGTGCACGGCATGCTGACACCCTCGGCCTTGAGGATGAGCACGCGTCGACGCGCCCAACCCTCGCCGCGGTCGGCGAAGCCGCGGCGGATCGCACGCTCGACCGAGGCCACGATCGCGTCCTCGTCGCGGCCTTGCTCGCGGAACAGCACCGCGTCGGCCCCGGCTGCGATCGCACCGGCCATCGCGAGGTAGCCACAGTCGCGGCCCATGACCTCGACGACGAACGCGCGGCGGTGGGCGCGGGCCGTGTCGCCGATCTTGTCGCAGGCGGCAACGATGGTGTTGAGCGCGGTGTCGACCCCGATCGCGCTGGCGCTGCAGCCGACGTCGTTGTCGATCGAGGCTGGCAGTCCCACCACCGGGGTGCCGCACTCGCGGGCCAGGGCGTGCGCACCGGCGAGCGAGCCATTGCCGCCGATCACGACCAGGCCCGCGAGCCCGCGCAGTCGCGCGATCGCGGGCGCGCGGCCCTCGGGGGTGTGGAATCGGAGCTCGCGGGCAGAGCCCAGCACGGTGCCGCCGAGCGACGCCGCGGCATCGATCTCGGGATCCGGCCACACGCGATCACCGACGCGGCGCGTGAGCGGACGAAACGCACCCTCGCGCAGCCCGGTGTAGCCGCCGACCACGCCGACGACCTCGACGCCGCGGCTGGCACCGACCTTGGCGATGGCTCGGATCGCCGCGTTCATGCCCGGTGCATCGCCGCCGGAGGTCAGCACCGCGATGGCCCCGTGCGCCGCATCGCCTCGCGCATCGCCTCCGCGCGCTCCGCTTTCGTGGGTGGTTTCCATGTTGCCTCTGCTACCATCCTGCCATGTCTCTGATCTCGTCTGCACGTGCGGTCTTGCTGGGCTCCGGTGTGGTGGTCGCGTTGGCGTCGTGCGGCAAGGACGGCGGCGGCGAGGGCCAGGCCGACAGCAGCAGCAGCGGCGGTGGCTCGACCACGTCGACCGCGACCACCGACGCCGACGAGAGCTCGACCAGCACGTCGGGCGCCGACGAGAGCTCGACCACGGCCGTGATGACGACCTCGCCGGTGCCCGAGTGTGGCAACGGCGTGGTCGAGGCCCCGGAGCAGTGCGATGACGGCAACCAGATGGCCGGTGACGGCTGCGACGTCGACTGCACCACCGTCGTCGACACCACGCTGTGGAGCGACGTCATCCCTGGTGCCGCCGAGGTCGCCGAGGCCGGGCAGGGCGTTGCGGTCGACTCCCAGGGCAACGTCGTGGTGGTCGGCTACATCGTCGACGCGCTCGACAACCCCGACATCTGGCTGCGCAAGTACGACCCCGCTGGCGTCGAGATCTGGACCACCGTGCTCGATCCCAGCATGGGCGCCGACGATCGCGGCTACGGCGTGGCGATCGACGCCGACGACAACATCGGCGTGGTCGGTGACGTCGGCGTGGGCCAGACCTCGTCGGACATCTTCATCGCCAAGCTCGATCCCGACGGCGGCATCCTGTGGACCGCGGTGGTCGACGGGCCTGACAGCCAGAACGACATCGGCGAGGACGCGGCGTTCGACAGCGAGGGCAACCTCTGGGCGGTGGGTTCGGTGCGCGTCGACATGGCCGACACCAACATCTGGGTTGCCAAGTACACCTCCGACGGCACCGAGAGCTTCAGCGAGATCGTCGGCGGTCCGTCGACGCTCGAGGACCGTGCGCTCGGGGTCGGTGTCGACGCCGACGACAACGCCTTCGTCGGTGGCTACATCTCCGACGAGGGCTTCAAGCGCGACGTCTGGCTGCGCAAGTACGACCCCGAGGGCGTCGAGGCGTGGACGGTGGTCTGGGACAGCGTGGAGATGGGCGCCGACTCGGGCTTCGACGTCGCAGTCGCGCCCGACGGCAGTGTCGGCGTGGCCGGGCAGACCCCGGTCAATGCGGTCAACCAGGACGTATGGCTGGGCCGGTTCGCCAACGAAGACGGCGCGCTGGTGTGGCAGAAGAACTTCGGCGGGCCGGCGATCCTCAACGATGCCGGGCTCGGCATCGCGGTCGACTCGACCAACGCGTTCATCGTGTGCGGCCTCAAGGGACTGACCGACACCAACACGGACATCTGGATCCGCAAGTGGTCGAACGAAGGCACCACGGTGTGGACGCAGACCTTCGCCGGCGACGGGGGCAACCGCGACGTGGCGCTCGGCGTGGCGGTCGATGGCAACGACGACATCGCGGTCACGGGGCAGATCCGCGCGATGGACAACGACAACGCGGACATCTGGGTCGCCAAGCTCGGCGGCGACTGACGATCGCGGCAGGTCGAAACCACCGCGCCCGCGCTTGCGTCGCGTGGGATCGCGGTGCTAGATCGCGCACGGGAGGACGGTCGGCCGAGCGGGACAAGATGATCGCGCCGTGGTGCCCTCGGGCACCCACGTCGAGGAAAGTCCGGGCTCCACAGGGCAGGGTGCTGGTTCGACGCCAGTCGGGGTGACCCGAAGGAAAGTGCCACAGAGAACAGACCGCCCGCGTCCGCGCGGGTAAGGGTGAAACGGTGTGGTAAGAGCACACCGGGTCCTCGGCGACGAGGACCGCATGGTAAACCCCATCCGGAGCAAGGCCGAACAGGGGCAGGCGGTGTCCGCGAGGATTCCGCCAGGGGCTGCCCGTCCCGTCCCGGGTGCGCCGCACGAGAGGAATGATCATCACCCGCATGCGAGCAATCGCGGCGGGGACAGAACCCGGCTTACGACCCGTCTCGACCGACCGCCCTCCCACTTTCGTCGAGCCGCCCCGCCCCGACGGCAAGCCCGCGCGACTGCACGCCGCGCGCGAGCCGCGGACCACACTACGCTATGATGTTGGGCTGTCGATGCCGGCCCACGCCCCACGCCCACGCGTTCGCTTCGCATTGCCGTGCGCAGCGCTGGTGATCGCGTGTGCCGGCGGTGCGCCGGGCTCCGAGGGCAGCCACGGCGCCTACGAAGAGAGTCTGACGTCGCCCGACGGTACCGACGGCGCGACCTCGGTCGCGACCTCGGTCGGTGGCAACGAAGGCGAGGTCGGGCCCGGCAGCGGCATGCCACCGGATCTCGGCGCGTGCGAGGACGATGCCGACTGCGAGCTCTCCGACGAGGTCTGCTACCTGCCCGGCGTGTGCAAGTCGGGGGGCTGCGCGTTCGAGCCGCGACTGGCCGGCGACGCGTGCGACGACGACGACCCCTGCACCAACGGCGACGTCTGCGACGGCTCGGGCCACTGCATCGGACAACCATCACCGTGCGAGGCCCCGCACGCGCAGGGCGGCACCTGCGTCGACGGCCTGTGTGGCGGACTCACCTGCGACGTCGGGTTCGGCAACTGTAACGGCGACTGGAGCGACGGCTGCGAGTTGCCGCTCGACGACGCCGCGAACTGCGGCGGCTGCGACATGCCCTGCGTGGCGGGGCCCCACGGCACCGCGAGCTGCAACGCGGGCGCCTGCGAGCTGAGCTGCGACGCGCCGTGGGCCGACTGCGACGGCGACGTGACCAACGGCTGTGAGATCCCCGAGGGGGTCGCCAACAGCTGCGACGCCGGCGGCATCAACATGGGCGGCGGCTGCTGGACGCCGTACTGCGGGCAGTCGGCCGATCCCAACGCGACCAACTTCGGGACCTGGTACTGCATGGAGTGCTCGACCTGCCACGTGCCCGCCGGCGGGACCTGCCAGTGGTGCAACCACGCCACCGGTCTGTGGTACCCGGCCGAGGCCGGCTGCGCGTGCGGAGCCTACGAAGACCTCGCGTGCGGCTGACGCTGCGCGGTCACGCGACCGCCCAGCACGAGACCTCGATCGAGACCTGCGCGTCGAGCCAACCGAAGTAGCTCGGGCTGGTCGGCGAGACCACGAGGGTGAACTCGGTCGGCGGGATGTGTCCGACGCTGACGGTGCTGACGTGGCGCATCTGGGCGTCGTCGAAGGTCGAGGTCACGCACTGGCTCTCGGGCCCGTCGCACGCGCCCTCCTGCAGCGCGGCCGAGGCCGGGAAGCCGGTGGTCACCACGAGGTCGCAGCCGCTGTTGGCACCGACCATGCCCGGCGACATCCACGAGAGCGTCAGATCGGGCTGCGTGACGGTGGTGGGGCCGTCGACGTAGCCGTCCTGACCGCAGCTCGACGTCATCACGTCGTCGTGGTCGGTGATGATGCCGGAGAAAGCGCCGTCGAGTGCGGACTCGGGGCACATGCCGGTGACCTCGGTGATGTCGAGCGTGAAGTCGCCGGTGCCACCTTGACTGTCGACCTGCACCACCACGTACGCGCCAGCCGCCAACGCGCGCACGACCTCGCCGCGGCCGATGCCACCGTCGGCGTTGCAGCCCAGCAGCGGCCCGCCGCAGACCGGCCCGGTCTCGAGGTAGACCGCGGGCGTGAAGTCCTCGGAGCTGGCGCGCACGCGGAAGAGACCGTCGTTGGGCGCCGTCCAGCGAAACGCACGCTCGGGCACGCCGTCGCCGCCGCAGCTGCCCCCGTGGACATTGCTGCCCGCGACATTGGAGAAGTCCTGCGGCAGCAGCTGATCGCTGACGTCGGCGGCGGGGCAGTCGACCGGGTTGATGTTGAGCTGGGCGGTGCCCGACTCGCCGGCGTTGCCGTCGAGCACGACGACGACCCGCTGGCTGGCGTCGAACGACGCGATGATCTGCGAGTAGGCGACGCCGTCGCCATTGTCGCTGCAGCCGATCGCGGCGCCGTCGCAGGCGCCGTCGAGGGCGTACAGCACGGTGTCGAAATCCGAGCCCTGGGTGTCGAGCACGAAGAAGCCGTCGTAGGGCACGCGCCACTCGAACGCCGCGTCGGGGCTGCCGGCGCCGCCACAGGTGCCGACGAAGTCGTCCCCGCTGGCCTGGGTGTCGATCTGCACGAGGTTGCTGCCGAGGTCGGGCTCGAGGATCGACTCCACGCACGGCAGCGGCGGCAGCTCGCCGCTGCTGCTGTCGGCGTCGGTGGTCGACACGGTGGTCGAGGCGGTGGTCGAGGCGGTGGTCGAGGCGGTGCCGGAGACGGTGCTCGACGCGCTGGCGTCGCTGTCGGTCGCGCTGACCCCGGTCGAGCCGTTGCCCGAGCTGCCCGTGTCGCCGCCGTCGAGGTTCGAACGCGCCGGGTCGAAGCACGCCAGGGGTGCTGCGCCGAGGAGGATCAGGCCGACGCCATGCCGCATCACGAGCCGCAGTCTACCGCCCGCGGGCGCGCGGATGCGGGCCTCGGGGGCCGCGCGTCGGGGGCCGGCGCGGCTTCGCCCAGGCGTGCGGGATCGCGGGGGATTTTCGCGGGGCTACGGCCGCGGTGTCATGGCGCTACGCTTCGAGGGAAGGACCTGTCGTCGGGCGCCCATCCACCTCGCGGGCCATGTCCACTCGACCACCGCACCTACGACCGGTGACCTCCACGGAGGTCGAACCCGGTTCGTCCCCCCCCGATCCGACGATCTCGCCGGAGGTGCTCGCACGCGCCGAACGCGGTGACGTGCACGCGTGGTCGGAGATCTATCAGAAGCACTACATGGGCGTGTACCGACAGCTGCGCTATCTCGCCAACGATGCGGGACTCGCCGAGGAACTCGCGCAGGAGACCTTCGCGCAGGCGATGGCCTCGCACGCGCGCTTCGACGCCGCCCACGGGCGTGCGGGGCTGGCCGGCTGGCTGCATGGCATCGCGCTCAACGTCGTGCGCAAGCACTGGCGGAAGCAACGCAACGGCGTGCGGGCCCACGAGCGCCTCGAGGTCGCGATGCGCCTGTTGCCCGGTGGCGGTGGCGATCCCGACAGCCATCACCTGCGACGCGAGCGATCGCGGGCGCTCGGTGCAGTGCTCGACGAGCTGCCGCCGCGCTGGCGCGAGGCCTTCGTGCTGCGCGAGCTGCAGGGCCTGTCGACCGCCGAGGCGGCGGCGACCCTCGGCATCACCGCCGAGAACCTCGCCGTGCGGGTGAATCGAGCGCGCAATCGCATCCGCGAAGAGCTCGGCCGTCGCGGTTGGTTCGGCGGCGCGCTCGGAGGGGCCGCGACGTGACCGACGTGCGCGACGGATTGCCCGACGAGGAGCGCGTCACCGACGCGTTCTTCGAGGCCGCGTGTCACCACGCGGAGGCCGACGTCGCGCAGGCAGAGGTGCCGAGCTTCGCGGCCATCGTCGCTCGCGCCCATCGCATCGACCCTGCGGCGGTGCCGGCCGAGTCGGTCGATCGTGCGCGCAAGCTGGGGCGCCCGGCCGCGCTCGCGCCGGCGGCCGTGATCGCGGATTTCGACGGCCAGTTGCGCGTGTGGATGCTCGCCGCGCGCGAGGAGGCCGAGGCCGACATCGCACGGCGGGCCGCCGCTGGTCCACCGCCCCTGCGAGCGCCGGATCGTTCGCGCAGGTCACTGCGCATCGGTGTGTTTGCGGCGTGCATGCTGGCGGCTGCAGCGGCCGTGGTGCTCTCGCTCGATCGCTTCGAGCGCTGGCGCCTGTCGCAGCAGGCCGAGCAGCACGGCGGTACGCAATCGGTCGCGCAGGTCCGCGAGGACGATGGCTGGCGTGCGACCGATCGCGCGCCCGAGCCCGCGCCGCGTCGCCCCGCCGCGGTCGCACCGCCCTGGCACCCGCCGGCCGAGCCGGTGCCGGCACCGGTGCCGTCGTTGCCCACCGCGATCGATGCGGCTGCACCCGGCGACACGCCCGCGCCTGGGCGTCACCACGGCGCACGCCACGACGTCGGCTCGCACGCAGTGCCCGCACGGGATCATGCACGCGAGCGCGAGCGCGAGGTTCCCCGCGAGTCGCTGCTGCAGCGGCTCGATCGCGAGGCCCAAGCGGCGCTCGCGGCCGGTGATCGTGAGGGTGCCGATCGCTTGTACGCCGAGGTCATCGCGGTCGGACGCGAACACCCGCTGGTCGAGCTCGCCTTCGCCGAGCGCTTCGCTCTGGCCCGCCGCGGCGGGGGCGATCGCCAACGCGGCCTCTACGAGGCCTACCTCGGGCGCTTCCCCGACGGCCGCTTCGCCGACGCGGCGCAGGCGGGTCTGTGCCGCGCGGCGCCCAGCGCCGACAAGCGCGGCTGCTGGGCGGACTACCTGCAGCGGTTCCCGTCGGGGGCGTATCGTGCCCATGCCGAGCGATGGTCACCGAGCGACGAGCCGCCGACCGAGGGTGCCGACGACGCGCCATGAGTGCGGTGCGACGCACCTCGCGGTGGTGCCTCGCGTCGGCGCTGCTGCTCGGCTGCAGCGTCGAGGAGCTCTACATCGATCACGGCGGCCCGCCCGACGGCGTCACGCAGGGTCACGAGGGCGGCAGCACCTCGAGCAACGACACCACCGGCTGTGAGGCCGGCTGCACCGACGGCTCGCCGCCCGACGTGCCGTTCGACCTGCCATCCGATCCGTGCCTCGACGATCCCGCGTGCTGCCTCGCGCCGGGTGATGCGGGCTGCTGTGCGACGCCGGGCAACCCTTGGTGTTGTGCGGCGGGGGTCGACCCTTGGTGCTGCAGCGACCCCGCCGACCCCAACTGCTGCATCGCACCCGGCGACGTGGCGTGCTGTGCCGCCGGTCTGGACCATCCCTGGTGTTGCGTCGACGACGGTGGCATGGCGTGCTGCGGCGATCCGTTCAATCCGTCGTGCTGTCCGCCCGGCATCGTGCCGTGCTGTCGTCCCGGCGATCCTTGCTGTGGCGATCCTTGCTGCGGTGATCCGTGCTGTCTCGAGCCGACCTTGCCGTGTTGCGCCGATCCCATTGGGCCGTGCTGCCTCGACCCCGCTGGGCCGTGCTGCCTCGATCCGGGTGGGGCCTGCTGCCTCGACCCGGGCGGCCCGTGCTGCATGAACCCGGCGGACCCGTGTTGCCTGCTGCCGTCGGATCCGTGCTGCGTGAACCCGTCGGATCCGTGTTGCGTGTGGCCAGACGATCCGTGCTGCCTGAACCCCGAAGATCCCTGTTGCCTCGAGCCCGCCGCGCCGTGCTGTCCAGGCACCGGTACCGAGGGCGATCTGTGCTGTGTCGCGCCGTGGTCGAGCTGTTGCGCCGCCGAGCAGGCCGGCATGCCGTGTTGTGAGCCCTTCGATCCCGCGGATCCGTGCTGCTACGAGCCGTCCAGCAGCTGCTGCATCGCGCCCGATGCGGGCTGCTGCATGCCGTTCGACGCCGCGAATCCGTGCTGCTTCGAGCCGCTCGGGCCGACCTGTTGAACCCTCGCGCACGGCCGTGAAATGCGAGCGTTAGCTCGACACGGTTCACGCGAAAGTCTCCTCGAGTGAGCGATGGCGCGGCCGCGGCGGATGTCGCTGGTCACGACGGCTCGCTCCAACCACCGAAGGAGTATCCGATGTTCAATCGCGCTGGTGTGCGCGCGCTCGGTCTGCGCGCGTCGATGATCCTCTCCACTGCTGCACTGCTCGCCTGTGATCCGAAATTCGGCGACGGCTTCGGCGATGATGGCGATGCGACCGCCGATGACGGCGATGCCGACGACGGCCAGCTGCCACCGGACGAAGGCGGCGGCGAGGGCAACATCCCGCCCGATGACGGCGGCCCCGGCGACGACGGTGGGCACGACGGCGGGGACTGTCCACCGCCCGTCGATCCTTGCATCGAGGCGTACGACACATGTCTGCAG
This sequence comes from Deltaproteobacteria bacterium, assembly GCA_016709225.1. NCBI lineage: Bacteria > Pseudomonadati > Myxococcota > Myxococcia > Deltaproteobacteria bacterium. Next base: position 2,879,122 of record JADJEE010000001.1, on the reverse strand, counting down.
TCGGTCGAGGATCCCGCGCAGTGCGAGGACATCCTGCGCATGTGCTTCCCCGAGCCGGAGCCCGATCCGTGCTTCGAGGCCTACGACCAGTGCATCCAAGTCGCCGAGGACCCGACCGAGTGCGACGCCTTGCTCGAGCAATGCTGGCCCATCGATCCGTGCCAGCAGGAAATCGCGCAGTGCGAGGCCGACTACGGGCCGATGGCGCCCGAGTGCGCCGAGCTGTACCAGTGGTGCTATCCCGAGCCCGAGCCCGATCCGTGCTTCGACGGCTATCTCGCGTGCCTCGACGCCGGCATCGACGAGCCGGTGTGCTCCGCCGAGCTGTGGGTCTGCTACGTCGGTCCCGGCGTCGATCCCTGCATCGACGCCTACTCCGCGTGCATCGAGGGCGGCAATGATCCGCTGGCCTGCGAAGAGGAACTGAACGCCTGCTGGCCGCAGCCCGAGCCGGACCCATGCTCCGACGCGTACAACGCGTGCATCGAGGCGGGCACCGATCCGCAGCAGTGCGAGGAAGAGCTGTACGCCTGCTGGCCGCAGCCGGAGCCGGATCCGTGCTACGACGCGTACAACGCGTGCATCGAGGCGGGCACCGATCCGCAGCAGTGCGAGGAGGAGCTGTACGCCTGCTGGCCGCAGCCGGAGCCGGACCCGTGCTTCGATGCGTACGACGCGTGCCTCGAGGCGGGCACCGATCCGCAGCAGTGCGAGGAGGAGCTGTACGCCTGCTGGCCGCAGCCGGAGCCGGACCCATGCTACGACGCGTACCTCGCGTGCCTCGACTCGGGCTCCGACCCCGCCGAGTGCGACGCGGCGGTGATCGAGTGCTACTGCCCCGGTGATCCGAGCTGCGGCGGCATGGTCGAGGGCTGACGCCCGCAACGCCCGCGTCCCTCGCCGTGAGGACGCCGCCCGAGGTGACGGGTGGCGTCCTCGCGTGCGATCCTGCCGCGAGCGTGTGGGTCGCCCGGGTGATCGCAGCGTGGCTTTGCGCGGGAGCTCCGCTCGCACTGGCGTCGGCCCCCGCGACGGCACCCGACGTCACGCTGCCGCGGCCGGCCGGTGACGCGCCCGTGATCGTGCGCAGCACCGCGGTCGATCCTGCGGCGCTGCGGGCCGAGCTGCGCACGCGCTGGCCGGACGCGGAGCTGCTCGACTACAGCACCGCCGCCTTCACGCAGGTGGCCGGGCGCGCCTACGTCTACGTCGAGGTGCTGGGCGAGACCGTGGGCGACGTGCCGGTCTCGATCGCCGTCATCACCTCCGATGGTCGCGGCTACGTGCGGCAGGCGGTGGTCGGCGAGGGTGGGCGCGCGCGCGTGCTCGCGGTCGAGGTCGCGGGGCTGCTCGCGGCGGCGGTCGACGAGGACCTGCCGCCCGATCGCACCGATCTGGTGGTGCCGACGCTGCAGCAGCCGACGCCGCCGCAGCCACCGGTCCGACCGCCCCTGCGCGAACCGAGCCCAGCGCCTGGCCGCGCGTCGAAGCCCGCGCCGCCGCCACGCGCGACGCCCGAGGACGACGCGGTCGACGAGGCGTTGCCGCCCGAGCCCCGCGGCTGGCAGCTGGGCCCGGTCGTCGATGCGTCGCTGCTGCTCGGTGCGGCCCCGCGGGCACGTCGCGGAGCGCCCGATTTCGCAGGGCGTGCAGGGCTCGACGTACGCACGCCGTTCGGGCTCGCCGTCGGTGCGTCGGTGCGACTGCTGGGCGACAGCGCGCTCGAGTACCGACTGGTGCGCACGCGCCTCGACGCTCGCATCGGCTATGTCGGACGCGTGGGCGCGCTCGAGTACCTGGTCTCGATCGCACCGACCTTCGAGCCCTGGCGCGTGCGCGCCAACGGCCACGGCTTGGTGCTCGCGAGCAGTCGCGGTCGCGGTCGCACCGTGCTGTGGGGGGCGGCCCTGCGCGGCGCGGTGGGCTATGCGTGGCGGGTGCCCGAGCGTGGCATGCGGGCCCGCGTGGGGCTGGCGGCCGAGCTGGCCGCGAGCGCGCTGCGATCGGGCGCCGCGGCGCGGGTGCGTGAGCCGGTCGACGGCGCGCCGTTGTTCGCGATCGGTGGCCTCGAGTTCGTGGTCGGCGTCGAGGCGGCACTATGGTTCCAGCTGACCGGTCCGCGCGCGCGCGCGAAGCGGGGAGCACGAACGCGATGAGCAACCGCTACGACGAGGTCCCCTACACCAGCCATCCCTATGCCCGCACGCACCCCGATCGGCTCGCGACGCTGGCGCGGCTGTTCGGCCTGGAGCCGCCGTCGCCGACCACCGCGCGGGTGCTCGAGCTGGGCTGCGCCAGCGGCGGCAACCTGCTGCCGATGGCCGAGCTGCTGCCGCAGGCTCGCTTCGTCGGCGTCGATCTCTCGCCGCGCCAGATCGAGCGCGCGCGCGAGCTCGCCGCGGCCGCGCAGCTGGGCAACCTCGAGCTGCACGCCGCGAGCATCCTCGACGTCGACGAGCGCTGGGGCCAGTTCGACTACGTGATCTGTCACGGCGTCTACTCGTGGGTGCCGCGCGAGGTGCAGGACAAGATCCTCGCCATCTGTCGCGAGCGGCTGACCTCCGATGGCGTCGCCTTCATCAGCTACAACACCTATCCCGGCTGGCGCATGCGCGAGATGGTGCGCGACATGATGCGCTGGCACGTGCGCGGCATCGCTTCCCCCGCGGCCGCCATCGACCAGGCGCGCGCGCTGGTCGACTTCCTGGCGCGCAGCGTGGCCGGCCACGATCACCAGCCCCACGCGCTGCAGCTGCGCAAGGAGCTGGCGCTGCTCGAGCACGCCAGCGACGACTACCTCTTCCACGAGCACCTCGAGGAGTGCAATCAGCCGCTGTACTTCCACGAGTTCGTCGACCGACTCGCGCAGCACGGCCTACGCTACCTCTGCGAGAGCGACCTGCACACGATGCTCTCGCGCGAGCTCTCCGACGACGTGCGGCGCACGCTCGATCGCATCGCGCCGGATCTCGTGCACATGGAGCAGTACCTCGACTTCGTGCGCAATCGGCAGTTCCGCGCGTCGCTGGTGTGCCACGGCGAGCGCACGCCCCACCGCGCGCTGTCGCCGGCACGCATGCACGGGCTTCGTTTCGGCCTGCCGCCGACCGCGGCGGGCGAGGCGATCGACCTGTGGCCCGGCGTCGTTCACAGCTTCGTCGACGCCGAGGAGCGTCGCATCAGCAGCGGGCGATCGATCACCAAGGCCGCGCTGGCGTGCCTGCAGCGCAGCTGGCCGCGCGAGCTCGACTTCGCGACGCTGCATGCACGCGCCGCCACGCTGCTGCGGGAATCTGGCATCGCCATCTCCGAGGGCGCCGAGTCGGAGCTCGCCGCCGACCTGCTCGAGTGCGTGATCTCGGGCTCGGGTCTCGACGTCCGCTGCGAGCCGTGCGGGGCCCCCACCGCGCTACCGCAGCGGCCGTGGGCCCCGGCGGTCGCGCGCGCGCAAGCGCGGAGCTCGGGCGCCGCGACCAGTCTTCGCCATCAGCGTGTCGCGCTCGACGGCTTCGGGATCGAGCTGCTGGCCGCCTGCGACGGCACCCGTGATCACGCCGGGCTGCTCGCCAAGGCGATGCAGCTGCTGGCCCGCGGCGCCATCTCGGTGGTGCTGCCCGAGGGCGTCGACGTGTCACCGCAGCGGCAGGCCGCCGCGCTCGCGGATGCGATCGAGCGCACGCTCGCGCAGCTGCACCGCTCGTCGCTGCTGGCCGACGGCGGACCACCCTGAAGCGGGTCCAAGCGGGAGCCCCGCGTGCGGCCGCGGCCGACCCGGTTTGCGGGGTCGCACGCGGCGCGGGCAGGCCGCAGCCGGCGGGCGCGAACGATGCGAGCGCACCGCCTGCGGGCCCGTGATACCTACGGGCCCGCCCCCGGCAGGAGCGTCACTGGCCATGTCCGCCAACGTCCACGTCATCGAACACCCGCTGATCCTCCACAAGCTGACGCTGATGCGGTGCAAGGACACCAGCACCACGAAGTTCCGCGCGCTGCTCGAAGAGATCGCGATGCTCATGGGGTACGAGGTGACCCGTGATCTGCCGACCGAGCTGGTCGAGATCGAGACCCCGCTCGCGGTCACCCGCGCGCCCATGGTCGCCGGCAAGAAGGTCGTCCTGGTGTCGGTGCTGCGCGCCGGCACCGGCATGCTCGACGGCATCCTCAAGGTGCTGCCGGCCGCGCGGGTCGGACACATCGGGCTCTACCGCGACCCCAAGACGCTGCAGCCGATCGAGTACTACTTCAAGGTGCCGGCCAGCATGGACACTCGCCAGGTGATCCTCGTCGATCCGATGCTTGCGACCGGCAACTCCATCGTCGCTGCGGTCACGCGCATCAAGCAGACCGGCGCGCGCCACATCAAGTTCGTGTGCCTGTTGGCCGCGCCCGAGGGCATCCGCACGCTCAGCGCAGCCCACCCCGACGTCGAGATCTATACGCCGGCGATCGACGAACGCCTCGACGACCACGGCTACATCGTGCCGGGGCTCGGCGATGCCGGCGATCGGTTGTTCGGCACCAAGTGAGGCCCCCGCCGTCGTCGCGGCCCCCGGAGCGGGTCCGCGATGATGTCGCCGACGTTGGGCAAGTTGCCCGCGCGGGGGCGGCTTCGCGGGGCAACTCGCGCAAACCGGGTGGCGGGTGCGGGGCTGCGACTGATCGACTTGCACGATCGTCTCGACCAGCGCCCCACGCCTTGCGGGCGGTGTCGCGGGCTGTCGAAGATCGTGCGCGATGAGGACCACACGCGCGCGACACCTCGTGATCACGATCGCTGCGATGACCGTGTCGGCACAGCTCGGCGCACCCGCCACCGCCAGCGCGGGGGCGCAGCTGACCGCGCCACCCGAGGTGCAGCCCATCTATGGCGGCGGACCGTCGGCGGAGTGTTCGTGGCCGACCACGGTGTCGTTGGGCGGCTGTACGGGCACGCTGGTGCACCCCGAGGTCGTGATCTACGCCGCGCACTGCGGGCAGATCGACGAGGTGTTCTTCGGCAACTCGATCTACGAGCAGGGACGCTCGGTGTCGCCGGCGTTCTGCGAGGTCTATCCCGGCGGCGGTCCAGGTGCGGGCAACGACTGGGCCTTCTGCAAGCTCTCCGAGGCCGTCACCGACATCGCCGTGACGCCGCCGTTGATGGGCTGCGAGACCGAGCTGTTGGTCAGCGGGCAGGAGGTGTGGTTGGTCGGCTTCGGCAACACCGACGACGGCAACTTCGGCGTGAAGTACGAGGCCAAGGCCAGCTTCGGCTACATCCAGAACGACGAGGCCTTCGTCGGGGGCAACGGAGTCGACACTTGCCAGGGCGACTCGGGTGGTCCGGTGTTCGTGCAGCTCGACGACGGCTCGTGGCGAGCGTTCGGCATCACCTCGTACGGTGACGGCTGTGGTGGCGGCGGCTGGTACTCGATGATGCACACCGGCATGGCGTGGTTCGAGTCGGAGAGCGGTGTCGATCTCACGCCGTGCCACGACGCCGACGGTACGTGGAACCCGGGACCTGCGTGCACGGAGTTCCCACTCACGCCGGGGCAGGGCAGCGGCACGTGGCCCTCGTGCGACGCCGGCCCGCGCTCGGGGTGGTCGGCGAGCTGCGGCACGCCGTTCGCGGGTGACGACGACGACGCGCCGACGGTGACCATCGTCGCGCCCGACGACGGAGCGATGCTGCTCAGTGATTCCGGCAGCGGTCGCGCGCGGGTACTGGTCGATCTCGCGGCGGACGACGGCGACGGCACCGGGGTGCAGCAGGTCGTGCTCACCATCGACGGCACTGCCCTGCAGCCCGACGCCAGCGCGCCCTACCAATACGCCGTCGACCTCGAGCCCGGCGTGTACACGCTCGGGGCCACGGCCACCGATCTCGCCGGCAACCTCGGCGAGGCGGTCGCGGTCGAGATCGGCGTCGACGAGCGGCCGCCCTCGGCCGAGGACGGCGGCGACGGCGATGGCAGCGTCGGTGGCGGCGAGGGTGACGGCGTCGGCGACACCACCGACGACGCGCCGGCGGGCGGCGTGCTACCGCCGGGCTTCGGACTCGACGCCGACGCGCAGGGGTGCGGCTGTCGCTCCACCGGTGCCGGCGGCGATGGGTGGGTCGCGGGGCTGCTGGTGTGGGCGTGCGCGCGACGACGGCGTCGCGCGGCGCCGGTGTGCTAGCGTGCGCGGCGGTGACGGCCGCGCGTACGATCGCAGTGGTGGGACTGGTGGTGGCCGCGTGCGTGTGCGAGGTCGACGACGGCACGCACGCCCGCGCCCGCGTCGCGACGAACGCGACCGGCGAGTCCGCACCGGCACCCGCCGTCGTCGCTTCGGCACCCGCGCCCGCGCCGACCCGGCCCGTCGCCGTCGCCGCCGAGCCGGCCGCCGCCGAGCCGGCCCCGCTGGCCGCGGAGTTCGTCGCGCTGCCGCGTCGCGCTGCCGCGCCCGAGGGCCTCGTGCTCGACGACGCGGGGGCCGAGCCACGCCGCGTCGTCGCGTGGCGGGCCCGCAAGGGACAACGCGAGCAGGTGCAGCTGTCGCTGGGGCTCGAGGTCGCGCTCGCGCTCGGCACCCGCGTGGTGCCGTCGACGACGATCCCCGCGCTCACGGTCTCGCTGCTGTGCGAGGTGGTGAGCACCGGTCGCGAGGCGTCCGCGCTCGCGCTGTCGGTGACCGACGTGCAGGTGCCGAGCGTCGACGGTGCCGTCGCGACGCCGCGCGTGCAGCAGGCGTTGACGCGGGTGGCCGACGAGCTGCGCACGACCTCCGGCACCCTCGAGCTCGGTGCCGACGGGCGACTGGGGCGGCTGGAGCTGAGCTCGAGCGCCGACGGTGGCGCCCGCGAGCTCGCGCCCGAGCGGGGTGGCCTGGTCGCTGCGCTGCAGGAGCTGCTGCCGGTGATGCCCCGCGCGCCGATCGGCGTCGGTGCGCGTTGGACCGTGACACAGACGGTGCGGCGCGAGGGCGCCACACTGCAGCAGACCCGCGAACATCACCTGACCGCGCTCGACGAGCACGGCGCGACGGTGTCGATCACGACGCGTCACGTCGCGATCACCGACGACGCCGCGGCCGCGACCGTGGCGCTCGATCGCGCGACGCCGATGATCATCGAGGCCGCCAGCGGCGCTGGCACGGCGACGTTGGTGCTGCGCGACGATCACGTGCTCCCGCACGCGGCGACTGCCGACGTCGACGGCGTGACACGGGCGCAGGTGCAGATCGCCGGTGCACCCGAGTCGATCGCGATGCGAACGCGGCTGCATGCGGCGCTGCGTGCCGACGACTCGCCGGCGCCCTGATGGGCCCTCGAGGTCCTCGTGCGGCGTCGGCGGCGACCAACGGCGCGAGGGTGGAGCGCGGGTCGTACATCGGACGTACGTCTGCGACCTCGATTGGTTCCCGAATCCTGCCCACGATCGAACGGTGATCGATCCTGGGATCGTCGCGTTGAAAATCGCGTGATCCAGGGCCCGAAGTCGTGCGTGGTTCCCCTGCGTCATCGCGCTGCATGGGGGCTGCAGCGGTCGCTTTTCGGTCCCGTTGGGGTTTCGCGGGTCGCATGCGGTGCCGTATCGTTCCATCCGTGATGGGACTGCGACGACACGCGATCGTCGGTCTGTTCGCGGTGCTCGCCCTCGGCGCGTGGCACCTCGAGCCGGCCGAAACGCCGACGCCAGCCGCCACCGTGGCGCTTGCCACCGCCATCGGCGGTGCTCCTGCGGTCGCCGTGCCCGCGGCACAGGCCCGACGCGCGCCCGAGCCCCTGCGCGCGGCACCGCAGGCGCCGGTGTTCCCCAACCTCGCCGCGCTCGCGGCCACCACCCGCGCGGCGGCAGCAGTCGCCGACGCGCCACCCGAGCCCGCGCTCGAGCCCATCGTCGCACCGCCCGCCGACGCGGTCGGCCCCGACGAGCTGCTGCAGGTGCGCTGGACCGTCGAGCGTCGCATGCCGCTGGTCGACGTCGCGGGCAACTGGGGCATGTGGCCCAAGGATCTCCGCGAGCTCAACCCCGGCTACGACGCCGACGCATGGGTCGATGCCGGCACGCGCCTGGTCGTGCACGTCGCCGACCCCCGCAAGCCGACCCAGTCCGTCGGCGCGCCGAACAAGGGCCACCTGTTGCGTGGGATCCCGCTACCCGAGGGGCCGGCGTGGCGCCTGCGCGAGCATCGGCCGCGCGCGTTCGGATCCGCGACGACGATCACCGCGCTGCTCACGGCCATGCGCGCCTATGCGGCCGCCGATCCCAGCGCGCCCGCGCTGCGCATCGGTGAGCTCTCGCGTCGCAGCGGCGGTCACATCGATCCCCACGTCTCGCACCGCAGCGGTCGCGACGTCGACATCGGTTACGTGCTCAAGGATCCCGCGCCCGAGGGCGAACGCTTCTGGCGCGCGGCGACCGAGAGCTCGATCGACGCCCCCCGCACGTGGGCGTTCGTGCAGGCCCTCATCGCGACCGGCGACGTGCAGCAGATCTTCATCAGCGCGAAGCTGCAGCGGGTGCTCGCGCGCGAGGCCGCCAAGCACGTGTCGCGCGAGGAGGTCGAGCGAATCTTCAGCGCCGCCAACCCCGACGCCCGCGTGCACACCATCGTGAAGCACGAGCACGGCCACCGCGACCACATGCACGTGCGCTTCGCGTGCGAGGACGGCAACCTCCGCTGTCGCAGCAGCTCGGTCGAGGCGCTGTAGCGCGCCGCGGTCAGTAGCCGGACGGGATCCGTCCGTGCAGGAACGTGATCGTGTTGGGCGCGCGGAGGCGCGACCACGCGGCGCGACGCGGCGCGTCCGGGGTCCCGTCCAGCAGTGCCTCTTCGTCCGACCACGACGGCGTCTCGCCCGGCAGCAACGAGTGCAGTCCGCTCTGCCAGTGCCCGATGATGTAGGTGTGGCCCGCGACGCGGCAGCCGATGAGCTCGGCGAGGTGCTGCGCGAAGCGATGACCGGGGCGCGCACCGAAGGTCTCGCAGGTGCGAAACCACAGCAGGCCGGCGTCGCCGCGACACATGCGGGCCGCGACCCGATCGAGGCGCGTGCGCAGGCCGTGGCCGCGACGCAGCGCGTCCTCGTCGAGCGGTTGGGTGGCGACCCGCGCGGCGCCCCACTTGCCGTGCCCCCAGTACTGGATCTCCGCGATCGGTCGCTCGGGCTCGTGGCTGGCGAGCCAGTCGAGCGCCTCGTCCCACGAGCCCACGCCGCGATACGCGTCGAGCCGGCCCAGCGCCTTGTAGAGGCGTGCACCGGACCACCACGCGTGCGAGAGGCCGGGTAGCCACGGACCGCCGCGACAGGTGCGGTCGTACACCATCAAGCGCAGCGGTCGGGGCTCAACCGTCGCCATGATCGCTCCGCACGCACACCACTGCCGCGGGCTTGTACCGCACGCTCGCCTCGCGACGGCTGGAGTTCCACGCCATCCGGGTGTCGCCGAAGGTGTCGGCGGCGGTGTTGGTCCAGTAGGCACCCCGCGCCAGCATGCCCGCGTCGGTCAGTGACGCCAGCTCCCCCAGTGCGGGCAGGCGCCAGTGCGCGACGCCGGCGACGTCGAGCGCGTCGCAGTGCTTCTCGGCATCGGCGACGGTCATCGTCCCGCGCTGCCGGGCGACCAGCAGCACGTCGAGGGCACGGATCGTGCGCGCGCGCAGGGCCGCGATCACGCGCGTGCGCGGCGGTGCGGCGGCCTCCTGCGCTGCGCGGGAGGGCGTGCGCGCGGCCGTGCGCGTCGGCGCGGGCGGCTCTTGCTCGCGCGGGTCGGGCTTCGCGTCGGGCTCTGGCTTCGCGTCGGGCTCTGGCTTCGCGTCGGGCTCTGGCTTCGCGTCTGGCTCTGGCGTCGCGTCGGGCGTCGCGTCTGGCTCTGGCTTCGCGTCCGGCTCTGGCTTCGCGTCTGGCTCTGGCTTCGCGTCTGGCTCTGGCTTCGCGTCGGGCGTCGCGTCGGGCTCTGGCTTCGCGTCGGGCGTCGCGTCGGGCGTCGCGTCGGGCTCCGGCGTCGCGTCGGGCTCTGGCTTCGCGTCGGATTGGGCCGCGGCCGTGCGCGTCGCGTCGTCGTCGGCCGCGTCGCCGCCGCGGGCGAAGCTCACGACCACCGCGATGGCGATTGCGATGCTCGCGACCGCCGCGGCGGCGATCCAGCGGCCGCGGGGTGCGTCCTCGATGGGTTCGCCGTCGAGCGCGAGGGCCGGCGCAGCCGTCGGGGCCACCGCGGCGGTGGTCATCGCGGGCAGCACCGCCGCGGGCGGCGTGGGGATCGCCGCAGGCACCATGCTCGGCGAAGGTGGCGGGGCCGCGGGCGCCGGGGCGATCTGCGTGATGTCGGCGCGATCGAAGCCGTCGTCGTCGGGATAACCCTCGAAGGGGATCGTCGCCGCCACCTGCGTGCCGCTACGCGGTGCCGCGGCGACCTGCGTGCGATCGACCCCGAGGTCTTCGAGCGCGCGGTCGAGATCGATGCCGGTCGGTGCCTCCTCGTCGAACGCGGGGGCGCGCGCGACCACCGAAGCACCGGCGGCGAGCTCCTCGAGCATCTCTGCGTCGAGCTCGATCGCGCTGGCGCTGGTATCGGGCGAGGGCCCGCCCGCGGATGCGTCCGGCTCGAGCACGCCGGCGGTGGTGTCGAGCGTGACCACACCCGAGAAGGTGTTGGGCGTCACCGCGCCCGCGGTGGTGTCGGGTGTGACGCCGGCGTGGGCACCCGCGTGGGTGTCGAGCGAGGCCACGCCGGCGGTGGTCTCGGGCGTGGCACCGGCGTTGGTCTCCGTGCTCGGCGCGTCCGCGCGGGTCTGCTCGCGCGGATCCTCGGCGATCACCTCGGGCTCGCGGTGCTGCGCGACGGTGTTGGCCTCGGGCAGCACCGCGCTGCTGCGTCGCGGTGGAGGTGGCGGCGCCATGGTGGGCCGACGCACGCCGGCGGGCTTGCCCGCGGCCGGCTCGGCCGACGCGGCGGGCCGGGCCGTCGCGCCGCTCGGGCTCGCGGCGGGCTTGCTCGGCCGCGGCGCGACCGGGGCCGGCATCATCAATGTCGCGCGCCGAACCTGTGGCGCCGCGGTCGAGACGGGCGCCTCGCCCTTGGGCGCCACCGGCAGGTGGGCGACCATGCGGCGCAGACTCTGATCGATGCGCTCGAGCATCTCGTCGGCGCGTGCCTGCGAGAGCGTGAGCGTGCGCCCGAACGGCACCCGATGCGCGAGCAGGATCTCGCGCACGGCGTCGATGCGTTCGCGATCGAAGGCGCCGCCGCGCACGAGCACGTAGAGCCCCGCGCCGCGGTTGGCCTCGATGGCCGTCGCGAGCAGATGTGGATCGTTCTCGACGCCGCGCGTGATTGCGACGCGGTGGCCGCGCTGCTCGAGCATCGTCGCCACCGCGGCGGTGGTCTCGGCCCCGTCGATCGCGCAGCACAGCACGATCGGCACCGAGCCAGAGCTTTCGTTCGCGCGCGGGCTGTCCACCATCGGCTTTCCCGGGATCGTAGCAGTGTTTTGCGACCACACGAACCAAGCGCACGAACCGTGGGCGACCGGGGCGCGGTCGGACCGCGCGATGGTGGTATCATGCCGCGCGTGAGGCCCCCGACGCCCACCGCAGGCGAACCATCGACGCGATCGGTGCGCCCGTGGCCCGCGATGCTGCGCAGACACGCAGGACGCGTGGTCGTCGACAACATCTGGCGTGGGCTCTCCGCCGCCGGACGCATGGTGCCCGCGGCGCGTCCCGAGCGTCACGGCGTCGAGTGCATCCGCGACGTCACGTATCGCGACTCGTCGAGGGTCGAGCATCGCCTCGACGTCTACCGCCCGCAGGACGTCCAGGGCCCGCTGCCGGTGGTGATCTACGTGCACGGCGGTGGCTTCCGCGTGCTCTCGAAGGACACCCACTGGGTGATGGGCATTGCGTTCGCGCGCGCCGGCTACGTGGTGTTCAACGTCAGCTACCGCCTGGCGCCCCGCGATCCGTTCCCGGCCGGGCTCGAGGACGTCGCAGCCGCGTTCGCATGGGTGCGGGCGAACGCCGCGCGCTACGGCGGCGACGCCTCACGGCTCGTGCTCGCGGGCGAGTCCGCCGGCGCGAACCTGGTCACCGCGCTGACGATCGCGAGCTGCCAGCGCCGGCCCGAGCCGTGGGCGCACGCGGTGTTCGAGGCCGACGCGGTGCCCCGCGCAGTGATCCCGGCGTGCGGTCTGTTGCAGGTCACCGACCCGGATCGTTACCGACGTGAGCACGGCGTCTCATGGTTCGTGCACGATCGACTCGAAGAGGTCACCCACGCCTATCTCGGCGCCCACGCGTCGACCGACGATCCCGCGCTCGCGCTCGCCGATCCGCTGTGCGTGCTCGAGTGCGAGGCGGAGTTCGAGCGCCCGCTGCCGCCGTTCTTCGCCCCGGTTGGCACCGCCGATCCACTCATCGAGGACAACCGTCGGCTCGCGCGCGTGCTCGCACGGCGCGGCGTGCCCCACCGCGCGCCGGAGTATCCCGGCGAGCCCCATGCCTTCCATGCGCTGGTGTTCCGTCGCAACGCGCGTCGTTGCTGGCGTGACATCTTCGCGTTCCTCCGCGACACCGGGGTCTGACTCCACGCTGCCACCCATGACTGCTTCCGTCCTCCGCTCCACCATCGCCACCAAGGTCCTCATGGCCGCGTGTGGCATCGGTCTCGTCGGCTTCGCGCTGGTGCACATGCTCGGGCACCTGCAGGTGTTCGGCGGCCGCAACGTCTACAACGCCTACGCGCAGACGCTGCAGAACCTCGGCGCGCTCAAGTGGGTTGCGCGCCTCGGTCTGCTCGGCATCCTCGTGGTGCACGCGCGCTCGGGCGTGATGATGGCGCAGCGCAACCGGACCGCGCGACCCCACGACTACGCGGCGCGCAACTACCAGCGCGCGACCACGCAGGGCCGCACGATGCTGCTGACCGGCATCGCGTTCGTGGCGTTCCTGCTCTACCACCTGGCTCACTTCACGCTGGGTTGGGTCCACCCCGAGTACTTCCACACGCTGGATTCGCTGGGCCGGCCCGACGTCTACGGCAACTTCGTGCGGAGCTTCCAGCATCCGCTCATCACGGTGCTGTACTTGGTCGCGGTGTTCGCCGTCGCCATGCACTGCACCCACGCCACCAGCAGCGCGCTGCGGACCCTGGGCCTGTCGACCGGTCGTTTCCGCCGCGCGTGCGAGGCCGCAGGTCCAGTGGTCGGCGTCGCGGTGCTGGCCGGGTTCGCCTGCGTGCCGCTGGCGTGCCTGTTCGGGCTCGTGCAGCCCTAGCGCCCTGCTTCGCCCCCTCGAGAGCCGCATAGAGAGCCGTTCATCGTCATGGAACTCGACGCCAAGATTCCTCCTGGGCCGCTGCGCGAGAAGTGGGACAACCATCGCTTCGCGCTCAAGCTCGTCAATCCCGCCAACAAGCGGAAGTACCGCATCGCGGTGGTCGGCTCCGGGCTCGCCGGCGCATCGGCGGCCGCCAGCCTCGCGGAGCTCGGCTACGACGTCGACTGCTTCTGCATCCAAGACAGCCCCCGTCGCGCGCACTCGATCGCCGCGCAGGGTGGCATCAATGCCGCCAAGAACTACCCCAACGACGGCGACAGCGTGTGGCGGCTGTTCTACGACACCGTCAAGGGCGGCGACTTTCGTGCGCGCGAGGCCAACGTCTACCGCCTCGCGCAGGTCTCGGTCGACATCATCGACCAGTGCGTCGCGCAGGGCGTGCCGTTCGCCCGCGAGTACGGCGGCATGCTCGACAACCGCAGCTTCGGCGGCGCCCAGGTCTCGCGCACGTTCTACGCCCGCGGCCAGACCGGCCAGCAGCTTCTGCTCGGCGCCTACTCGGCGCTGGTGCGCATGATCGAGGCCGGTAAGGTCACGATGCACGCGCGCCACGAGATGCTCGACGTGGTGCTGGTCGACGGCCACGCCCGCGGCATCGTCACGCGCAACCTCCAAGACGGTGCGATCCGCTCGTGGGCCGCCGACGCGGTGGTGCTGTGCACCGGCGGCTACGGCAACGTCTTCTACCTCTCGACCAACGCCAAGGCCTCGAACGTCACGGCGGCGTTTCGCTGCTACAAGCGCGGGGCCGGCTTCGCGAACCCCTGCTTCACGCAGATTCACCCGACCTGCATCCCGCAGCGCGGTCAGTACCAGTCGAAGCTCACGCTCATGTCGGAGTCGTTGCGCAACGACGGCCGCGTCTGGGTGCCGCGCAACCCCGGCAACGCCGAGACCGACCCGGCGAAGATCCCCGAGTCGCAGCGCTACTACTACCTCGAGGAGCGCTACCCGAGCTTCGGCAACCTGGTGCCGCGCGACGTGGCTTCGCGCGCTGCCAAGAAGGTCTGCGACGACGGGCTCGGCGTGGGGCCCGAGGTGCTCGGCCAGCGCAACGCGGTCTATCTCGACTTCGGCGACTCGATCCGACGGCTTGGCAAGCCCGCGATCGAGGAGCGCTACGGCAACCTCTTCGAGATGTACGAGCGCATCACGGCGGTGAGTCCGTACGTCGCGCCGATGCAGATCTACCCCGCGGTCCACTACACCATGGGTGGCCTGTGGGTGGACTACAACCTCATGAGCACGATCCCCGGCCTGCACGTGCTCGGCGAGGCCAACTTCTCCGACCACGGCGCCAACCGCCTCGGCGCCAGCGCGCTGATGCAGGGCCTCGCCGACGGCTACTTCGTGATCCCGTACACGCTCGGCCACTACCTCGCGACGGGGCACCGCGGCAAGGTCACCGCCGACGATCCCGCCTTCAAGCAGGCCGAGCAGGAATGCCGGGCACGGACGGACAAGCTGCTGTCGCTCAAGGGCAAGCGCCCGGTCGACGACCTCCACCGCGAGCTCGGCCGCATCATGTGGGACCACTGCGGCATGGGCCGCACCGCCGAAGGGCTGCAGCAGGCGCTGAAGCTCATCCCCGAGCTGCGCGAGCGCTTCTGGCACGAGGCTGCGGTGCCCGGCAGCGCATCGGAGCTGAACCCGTGGCTCGAGCACGCGGGCCGCGTCGCCGACTTCCTCGAGTTCGGCGAGCTGATGTGCCGCGACGCGCTCGAGCGCGACGAGTCCTGCGGCGGCCACTTCCGCGAGGAACACCAGAACGCCGAGGGCGAGGCGGAGCGCGACGACGAACGCTTCTGCCACGCGGCGGTCTGGGAGTATCAGGGCGACGATCGCCCGGCGCTGCGGCACACCGAGCCGCTGGCCTTCGAGAACGTCAAGCTTTCGACCCGGAGCTACAAGTAGTGCGCGTTCGACTCAAGATCTGGCGGCAGAGCGGACCCAACGACACGAGCGCGGGCCTGCGGGACTACGAGCTCGAGGCCGACGAACACATGTCGTTGTTGGAGACGCTCGACTTGCTCAATGCCGGCCTCATCCGCAAGGGTGAGCTGCCGGTGGCGTTCGAACACGACTGTCGCGAGGGCATCTGCGGCGCGTGCTCGTTGGTCGTCAACGGGGTGCCCCATGGGCCCCGCGCGGCCACGACCACGTGTCAGATCCACATGCGCGAGTTCAAGTCGGGCGAGACCATCACGCTCGAGCCGTTCCGTGCGCGCTCGTTCCCGGTCATCAAGGACCTCGTGGTCGATCGCTCGTCGTTCGATCGGGTGATGGCGGCGGGCGGCTATGTGTCGGTGCGAACCGGTGCGGCGCCCGACGCCAACGCGATGCCGATCGGCAAGCACACCGCGGAGAAGGCCTTCGACTACGCGGCCTGCATCGGCTGCGGTGCGTGCGTGGCCGCGTGCCCGAACGCCAGCGCGATGCTGTTCGTGGGCGCCAAGGTCTCGCACCTGTCGCTGCTGCCGCAGGGCAAGGTCGAGCGATCGAACCGCGTCAGCCGCATGGTCGAGCGCATGGACGCCGAGGGCTTCGGCGGCTGCACCAACCACGGCGAGTGCGAAGCGGTGTGCCCCAAGTCGATCAAGCTCGACGCCATCGCGACGCTCAACCGCGAGCTCATGCGCGCGGCCGTCGTCGACGACTAACGCCGCGTCGCGATCGCGGCCTCGAGCGCGTCGGCGACCCCGGCGTGCTCGACGTCGGGGACGACCAGGCGCGCGACCGCCTTGACCTCGGGCACCGCGTTGGCCATCGCGACCGGGAAACCGGCTTCTTGCAGCGCGCGCAGGTCGTTCATCGCGTCGCCCACGACCATCACCTGCTCGCGCGAGAGCCCCAGCGCCCCAGCCACGGCCCGCACGCCGACGTGCTTCGAGATGCCGGCGCCGGTGAGGTTCACGAACACGGTGTCGGGCATCAGCGGCGAGGTCGACGGCACCACCTCGAGGCCGTCCCGTGGCTCGGCCATGACCTCGTCGAGCGCATCGGTGGGCAACAGCCACTGCGCGCGGACGATCGGCTGCGTGAGGCTGGCAAAGGCGCGGGTGCGGAACTCGATGCCCAGCAGGTCCGCGTGGGCACGCGTGCGCGGAACATCCTGCTCGACCGCGTGCTCGTCGTCGGCGTAGAGCTCGAGCGCGCGTCCGGTCGCCGCGGCGCGGGCGACGAGCCGCGCGACCGCCTCGGGCGGCAGTGGTGAGGAGCGGCGGCCGTCGCCGCCCAGCTGGATCACGCTCGCGCCGTTCTGGAACACGTGCCACCCCTCGGGGTCGAGCTGCTCGGCCCAGCGTCGCGCGATGCCGAAGCCGGGGCGCCCGGTGTTGATCGCGAGTCGGATGCCGCACGCGCGCGCGCGCGCGGCCGCATCCCACACTCGCGGCGCGATCTCGCCGTCGTTGCCGATCAAGGTGCCGTCGACGTCGATGCAGACCAGTCCGATCACGGGCTTGCTCATACGACAACTTCGGCGGCGCGCGCCAGGGCGACCGCGCGGCGCGGCTTCAGGCCGTGGACGGCGGGTCGCCGCCGTCAGGCCGCAGCGAGCGTTGCAGCGCGCGCAGCTCGGGGGCAGCGCCGGGGCTGTCCGCGGTCGGGTCGTCGTCGGCGCCGCCGTGCGTCCCGAGCAGCTCGCGCAGCCGCTCGCGCGCGCGGAAGAGGCGGCTCTTCACGGTGCCCGCGGGCACCTCGAGCACCTGGCCGATCTCGCCGACGGCCATGCCCTCCCAGTAGTGCAGCTCGAGGATGATCTGCAGGTCGAGCGGCAGCGCGTTCAAGGCATCGAGCACGACGCGCTCCTCCTGGCGCATCGCGACCACACGGCTGGGGGTGCCACCGGCGTCGAGCACCGACTCGAGCATCGGATCGAAGCGCGCGGCCTCGCGTCGGCTGCGGCGGAAGTGATAGATGAGCTGGCGGCGCGCGATGCCGAAGAGGTACGCGCGGAAGTTCAGGTCCTCGTCGATGCGATCGACCGCCTCGGTGCAGCCGAGGAAGGTGCGCTGGATCAGCTCGTCGACGTGCTCGGGGGCCTTTGCGCGCAGAAACCCGAAGATGGCGTCGAAGTGACGCCGCACCAGCAGGTCACCCGCGAGCGCGTCACCGTCGCGCCAGGCGAGCAGCAGATCGTGGTCGGTAGGCTCGGCGGCGATCACGGGCGGGTCTCCGCGAGCACCGCGAGGTCGTTGCCCTCGACCACCGCCGCGAGGTCGGCGCGCAGCTCCGGATCGTCGACCGCGAGCTCGGCCAGCGCCAGCTCGGCGAGCGCGTGGGCGCGCTGGTGCTCGCCGGCGTCGGCGAGCGCCCGTGCGAACGCGAGTCGATCGAGCCCGACCTGCGCCTCGGCGCGACCCCACACGGCGATCGCGATCGCGATCGCGTGGTCGAAGTCCTCCTGCGCGGCCGCCACCTGTCCGCTGCGTGCCCGCGCGCGGGCACGGTTCAGGCGGCAGCGGCCGTACTCCTGGTGATCGGGCCCCAGCGTGGCCTCGAACAGCGCCAGCGCCTCGTCGAACAGCGGCAGCGCGGCGTCGTCGCGGCCGTCGGCGACCTCGACGTTGGCCGCGCCCGTGAGCAGGCCGGCCAGCAGCGGATCGCGCTCCATGCCACGGGCCCGCACGATCGCCAACGCGCGGCCGTAGCTACCCCGCGCATCGTCGAGCGCGCCGGTGCGTCGCTGCGCGACCCCGAGGTTGGCCAGCGTGGTCGCGAGCATGGGGTGGGCGGGGCCGAGCAATCGCTCGCGCAGCGCGACCACGGCCTGCAGGTGATCCCGTGCGGCCTCGTCGTCCCCCCGCGCGAGCTCGACGGCCGCGAGGTTGTTCAGCGCCATCGCGACGCGGGGATGCTCGTGACCGTAGCTGCCTTCGAACAGCACGAGCGCGCGCTGCAGGTGCTCCTCGGCCGCGCTCAGATCGCCGATGCTGCGCTCGATGTCGCCGAGGTTGTTGAGCAGCATCCCGAGGTCACCATCGGAGGGGCGCAGGTCGGCCCGGTGGCGTGCGACCGCCTCTGCAGCTGCCGCTCGCGCCTCCGTGAGCCGGCCGCCGAGCGCGAGCGCGGAGGCCAGCACCGAGGGCAGCCGCGAGGGGTCGTCGCTGCCACCGGCGCGTTCGTCGTCGAGCGTGGCGCGCTCGGCCCACGCGAGCGCCTCGTCGAGGCGACGACGGCGGTTGCCCTCGACGAACACCAGCATCGCGGCCGCCTTGCCGGCCACGACGTCGTGACGACACGCGAGTGCCGATGCGTGCGCGCGCTCGAGGGTGTCGCTCGCCGTCGGATAATCGCCGATGCCTTCCTGCGCGCTGCCCAGCTGTAGCAGCGCCTCGGCGATCACCGGCTCGAAGCCAGTGGCCGTAGCGGTCACGGCCGCAGTCTCGGCGAGCGCGCGGGCCTCGTGCACGCGGCCGCTCGAAGCCACCGCCTTTGCGGTCGCGAGCTCGCTGCGCGCCGCGGCCACCCGGCCGGCGAGCGCCGGGGCTGGCTCGGGCGCCTGCTCGGGCTGCAGCAGCGCGCAGCCCTGCGGCGCCGGCAGGGCGTCGAGTGCGTCGAGTGCGACGGCGGGCGCGCGGCCGCCGGGCTGCGACAACACCTCGATCACCGCGAGCGCCTGTCGTCGGTGCTCTCGCAGGCAGCTGCTGCGTCGATCGAAGGCGGTAGTGTCGAGCGCCGCGTCGCAGGTGCGCGCCGCAACCTCGTGCCACTGGGCATCGAAGCGATCGATGCGTGTCCAGACCCGCGCGAGCGCGGGGTCGTCGACCTCGGTGCCGAGTGCCCCGGCAATCGCGGTGCGGGCCGCACCCGCCGCGGGCGCGAGCGGGGACGCCTGCGCGAGCGTGCAGGTCCGTGGGCGCGAGGACGCGGCCACCACCACGAGCCCTGCGATCGCGACGCTGGCCGCGGCGAGAGGCAGCCAGGGGTGCGCGCGCGCAGGTGCCAGCGCGCGCAGGAGTGCTTCCATGTCGTGGAAGCGATGCGACGGATCGACCGCGAGTCCGCGGCGCAGCGCTGCGAGCACGCGGGCGGGCACCGCGGTGCCGCGCGGCGTCGCGGGCGGACCACGGTGCTTCGCGCGCGCCACGGCCGCGAGCGTCGGCGCGACGAACGGTCGACCGCCGAGCAGCGCCTCCCACAGAGCCACGCAGAACGCGTACTGATCGCTGCGCGCGTCGGCCTCGCGACCGGCGTGCTGCTCGGGGGCCATGTACGCCGGGGTCCCGACCAAGCTGCCATCGCTGGTGCGGTGGCTGTCGAGCTCGTCGAGGTCGTCGCGGGGCGCCGTGGTCGCGCGCTCTTGCTGTGTGCGCGCGAGACCGAAGTCGATCACGCGCACGCGGCCGTCGCGGCCGACGATCGCGTTGGCCGGCTTGAAGTCGCGGTGCACCACGCCGGCGCGATGGGCCGCGGCCAGGCCCGCACCCGCGGCGCAGAAGACCTCGAGCACCGTGCGCCACGACCTCGGGGTCGACAGCCACGCCCGCAGATCCTCGCCCTCGACGTACTCGAGCACGAGGAAGCCGACGCGGGCGCCATCCTGGGCGGGCAGCGTGCCGACGTCGTAGATCGCGAGCACGTTGGGGTGGGGCGCTCGAGCCAGCGCCTCGGCCTCGCGCAGCAAGCGATGGCGGCGCGCCGCGCTGCCCTCGTGCGCGCCGGGGTCCTCGCGCAGCAGCTTGATCGCGACCGGTCGATCGAGGCGCGGATCGTGGCCGAGGTAGACGATGCCGCCGCCACCCGCACCGAGCGTGCGCTCGATCGTGTAGCGCTCGAGCGTCGGGTGCATCGCGCCGCCGAACAGACGCGCACGCAGGCGGGCCAACGCCGCGACGCCCTCGCCGCGCTCCGCCTGCGGCCGCGCGGCCAAGAGGCGCGCGAGCTCGGGCGCGTCGAGCGGCGGTGGACTGTCCACGCGATCATGGTAGCGCGGTCGCAGGGGCGCTTTGCGGCACCGCGCGCCGCAGCGCCTTCGCGCCGCAGTGGACTAGAAGCGCCCCGCGACCATGACGCCCGCCTGCCCGCGTCCGCCGTAGGGCGACACCTGCACCCGCTGCTCGCTCGCGTGCCGCTTGTAGGTGCTGCCGTAGGCCAGCATCGCGGCGCCGGCCGACACCATGGCGAACGAGCTCCAGTTCCACATGGTCCAGCCGGCGTAGGCGCGGCGGAGACAGCGATCGCCCGCGAGCGGGTCGCCGCCATCGATCTCTTTGTCGAGGCAGCGCTTGCCCATCGTGAAGGCCAGCGCGACGCTACTGATCACGCCGACGGCCCCGACGCCCAGCACCGCACCGCCGGCCCCCATGATCGCACCGAGCTTGCGCTGCTTGCCGGTGCCGGCGTCCTTCCACGCGTGGTAGCGCGCCAGCATCACGCCCGCGCCAGGGGCCACACCGACGTTGGCGAGGTTGAGCGACCACTGTCCGGCGGCGAGCCCGAGGTCGGTCTTGAAGGAGTAGGTGCACGCGACCGGCATCTTGGGATCGAGCGGACAGTCCTTCGCGAGCTTGGCGTTGCGCGCGATGGTGAGCGCCAGCGACGTGCCCGCGAGCAGGCCCGTGGCGGTGAGCAGCCCGGTGCCGCGGTACTTCGGCTGCGCGGGTGCGGGCTGGTCGACCGGTGCGCTCGCACTCGCTGCGGTGGCCGGTGCGGGGTCGGAGGCGATCAAGGACAGGACGACGACGACGGCAGGGGACATCGTCGAGGCCTTAGCGCCACCGTGCCGACCGGTTCACGGATCGCGGTCGATTGCATCATCGTCGGCGTCGCGGCCGTCGCTGCGGCCCTTCGTGGGTCGGGTCGCGGGCGATCAGGCGCCGCCGCAGACCTGCGCCACACCGGCGCCGTCGCACGGATCGGCGTCGCCGCCCTGGAGCTGCTGACACGGCACCATGCTCATGCACGCGTAGTACTCCTCGATCGCCGAGCCACACTGACCACCGCTCATCGCGGCGTACATCAGGTCGCCGGCGCAGTACTGCGCGATCTCCTGCGCGTACTGCATCGCGGCGGGGATGCACTCGAGGTAGTGATCGACGAAGGCGTAGCACTCGGGCGGCAGATCGCCCCCGCCGTAGCTGCCACCGTACGAGCCGCCATAGCTGCCGCCGTAGCTGCCACCGTAGGTCATGCCGTAGGTCATGCCGTAGGTCATGCCGCTGGCCCCGGTCGCGCTCGCTCCGGTCGCGCTGGCCCCGGTCGCACTGGCCCCGGTCGCGCTGGCGCCGGTCGTGTTCGAGGTATTGCTGGCGCCGGTGGCCGAGCTCGCGCCGCCGTCGCCGGTGCTCTCGTCGCCGCCGTCGGTGTCGTCCGAGCCGTCGTCGCCGGCGCTCGCCGAGCCCTGCCCCGTGGTGAAGTACGGATAGCTGCCGCCCGCTGGCTCGGCCCCGGTGGTGCAGCCCGCTGCGATCGGCAGCGCGCCGAGCGAGAGCAGCAGCGCGAGATCGGGTCGAGGCGCGCGGGGGAACGGATGCTTGTCGCTCGGGATCACGGGTGCTGGTCTCCGCCCTGGGCGCGACACCGCCCACCGGCACCCGAGGTGCCCGTGGTCGCCGCCCAAGCGGTAGTGCCGTGTGCGGCCCCCGAGGTTCCAGCGAAGCGTCAGGCCAGGCCGTCGAGCGGCTGCGTGCCCTCGTCGCCGTAGGTGCTGACGTCGACGCCCAGGCCCTCCAGCACGGCGAGGAACAGGTTCGCGAGCGGCGCGGCGTCGAACTGCACGTGACGACCCGGCGTGATCGCGCCGCCCAGTCGACCGGCGAGGAGAATCGGCATGTCACGGTGCGAGTGCGTGTTGCCGTCTTCGATCTCGCTGCCGAAGAACACCACCGAGTTGTCGAGCAGCGTCCCGTCGCCCTCCGGCGAGTCCTTCATCGCCTGCAGCAGGTACGCGAGCCGCGAAATCTCCCAGGTGTCGATCAGCGTGAGCTTGTCGTAGTTCTCCTGCAGACCGCCGTGGTGCGAGATGTTGTGGTGGCCGCCGCCGGCCCCGATGTCGCCGAAGTCGCGGTTGCTGCCGCCGTTGTCCATCATGAAGGTCAACACGCGCGTGCGATCGCACTGCATGGCCTTGACCATGATGTCGCTCATCAGCTCGACGTGCTGCTGGTAGTTCGAGAACGACAGATCGAAGGTGCCGAGCTCGCACTGCGGCATCGTGCTCTCCGATTGCACCCGCAGCTCGAGGTCGCGCACCGAGTCGAGGTACTCCTGCAGCTTGATGCGGTCGCGGGTGCCGAGCTTGGCGTGCAGCGCCTGGGCGCTCGAGGTCGCGTGGTCGAGCACGCTCAGCCGTCGGCTCTTGATGCGCGCCAGCTCGGCCGCGCTGGCGCCCGGGTCGAAGCCCGAGAACAGCAGGTTGAACGCGGTCGCCGGGTCGGTCAGCTTGGGGATCGGGGTGTTACCGACCCACGCGATGTTGCGCATGTACGCGCAGCTGTAGCCGCTGTCGCAGTTGCCGACGTTGCCACCCGACTCGGTGCCGAGCTGCAGCGAGGCCATCGAGGTCTGCTGCCCGATGTGCTGCGCATAGAGCTGGTCGATGGTCGTGGTGTTGGTGATGTCGGTCTCCGACAGGTTCACCACCGAGCAGCTGAGGAACGCACCCGTGCCGCGCGCGTGGTCACCCGCGGCCGGGAACTCGCCGGCGCGGTTGTCGACGCCGGAGACCACCAGCACGTCGTCGCGCAGGGCCTCGAGCGGCTGCAGGATCGGCGTCATCGCGTAGTCGCTGCCGACCGTGGACGGCGTCCAGCGCTGCATGTGGATGCCGCACGGCACGTAGACCGCGACGAAGCGCAGCGGCGTCTCGCCGGCCGCACGGGCATCGGGCTCCATCGCCTCGAGCCACGGTAGGCCGATCATCACGGCCGCGCCGCTGCCGAGGAACGCGCGTCGCGACAGCGCAGGGCGCTTGGTGAAGCGGGTCGTGTTCATGGGGCCTCCTGCGGCTGGCGCATGCGGAAGATGTCACTGGTGGCGATGGCGAGCGCGAGGTCCTCGAGGGCGAAGCCACCCTCCTCGGCATTCGCGAGGATCTCGTCGATGTAGGGCGCATCGGCGTCGCCCATGCCGCGGCCCAGCGCGTAGGTGGCTGCGTGTTGCACGGTGCACCGCGTGAAGTCGTCGCGGGTGGAGAGCAGCGTCACCATCTCGAGGCCGTCCTGGAAGGTGGTGCCGTCGGGCAGGTTGCCGCTGGCATCGACCGGCTTGCCGCCATCGCTGGTGCGGTAGGCCCCGATCGGATCGTAGTGCTCGAGCCCGAGACCGAGCGGATCGATGAGGTTGTGGCAGCCCGCGCACGAGGGGTTCTTGCGGTGCTCCTCGAGCTGCTCGCGCACACTCGCGTCGGGCAGCGGCTCGGCCGGCACCGGCGAAACATTGGGCGGTGGTGGCGGCGGCGGTGCACACAGCAGCTGCTCGAGCACCCACTTGCCGCGCTTGACCGGCGAGGACGTCTGCGGGTGGCTGAGCACGGTCATCAGGCCCGCCATCGTGAGGATGCCGCGGCGGTTGGCGCCCGCGAGGCTGACCGGCGAGAAGCCGGTGCCGGCCGGTGCCGGCACGCCGTAGAGCCCAGCCAGCCGCGCGTCGACGAAGCTCTCCTCGGCGGTGAGCAGCTCGCGGAGGCTGCGACGCTCGGTCACGAAGGAGCGGAAGAACAGCTCCATCTCCGTGCGCATCGCGACGTTGAGCTCGGGGTCGTAGTCCGGGAACAGCAGCGCGTCCTTGACGATGTCGGGCTGGACCGCGCGGATGTAGAGCCACTGGCCGGCAAAGTTGGCCATCAGCGCCTCGGCGCGCTCGTCGTCGATCATGCGCACGACCTGCTCGGCCATGACCTCGGGGTCGCCCAGCGTGCCGGCCTCGGCGACCGCGAACAACTCGTCGTCGGGCATGCTGCTCCACAGGAAGTACGACAGGCGCGACGCGAGCTCGTAGTCGTCGACCGGGTGGGGCGTGGTCGACTCGGGATCGGGATCGATCTCGACGCGGAACACGAAGTAGGGCGAGAGCAGCACCGCCTTGAGCGCGTGGCGGAGGGCATCTTCGAAGCCGTCGCCCTCGTCGAGCGCCGACTGCGTCAGTGCGACCAGCTCGTCGAGCTCGCCGGGCGCGAGCGGTCGACGCCATGCCCGCGGCGCGAACGCGGCCAGGATCTCGCGGGCGCAGGTGGCCTCGCTGCCGGCCACCGGCTCGCACGTGAGCAGCTTGGCGCGCACGTCGGTCGCACCACCGGGGCCGCCGGGGGCCTCGAGCTCGATCCAGTCGACCGCGAGGTTGCGATCGGCGCTCGTGGCCATGTCGTAGTAGTCGTTGGTGAAGCCGGCCGAGATGCTGCGGGTGCCGGCGTCGAGCGTGACCGCGAACTCGTACACGCCGGGGGCGTCGACGGTGGCCGCGACCGCTGTGGTGCCGTGGGCGACGCCGTCGACGGTGAGCTCGAGCTCGGCGTCCTCGGGGCCAGCGGCCTGCTGCCACGCGCGCACACGCACGGTGTAGTCGCCGGCGGTCGCGACCTCGAACGGCAGCGTGACCGTGCCGGTGGTGCTGAGCAGCCAGGCGTCGCCGAGCGTCGAGCCGCCGGTGGCGGTGCCGCCCTCGGCCTCGCCGCGCACGGTCTCGCCGCCGCCGGTCGAGGTGAACGCGGCATCGAGCACGCCGTCGACCGCACGCTCGTACAGGTCGAACAGCAGCGAGGTGACGCTGAGGACGTCGGCGATGTTGTCGAAGCCGAAGCTGTGATCGTCGGCGGGGAAGTTCTCGGCCGGCGACACGTCGAGACCCCAGAACAGGTCGCGCATGGTGTTGTCGTACTCGGCGCGGTTGAGTCGGTGCAGCGTGACGCGCCCGGGGTCCTGCGCCTCGGCGCCGCCTCCGGTCGAGTCGCCGTCGCTGCCACCGGCCTCCGCGGCGCCGGTGAGTCCCGTGCTGCCGCCCTCGGCTTGCCCATCGGCTCGGCCCTCGCCGACGCCGGTGTAGCAACCCGACGCGAGCGCCAGCGCTCCCATGATCACGACGGCTCGCGTGTTACGTTGCATCCCCACTCCCAGCTCGCACCATCGCAGCCCGCGACGTCGCCGGCAATCGGTCGTTGCGTGGCATGCAGCACCCTTCGTACGGCGCGTGCCGATGTTGGATTCGTGAGTCGGCTGCACTACGCAGACGGCACTTCGTCAGTGCGAGGTCGCGCGCTCGGGGCGGACGCGGGGGTTGCGATCGTGCACGAGCGTGCACGTCGACGCCCGCTCCCCGGGCCGACGCCGAGATCGCGTCCGCGAAGGGGGTTCGCGGGACCGTGGGCCGCGCTCGTCGGCGGGCCGCCGTCGTGACCGGCCCAGACGCGCGGGTGTCAGTCGTGCAACAGCAGGAACTCCTCGACGGTGCCATCGGGCCGCCGGTACATCAGCGCCTTGACGGTGCGATCGGCGAACACCAGCCGCAGGTGCGTGACCTCGAGGCCGCCGCGCTCGCGCGCTCGGTCGGCCTCGATGCGCACGGGCGTGCCGAGCTCGCGCAAGCGCCCCGCGGCCGCACGCACGCGCGCGGGGTCGTAGTAGGCCGACAGCTCGCTCGACAGCCGCGTGCGATCGAGGGTGCCGCGCTGCAGCTGGGCGAACAGCTGCCCCGCGACCTCGACCGCACCGGGGCCGGCGACGATCGGCACCTGCTCGGGCACCGCGAGCATCATCGCGACCAGCTCCGCGTGCAGGTCGCCCACGCTGCTGCCCTCGGTGTTGGCCAACAAGACCACGGCGGTGCCGGTCCGCGGGATCACGGTGTTGTAGGCGACGAAGCCGCTGACCGCACCCGAGTGGCTCCACAGCTCGTCGCCGGACTGTCGCCGCACGCCGAGCCCGCAGCCGTAGTCGGTGCTACGACCGTCGGCGAGGGTGCGCGCGGTCGTCAGCTTCGCGCGGGCGTCGGGTGGCACGACGGTGCCGGCCAGCAGGCCCAGGTCCCAGCGCACGAGGTCGCTCGCAGTGGCCCAGATGCCGCCGGCCGCATCGATCCAGCCGCTGGCTTCGCGCGGGGTCGGGCTCGGCTCGCCGAGTGCGAAGCGGGTGTGGCCGGTGGCCAGTCCCGCGGTCTGCGGCGCGGGCTCGAAGTGGCTGTGGTCCATGTGCAGCGGCGCGAACACGTGGGTGCGCAGCCACGGCCCCAGCGGCGTGCCGCCGACCTGCTCGATGACCCGACCGAGCACGAGGAACCCGGTGTTGCTGTACGACCACCGCGTGCGTGGCTCGAAGTCCAGCGGCGCGGTCGCGTAGCGCTGGATGACCGCCGCCGGGGTGGTCGGCGTGCGCATGCGCTGGTCGAGGAAGTCCAGCGGGTAGAAATCACGATAGCCCGACAGGTGGGCGCCGAGATCGTCGAGCGTGATGTCGCTGGCGCGCGTGAGCTCGGGTTGGTACTTCGCCACCGGATCGGTGAGCGCGAGCTTGCCGTCGTGCTCGAGCATCGCGGCGGCGGCACACACGAACTGCTTGGTGATCGAGCCGATCGCGAACGCGGTGTCGTCGCTGAGCTTCGCACCGCCGACGCGCGCGCGGCCGTAGCTGCGCGAGAACACCAGCTCGCCGCCGCGGGCGATGGCAAGCTGCACGCCGACCAGCCCGCGCTGCTGCAGCTGCGCCGCCATCCACGCGTCGACCGCGGCGGCGTCGAAGGCGACCGGCAGGTGCGGCGTCACGGCGACGACCGGTGGCCGCGGGGGCGCCGGCCCGCGCGAGCACGCCGTCGTGCTGCACAGCGCGGTCGCGACGAGCCAACCCGGAAGGCGCATGCGAAGCATGACCCGCGCCCGACCCGATCAGTGTCGACGACGACGACGCAGCCACGCGAGCAAGCCGAGCAGTGCGGCTGCCGGGGCCGGCGTGCCGCCGTCGCTGCGGCAGCTGCAGCCGCTGGTGTCGCCGTCACTCGGTGCCATCGCAGCGCCGCTGCTCTCGCTCCCGCTGCCGCCGCTGGTGGTCGCCGCCGCGGTGGTCTCGCCGCCGCCGTCCGAGCTGCCCGCGCCGCCCTCGCTGCCGACCGGACCGCCGCTGCTGCCGGCGCTGCCCTCCGTGCCGCCCGAGTCGGCGCCGCCGCCTTCGCTGCCGCCGCTGCTGCTGCCGCCCGCACCGGTCGGCGTCGGCGGCTCGTAGATGCCGCCGGCCTCCACCACGGTCACGACCATGCGGACGTCGGTCGGGGTGTAGAGCGCCGCGACCTCGTCACCGACGTTGTCGGCCGACGGCTTGCCGTTCATCGTGTCCTTGAGGATGCAGGCGATCTGGTTCACGCCCTGCGTCCAGTCGACGTACTCGCCCGGCGGCGACCAGAAGCCGTCGAAGGGCGTCTCCCACTCGTACGTGCCGATCTCGGTGTACGTCGGCGATTGGTACGTGCAGGCATACGTCGGCGTGGCTTCGAAGCAGACCTGGAACTTGGTCTCCTGTGCGGTCGGCTTGGTCTGCACCTCGAGGTAGACCCACACCGAGCCGCCGGTATAGTCGACCGGGCTGGTCCAGTCCTGCGGTGTGCCGGCCTGCGGCTCCACGCGGAAGTGCGAGTCGGGGAGGTCGGGCGAGTGCGTCCAGGTCTGGTCGAGCACCACGACTTGATCGGCGTGGGCCTCGGTCGCGAACCCCAGCGCAGCGATGGCGATGAGGCGTGCAGCATGGCGTCGCAGCGGTCGGAGGTTCCCCACGACGACGATGGTAGCGGTGATTCGTCGACCACAGGGGCGCCGCATCGCCGCGAAATTGCGTTGGCCGCACTACCGGGACGTCGCGCATGGATTGCCGATGCGCGGATCGCCTGCCGTCGTTAGCCTGGTTGCGGGTCCGTTCCTGCGGGTCCACGAGGGGGCTTCTCCAATGGCGGTCGCGGTCGCGGAAAT
Source organism: Deltaproteobacteria bacterium (assembly GCA_016709225.1). Classification (NCBI taxonomy): domain Bacteria; kingdom Pseudomonadati; phylum Myxococcota; class Myxococcia; species Deltaproteobacteria bacterium. The sequence continues at coordinate 2,850,929 of JADJEE010000001.1, read as the reverse complement.
CATGAACCACGAGGTCTTCAGCGTCCGCACTGGGGATCGTGCCGAGCTGGTGCTGCGGCACTTGGTGGCGCTCGGAATCACCGGCGCGCCGGTGCTCGACGCCGACGGCGTCACGATCGGCTTCGTCTCGCTGCGCGCGTTGCTCGACGCGCGCGCGGGTGGCTCGGTGGCTGCGTACATGAGCGTGCCGCCGGCGTGCATCGACGAGGGCGCGTCGATCCGCGAGGTCGCCGAGCGCATGGCCGAGAGCTCGCGTCACCACCTGGTGGTGGTCGATGCCGCAGGGCACGCGGTCGGCGTGGTGTCGTCGCTCGACGTGATCCGCGGTCTCATCGGTCGGCCCGCGCCGCACCCCGATGCGTTCCCCCACTTCGATGCGCGCACCGGTGTGGTGTGGTCGAACGACGTGCAGCTGGGCTTCTCGGCGCTCACCGAGGTGCCCGCGAGCGCGGGGCTCTTCGTGCTGATCGAAGCCGCACCGGGTCGACCCAACCGCGTGGTCTGGTCCGAGGGCACCGACGATCTCGCCCATCGCCTGCGCACGTTGCTGTCGACGCCCGCGGCCGCGCCGGCGCACCTGGTCGACGCGGCGCTCTCGGGACGGTTGTGGTTTCGCTGGGCCGCGACCGGCGCGCACGCGTTGCCCGCCCGCTCGTAGCCGGCCGCGGTGAGACGCCGCGGCGCGACGACACCTGCCTCCGTCAGCGCATGCCCTCGTTCCACTTCGGCAGCGCGGTGGCGGCCGGCGACGCGGGATCGCAGGGCTCGTTGGGCACCGAGATGTCGCCCTTGACGACATGGACGGGCTCGGGCTGCGGCGCGGCGATCTTGCCCTTCACCACCGTGGGCGGTGGTGGCTCGATCGCGGGGGCTTCGCCCATCACGTGACGCACGTCGGGATCGCGCGGCGGCGGTGGGGCAACCACCGGTGGCGTCGGCGCGGTCGGGATCGAAGGGGGCGATGCGACGGTGCCCACGACCGGGTCGTGGGGATCGTGGGGCGCGGATTCCGGCGGCGCGTGCGGGGTGCAGGCTGCGAGCGCGGCCACGGCCACGGCCGCGAGCGCGGCCGGACGAAAGCGGATCCGCCCGTGGTCGTCGTGGGCGTAGCGCACGCAGATGCGCTCGCCCGCGCGTGCGTCCAGCAGGGCCTGGGCCTCGTCCTGCGTCATCTCGGTCAGGTCGTGGACCTTCTTCGTGCACGACTGGCAGAAGCGGCCGCGGTCGACGGGCGTCATCGCGTCCCAGTCCTCGTGGCAGGGCGCGGCGATCGGCAGGTGCGAGGTCCTCATCGTGGGGCTGCCAACGCACCGCCGGCGCGAACCGATCTAGGGCCGCTTCACCGAGGCGCCGGCGTTCAGCCCATGGCCGCGGCCATCATGAAGAGCGGCGGCGGGGGTGATCCGGCCAGCACCATCTTGCGGGTGCGCTCGAACTTGATGTCGAGCAGGCGGGGCTGCAGCTCGCGGTTGGTCTCCACCAGCAGCCGCAGGAACGCGCCTTCGATCGGCGTGCGGCGCTCGATGGCGCCGTGGAGCTCGTCGAAGATCTGCGCAATGCGGGGCTCGATCGCGTCGGAGTGGGAGGCCCGCTGCGTGCGTGACTCGGGCTTCACCGCCGCAACGGCGGCCTCGACGTTGCCGCCGCCGGCCAGCTCGATCACGCGGCGCACGTACGGCTCGGGGTCGGCGAGCACCTGCTCGTAGGTCTGCAGCACCATCGGGTAGCCGCGCTGGGCCTGGTCGCGCAGCAACGAGAAGTTCTCCGACCACCACTCGAGCGCACCCGGCACCCGCATCGGGATCGGTTCATCGGGGGCCTCGACCGCGCGTTGCTGATCCTCGAGCGCCCACAGGCGCGCGACCGAGGCCTCGTAGTCACGCCACGCGCGGACGTTCGCGACCACGCCGTCGATGAAGCCGAGCTCGGTGCGCACGACCCCGGGGATGAAGACCTTGGTGACGCGTCCGCGGGTCTGCTCGGGCCGCACGTACGCGCCGGTCTCGGGGTGCGGGTTGGTGCCAAAGAAGATGCCGTCGCGATAGAGCCCTTCGTAGAAGCCGTCGGGGTTTGCGTCGCGCAGCGAGCCTGCGCCCCAGTTCTTCGGGAACGCGACGCCCTCGACCTCGAAGCCCGCCGCGACCAGCGTCTGCATCCACATCGAAGTGCCACTGCGCTTGGTACCGGAGACGATGAACATGATCCGCCTGCCTTTCGCCTCCTCGCACGTTCCGTGGACGGGCTCGCGGGTTCCTGAGGTGCGCGGGAGCTCGCGCGGTGCTCGGGTTCGTCGATTGCGGGAACCCTGCGGGCCCGCCACGCAACAGCGATTGCGAGGGACGGGGCAGCGGCACACGAGAGGACGACACGATGAAGCGAATCAAGACCCAGGACACCACCGTCTCCCAGAACCCGACCACGACCATCGAGGCGGTCGACGACGCTGCGCTCGCGACCGTCGCCGGTGGCCGTGAATGGGGTTGGGAAGGCGGCGGCTGGGGTGGCGGACCTGGCCCGACCAACGCGAGCTACGGCGGCTATGGCGGTGGTTGGGGCGGTGGCTATGGCGGTGGTTACGGGGGCGGCGGCGGCTGGGGCGGTGGCTACGGCGGCGGCGGCGGCTGGTACTGACGACGACACGCGGCGACCGGTCTGCGCGGGTTGGGGCGACGACGAAATCCGACGTCGCCCCACCGGCGCAGCCACGCGGAAGGCTCGACCCCGCGTGCGGTCCGGCGCCACGGCGACGGAGGATGAACGATGGCGACGATGTTGGCGGAGCAGATGAAGTTCCTGGTCGCCGATCTGCGGGCGGCCTCGTGGGTGTTGCAGGTCGATCCCGATCTCGACGCCGACGTCCTGCGCACGAAGTTCCTGTCGATTCATCAGTTCTTCCTGCGCAACCTCGGGCGCTCGCGGCCGGAGCTCTTCAAGGGCGTCGATCCGCGATTCCTGCTCGACATCGTGCGCAAGTGGATCGTGCTCTACCGCAGCACGCTCGCGCTCTTGCAGGAGGAGTATCCGCGGGTGCCAGGTAGCGTCGACCTCGCACTGGGCGACGAGAACTGGTCGGCGACCCTGGGCATCTCGTTCGAGGGCCTGGCCCAGGCCGGCATCAACTATGCGTCGCGCTACGCCGAGTTCTGGGCCGAGCGTTCGATCCGCGACCCCGAGGTCTACGCCTCGTTCCCGCAGCGGTTGGCCTTCGTCGGCTCGCCGGGGTACCGCGAGCTCGCGGCGCTGCGTCGCGAGAATCGCCTGGTCGTGAAGGATGACTTCGCGAACGGCGTGACCGCCTTCGACCTCTACGAGGCGCTGCGCGCTGCTTCGCCGGCACAGCGGCCCGCCGCGGTGTGGGCCGCGCGCGGCTGGCGTCTGGTGACCATCGATCGTGAGGCGGTGGTGCGTTTCCTGCGGTGGTTCGCGCCGACGCCCGCGGCGCTCGGTGTGTGAGGCCGCGTCCGGCCTGGTACGCTCGGGCGCCCGCCGCCATGAAGTACCTCCACACGATGATCCGCGTGCTCGATCTCCCCGCTGCGCTCGAGTTCTTCGGTGCGCTCGGCTTGAGCGAGCAACGGCGCCGCGACGAGCCCAACGGGCGCTTCACGCTGGTGTTCCTCGCCACCGCGCCCGGCGAGCCGGAGCTCGAGCTCACGCACAACTGGGACCAGCGCGAGCCGTACGACGGCGGCCGCAACTTCGGGCACGTCGCATACGAGGTCGATGACATCTACGCGGTGTGTGCTCGGCTGCAGGCCGCGGGGGTGACCATCTTGCGTCCGCCCCGCGACGGTCGCATGGCGTTCGTGCGCTCGCCCGACGCGATCTCGGTGGAGCTGTTGCAGCGCGGCGAGGCGCTCGCACCGGCCGAGCCGTGGTCGTCGATGCCGAACACCGGCAGCTGGTAGCGAGCGTCCCGTGGCGGGACACGCTGGCCGGTGTCGGAGCCACGCGCGGCGACCACATTCGGGCCGACCGGCGGCGCGCGGCGTGCGAGCACGTTACGAGGCAAAGCAGCCATGGAGTATCTGCTCGCCCCCGCCGCGTGTGAGCTCCCCGGGCCGTTCGAGCTCATCGATGCGCCCGAGACCATCGACGACGCGGCGGCCCTGCTCGAGCGCTTCGGCGCCGCCGCGAGCGGCCCCGGCCCCGTGACGCCCGTGCTCGCGACGCCGCAGTGGCCGTCGTGGGTGTTCGGCCCCCGGCGCGCGGAGCTGCCCGAGCACGCGCGGGTGTTGTTGGTGCCCGACGGCAACGTGTGGGGCTTCACGGCATTCGCACGCGCGCTCGCGAAGTGGCCGAGCGTGGCCTGCAGCGGGCCCATTGGCCCCGACGAGGCGCGCGATCACGTCACGCAGTTCGGCAAGATCGCCGTCGACGAGGGCATCCTCGTCGAGCGCGACCGCGACACCTTGCGGTTCCTGCAGCAGCGCGCCGCCGCCCACCCCGAGGCGGTCGCCGCCGTGCGGGCGCTGCTCGCCGACGAGGTGAGCCGCGCGACCTACGATCGGCTGATCTACGGCACGCTCAGTGATCTCTTCGAGCACTACGTGCGCACGGTCGGCCGCACGGTGCAGTACTTCGAGTGTCTGCGCTGGTCACCGGGCATGGTCATCGTCAACGGCGGCGTGCAGGAGGGCTTCGAGCTGCCGTACTTCGCCGCGCTCACCGGCGGCGACCTGCGGGTGATCAGCGCCGACCCCAGTGGCTTCGATCGTCTCAGCGGATTCGCGCGCCCGATCGTCGAGGCGTTGCCGGGTGCCTTCGTCGAGGTCCGCGAGGCGCTGTGGTCCCACGGCGGTCGCGTGCGGCTGCCGATCACCGACGACGGCACCGTGCTCAGCCAGTACAAGGATCGCAACCTCCATCACTTCGAGGAGGTCGAGTCCCCCTGCACGAGCGTGGACGGGCTCGTCGCCGCGCAGCGGCTCGAGCGCGTCGACCTCGTGAAGCTCGACGTCGAAGGGGCCGAGCCTGCGGTGATCGACGGCATGACCGCGACCCTGGCGCGACATCGACCCCAGCTCGCGATCTCCATCTACCACTGGCCGGAGCACATGTGGGAGCTGCCGCTGCGGCTCGCGGCGATGCTCGACGACTACGACTTCCACGTGCGCCACTACTCCTACGGTCGCTGGGAGTGCATCCTCTACGCGGTGCCGCGCGAGCGCCTGCCGTAACGTGCCGGGGTCTGCGGGCACCAGTGCCCGCATGACCCACGGCGCCTTCAGCTCGGACCGCTGCGACTGCTTCGAACGCGCCGGGCGCTGCGATGGGCGGCCCGCGCCGCGGGACTTCGCCGTGCACGGGGCGTTCTGGTTCGACGAGCACGCGTCGCCCGACTGTGCGCCGCCGAAGGTGTTGTCGCGGGCACGACGTGCGCAGGCGCGGGCCAATCGCGAGACGCTGCGCGAGCTCGAACCTTGAACAGCTTCCGCTGCGCACCGACGTGCGCGGGGCGATTCACCCCGATGGCAGGGACCGCTCGCGGTCGGAGCGCGGGCGGGAAGGAGAAAATGAAAGAAACGTCGCGGCTCTCACCGAATTGCGGATCACCGAATTGGTAATTCGGTCACTCTGTTTGTCCAAGGTGCCGCGATGAATTTCGTTTCTCCGCGATCCGGCGAGTCGGGCCCGCGCGTCGGCCAGCTCGTGCTGGGGTGGTTTCGGCTCGATCGCGTGATCGGGTCGGGCGCGTACGCGGTCGCATTCCGGGCCACCGATGTCCGCCACGCACGGCCTGCGGTCGTCAAGATCGCGCGGCCGCACCTGCTCGAAGGGCAACACGCGGATCAGGTACGACGGCGCTTCGCCGACGAGCTGCGCGCGATCAACAGCATCCGACATCCCAACCTCGTGTCGGTCTTCGGCGCGGGGCAGACCGGCGACGGTCTGCCGGCGATCGCGATGGAGTTCGTCGAGGGGCGCACGCTCGCGGACCACCTGCGCGGCGCCGACGGCCCGATGGCGCCCGAGATGGTCGCGATCTGCTTCACGCAGCTGGCCTCCGCACTGCAGGCGATCCACGCCGCAGGCGTGGTGCACCGCGACGTCTCGCCCGACAACGTGATGTGGGGCAGCGACGCCACCGGCAAGCCCAAGGTGACGCTGCTGGACTTCGGCATCGCGAAGCTCGATGGCCAGTCCCGCGGCACCGTCGGTGCGATCGGCACCCCGGGCTTCATCGCACCCGAGCAGTTCCTCGGCAATGCGGTGCCAGCCTCCGACATGTACGCCCTCGGCGCGATCCTCTGGTGGGCGTTGGCGGGTACATTCCACCATCGGGCGGTCGGTGATGGGGTGGTGTCATCGTTTGATCGGCGCTCGCAGGACGTCGGCATCGCCAACCCTGGTGTGCCGCCGTCGATGCGTGCGCTCGTGGCCCGACTGCTCGATCCCGATCCAGGCCGTCGTCCCAGCGCGGGCGAGTTCCTGCGGCTGTGGCAGGAGGTCAGCGGCGGCTATCGACAAGCTGCGCCGAGCACGGCCGCGATCGCTCCGCCGCCGCAGTGGGGTGAGGGCGGTGGGGCGCCGTCGCTGCGCACCCGCGAGGACTCGGGACGTCACGCCCAGGCGGTGCGGGTGTTGCTGGTCGACCCCAACCCGATCTCGCAGAAGCTCGTGCAGGGCTACCTGCGCAAGCTGCCGTGCGCGGTGGAGGTCACCAGCGACCCGCGGCGCGCGACCCGTTCGGATCATGGGCAGTACGACGTCGTCCTCTTGAGTTCGGACCTGCACGGCGTCGACGTCGGCGACGTGGTCGCGTACCTGCACGAGCACTACCCGGAGCGCGCGACCGTGGTGACGGGCTACCGTCGCGTCACCGCCGAGTTCGATCCGCACTCGGTGCGGATGTTCGTGGAGCTGCCGGGTCAGCTCGCGGCGCTCGAGCAGCTGTTCCACGAGATCGCGGGCGCGCGATCGCAGCAGGCCAGCGACCCGTCACCGTGGTCGACGCCGGCACGGTCGCTCGACGCCAGCGCGCTGCAGGCCCTCATCGTCGAGAGCCCCGAGCTGGCCCTGCAGACCGTCGACGCCTTCATCGGCGAGCTACCCGAGTCGATGGCACAGCTCGAGGACTGCAGCGAGCGTGGCGATGCCGATGGCGTGCGTCGGATGTGCCATAGCATCGAGACCAGCTCGCGCATCCTCGGCGCCGATCACCTCGCGCGGCTCGCTCGTGCCCTGCGGGAGCTGGTGGTGGCCGAGGGGCTCGAGGTGGTGCCGGGCTTCCACGCCGAGATGGAGCGGGAGTACGGCCAGGTCTTCCGCGAGCTGATGACCGTGCGCCGTGGCCTCGCCGGTGCGCACGGCGGCCCGGGCTAGCAGCGGCCGCGACCCGCGTGGCGGCGCCGGCCGTCAGCGCAACGATCCGAGAGGAGTGACCCATGTCCATGTCCGAAGCCTCCACCTATCGCATCGACTGCCGCGGCCAGCACTGTCCCGCGCCCATCATGGCCACCGCCAAGGCGGCTCGCACGCTCAAGGCCCGCGGCGGCGGCGTCATCGAGATCGCGGCCGACGACGCCGCGTTCCCGCTCGATCTGCGCAGCTGGTGCACCTCGTCGAAGGCCGAGCTCGTGAGCCTGCAGACCAGCGGCGAGCAGCACCTCGCGGTCGTGCGCATCATCGGTGCCGACGCAGGGCTCTCGACCGCGCCGCCGCTGTTGGCCCCGACGCCGGAGCCCAGCGCCAACGTCGCGCCGCGCAGCGAGTCGCTCGATTGTCGCGGCATGCAGTGCCCGCAGCCGATCCTCACGCTGTCGCGACTCGCCAAGTCGTTGCCGGCCGGCACCGAGGTCGAGGTCATGGCCGACGACGACGCGTTCCAGCTCGACGTCGCCAGCTGGTGTCGGACCAGCGGCGCGACCCTGCTGTCGATCGAGCGCCGCGGCGCAGAGTTCCACGCCCGCGTGCGGGTGGTCGGTGCGCGCCGCCGCGGCACCCCGGCGATGGCGACACCGCAGATCGTGACCGACCCTGGCTCGGCCTCGCTGTCGTCGTCGTCGTCGCTGTCGTCGTCGTCGTCGCTGTCGTCGTCGTCGCTGCGCATGACCAGCCTGCTCGAGCTGCGCCTCGACGGCCCGCCGTCGGGCTGGATGGCCCGGCTCGACGAGGTCGCGCGCGGCAGCCAGGCGGGGCAGCGCCTGCGGGTACTCGCCGACAACCCGGAGCTGTCGCGGGAGATCGTGCAGTGGTGTGCCGCGCACGGCCACGCGTTGCTCGGGCTCGACACCCGCGGCCCGGTCGCGGCGGAGCTCGAGATGCGTGAGCCGCCGCCGCGGGTCGTGACGCCGCCGAGCACGGCCTTGGCGGTGCGTGAGCCCGCCGCGGTGGCGAGCTCGCCCCACGCCAACCGCTGCACGTTGCTGGTGCTGCACAACGATCAAGAGGCACTGCTGGCGGCGTTGTTGGTCGCCGTCGGTGCCGCCTCGCAGGGGCGCGAGGTCGTCATGTTCTTCACCTTCTGGGGCCTGAACCTCCTGCGCGGCGATACGCCGAACGAGAACGCGCCGCACCAGAAGGTCTCGTGGATGCAGCGCATGCTGAAGTGGATGATGCCCAAGGGCCCCAAGCATCAGGCGCTCGGCAAGCTCAACTTCGGCGGCATGGGCAAGCAGATGCTCGACATGATCATGAAGCGGAACAACATCATGAGCCTGCAGCAGTTGCTCGAGTCGGCCGAAGAGCAGGGCATCCGCTTCATCGCGTGCACCATGAGCATGCAGGTCATGGGCATCACCAAGCGCGACCTGCAGCCGCGGAGCAACCTCGAGTACGGTGGCGTCGCCGCCTTCGTCGAGGCCGCGCACGGCTCGGGCATGAGCCTGGTATTCTGACGGGGCCGCCATGCGCACCATCACGCCGCTGGAGCTGGTGCGTCGCCACGAGCTGGCGATCCTCGACGTTCGGCCGCGCGACGAGCGGCTCGGCGGTGTGGGCTTCGTGCCCGGCTCGATCGCGGTGCTCAACGAGCCCCGCGCGATCGCAGCGGCGCTCGACGATACCGGCGGCGAGCACGGCGCGGTGCTGGTGTGCCTGAGCGGCAACCGCTGCCGCGACGCGTTCGCGGCGATCCCCGGCGGCGTGCAATCGCGGCTGTGGGTGCTCGAGGGCGGGGTTCTGGCCTGGCGCGCCGAGGGCCTGCCGGTCTGCGGCGTCGAGCTGGCCGAGCACCACGCCGACCCCGTGCTCGGGGGCCGTTCGCTCGCGGAGCTGCCGCGCGCGATGGCGGCCTGCTTCGTGGCGGAGATCGTCGAGGTCGCCGGCGACGAGATCGACCCGATGCAGCTCCTCGAGGCGTGCTTCGCACGGGCGGGCGCACGCTTCGACGCGCCGCTGGCCGACGATCTGATCCGCGTGCTCGACCACGCGGCCGCGGCTTCGCGTCGCGTCGGCACCGAGGCCAGCCGCGTGGCCGCCAACGTCGATCGTTTCCTCGCGGTGCTGCAGCGGCACGGCGACCGCGCCGGCTGACGCGCCCGCCGTGGCCGCTTGCCCCCGGTCGCGTGGCGCGGCACTCTCTGCGCGCCCATGCCCGCGGTCGTGTATGCCCTGTTCGATGCCTCGGACCGCGCGACGGCTGCGGTCGAGCTGTTGCAGCGCAAGCACGGGCGCGGCGGCGCGGTGACGGTGCAGCTGCACACGCGCGCGCCGCTCGACGGCAACCTGTTGCCGGAGGGCGCGACCGAGTTCGGCCGCAACATCGTGATCGCGATGGCGGCCGGTGGCGTGTTCATGGCGGTCGCCGGCGCGCTCGCGGGCGCCTTCGACCTGCTGCTCGGGATGACGATCGCGATGGGCATCGGCCTCGGCGGTGTCACCGGGGTGCTGATGGGCCTGGTCGGCGCCATGCAGGCCGGCACGCGGATTCCCAAGCGCGAGCTCCGGGAGCTCGAGCCGCGGGTGCGCGAGGGCTGTTCGCTGCTGGTCGTCGAGTTCGAGCGCAAGGACACCGCCGAGGCCGCGCACGACGACCTCGAGCCCTTCGCGCCGGTCGACGCGGGCACGCTGTAGTCCGGCCGGCGTCCGTGGCATGGTCGCGGCCATGACGGCCCCATCGACCCAGTGGCGCGAGCAGATCGCCGACGACGAGGAGCAGCGCTTCGCTCGCTATGCGCAAGGGTTGGTCGCGGCCCAGCGGCGGCGCGAGGCCGCGCAAGGCCCGGGCCGGGCGCTGCACCGTCGTCAGCTGCTGGCACTCGCCGCCACCCTCGACGTGCAAGACGACCTGCCGGCGCATGCACGGCACGGCTTGTTCGCGGCGGCCGGGCGCCACGAGACGCTGGTGCGGCTTTCCAACGGCGGCATGGATCGCCGCAGCGATGGCCGACCCGACGTGCGGGGCTTCGCGATGCGCGTGTTCGGCGTGCAGGGGCCCAACGCGCTCGGCACCGGTGAGACGGCCTCGCAGGACTTCACGCTCATCAACCACACCAAGTTCTCCGCAGCCAAGGCCGCGGACTTCGTCGAGCTGGTGCTGGCGCTCGAACGCGGGCCGCTGGCGCTGCTCGGTCACCTCATTCGGCGGCACGGTGTGCTCGGGGCACTGCGCGCGGCCAAGGCGGCCAAGGCGGTGATCGGCAAGCCCTTCAGCGGCTTCGCGACCGAGTCGTTCCACACCGTGGTGCCGTTCGCGTGCGGGCCGTACGCGGCGCGGGCACGTCTGCTGCCGCCACCGTCACGCTCGCCGCGGGCCGGGGCGTCCGACGACTGGGCCGCCGATCTCCGCGCACAGCTCGACCTCGGCCCGCTGTCGTACCGCATGCAGCTGCAGTTCTTCGTCGACGAGTCGACCACACCGATCGAGGACGCCAGCGTCGACTGGCCCGAAGCGATCGCACCGTATGTCGACGTCGCGACGCTCACGATCGCGCCACAATCGTTCGACGATGCCGAGGCACGGCAGCGCGAGAGCACCGCCGAGGCGGGGCGCTTCGATCCGTGGAACGCGTTGGCGGAGCATCGCCCGCTGGGCGACGTCATGCGCGCGCGCAAGGTCGCGTACTTCGCGAGCCAGCAGGCCCGCGGCGCGGCCTGAGCCCGAACGCAGCGACGCGCCGGCGATCCTGGGACCGCCGACGCGTCGTGGGGGCGCGCGCGCTGCCGTGCGCGCTACAGCGGGTTGCCGGAGTGCGGCGAGGCCAGGTACGGCATCTCGTCGAGGAACGCGAGGTCGTTGGCGTCGACACCGTCGCCGACCGCACCGCCGTTGTTGCACAGCACCGTCAGCAGGGTGTCGGTGACGTCATCCTCGAGCCGGCGACCGTTGGGGAAGCCGACGTTGTCGTAGGTCTGCCCCTGCGCGACGTTGATGCGCAGCAGGTCCGCGGCAGCCGTGCCGTTGGGCGAGAGGATGCCCACGATGTCGAGGCGCCCGTCGCTGGGGGTCGGCGCACAGCCAGCACCGAGCACGAGGTTGAGCAGCCCGGGCAACTCGGGGTTGAGGATGTACGTGCCGAACGAGGCCACGTCGTCGACCGGCGCCCCGCGGTTGAACGCGTTCTTGTCCTGCAGCGGGATCACGGCCTCGTTGACCAGCGGCACCGCGAGGCGCGAGACCTGCTGGAAGCCGCCGAAGTTGCTGTCGTCGCGATCGCCGTTGCGGATGGTGACGATCGGACGCAGGGCGCGGGCCCACAGGCCCACGATCGCGTTCTTCGAGGTCGCGTCGGCGGTGCGCTGCCCGCCGCGGACGATACGGTCGATCGGTACCTCGAGCACGAGCGACATGACGTTCACGCCGTCGGTGGTCGGCGCACCGGCCACGCCGAGCAGATCGAACACGTGCAGGTCGACGAAGAACGGTTCGTCGCGGGGGCCGGCGAACACGGTCGAGCCGTCGGTGGCGGTGGTGATGGCCTGGGCCGCGACCGCGTCGTAGCTGTCGTTGGGGAAGGTGCGGTCGCCGACGTGCCACGGTGCCACCGGCGCGCCCGTCACGATCTGCTCGATGATCTTGTCGCCCGCCTGGTTCTGGTACGCCATGTACAGATCGTAGGTCTGGATGACGTTGAGGTTGGCGCTGTTGATGTCGTCGACCGGGCCGACGTTGTAGAGGAAGGTGCCGCCGTTCTTCACCTGGGTGTGGAAGGCGAAGTGGTAGGTGACGTCGGTGCGCGCATCGCCGTCGTTGTCGAGGCGGAACTCGTAGCGGACGTTGTCCGAGAAGCGGTAGAAGTTCGGCCCCGACGAGGGGATGAGCAGCGGCACGTAGTTCGCCACCATCACCAGACGATCGGGATCGCTGGGGCTGATGAAGGTGTAGACGTCGGTGTTGTCGGCGAACTGGTCCTCGGCGATGGCCGGGGCCTCGCGGTGGCTGGAGGCGGATGCGGTACCCGGCAGGGCGACCAGCGCAGCGGCGGCACCGAGGGCGACGGAGAAAATGGTGGGTTGCGTCTTCATGGTCGTTGGATCCTTTTTGTCTTCACTCAGAAGGTGGCGGCGTAGATGGCGTTCTCGGTGGCGACCGCCATGACGGCGGCGTTGCGGGCTGCGGCGACACCGGTGGGGTGTCGTAGATCGGGCGCGTCGACGTCGGCGCGCGTGCCGGTCTTGGTGTTGGCGGTGAGCAGGAAGCTCTTGCCCTCGCCGTCGCTGGCGGGAATCACCGCCGTCTCGCCGCCCGGTACCAGCGAGACGCCGCCGATGCGGCCCATGCCGACGCCGCTCAGCACCTGCGAGACCTTGCCGGCGGCGTCGATGGCGAACAGCGAGCCCTCGCCGTCCTTGCCGCGCGCGCCGTGGTCCATCACCCACGCCACGCCGTCGGCGTCGACGTGGATCCCCGCGGGTGACACCAGCGGCGCGCCCTCGTGCACGATCACCGCGCTGCCGCCGGCGGTCGGCAGCCGGAAGACCGCCGGCACGCCAGCGTCGGTCCAGCCGCCGACGTAGAGCATGTCGCAGCCGGTGCCGACGACCACGCCTGCGGCTCGCGCGATGCCGGTGGCGGCGAGTTGCTGCGGCGCGCCGCCATCGGGGCGCAGGGTGTAGATGCCGCCATTGCGCTTCTGCAGCTCGGCGCTCTCGCTGCCACCGATCTCGTACTCGCCCGACTGCAGGCCCATGTCGGCGACGAACAGCGTGTCACCGTCGCACGAGGTCGCGACGTCCGAGGGGTAGAGCAGCGGCGCACCGGCGTGCAGCACGTCGAGCGTCTGGCTCGCGACGTCGAGCGCGAAGATGGTCGGTGCGTTGCCTTCGCCGTACGCCGAGACGTAGAAGGTCTCGCCGTCGGGGCTCACCGCGACCGCGCCCGCGTTGGTGAAGCCGTCGTCGGCGATGCGCTCGAGCGTCGTCGGAGCCCCCGTCGGTAGTGAATCGCCACCCCCGGAACCGCAGCCGAGGACCGTGGCGATGGCCCCCGAGAAGGCCATGCGGCCCAGCATTCGATGTCGTGTGTCGTGCATGCGTACTCCCCATCGACCAGGCCGCAGTCGAACGCGGCCGCTGGTCAGCGTCGTCTTTCTTGTCGTTGTCGTCGCGTCTACGAGCCAGAATCCACGGTCGGATCTGTGTGCGTCACAGGCCCAGGCCGCGTTCCACCAGCCACACGCAGCCACAGGCTGCGATCGCCAGCGAACCTCCGCGCACGACCACCGTCTGATACCGACGATGGTGCGCGGCCCATACGAGCGGCAGCATCACCAGGGTCACGAAGACCAGCTGCGCGAGCTCGATGCCGACGTTGAACGACGCCAGGGCCACCGCGCGATGACTCGCGGGTAGACCGACGTCGGCCAGCACCGACGAGAAGCCGAAGCCGTGCACGATGCCGAACGCCCCTGCGATCCACGGCTTCGCCACGCGGGCCTGCGGGCGGGCGACGTTGAGCGCGGCGACGGCGATGATCGAGGCTGCGATGGCGCTCTCGACCAGTTGCGACGGCAGCGAGACGACCCCGAGCGCGGCGAGTACCAGCGAGATGCTGTGCCCCAGCGTGAACGCGGTCACGACCCATGCGACGTCCCGCGCGGCGCGGCGCAGGCCTTCGCGTCGCGCGAGCACCCCCGCCGACAGCACCAGCGACAAGAGGAACAGCAGGTGATCGTAGCCGGTGACCAGGTGCACGGCGCCCTCGCGGACGAACGCGGTCGCGGTGCGCCACGCCGAAGGTGCGGTCGCGAGGGCGATCTCGCGTCGCTCGCCGCGGAGCACGTCACCGGTGCCGCCCGCCATCGCGACGAAGGTCTCGTGATCGGGATCCTCTGCGAAGACGGTCTCGTCGCGCAGACGCAGCCCCGTGGCGGGCTCGGGGCACGCGACCTCGATGCGCACGCGCAGCGCGTCGCGGCCATCCTGGGCGGTGATCTCGGGCGCTGCTGCGGTGCCGCGACAGCGACCGCCATCGGAGCTCACGGTGATGCCACCGGCGAGCCAGCCCCGCACCAGCGTCTCGCGGCCGAGCAGGCGCGCGTGCGAGGCCGACGCCGGCAGGCCCAGCGCGACCGCAGCGTCGACGGCGTCGACGGTGACGTCGAGGGTCGCGCCGGCGTCGTGGGTGACCACCGTGATGGTCTTCTTGCTACCCATGTGGGCCTGCGCGGTCACGGGCATCGCAGCGCCGACGAGCGCCAGCGCGAAGGGGGCCAGGAGGCGCGCCACCGCAGGGGTGGTTCGGGTGCGCTGCTCGACGTGGTGTCCCATGGGGTGGGCGTCTCCTGGCCTGACGACCGCGGTGCGGTCGGTCGGAGGCGGTACGACCGTGGTGCGACCGTGGATCGATGTGGGTGGGCGATTGCGGTCCCGGCCGCGAAGCGGTCGGCCGCGCGGGGGCCGAAGGCGGGCGAGGGCGGCTCGCACCACGACGGCAGCGGCCCCCGACTGCTACGCTGACCACCGCCCGTGATGAAGACGCCGCTGCGTGTCCTCGCCTCGGCCGTGGGCCTCGCCGCGTGCGGGCCCACGGTCACGCCGTCCACCTCGCCGACCGAGGCCGCGCTCGCGCGGCCCGACCCCCGCGACGTCACGCGCCCGGGGCTCGCACCGCCGCGGTATCGCGCCGGCTCGAAGGGGCCGCTCGAGCCCATCACCACCAACGCCTACGGCGCCTACGCCGATGCCCCGCACGCGCCGCAGCTCGGCGACGTCGCGCCCGACTTCGAGCTGCCGCTGGCGCGCGGCGGAAGCTTCTCACTCGCGCAGGCTCGCACGCGCGGCCCGGTCGTGATCGTCTTCTACCGCGGCTTCTGGTGACCCGCCTGCAATACGCAGCTCGGGGATCTGCGCGACAACCATCAAGCCTTCATCGATCGCGGCGTCCAGCTGGTCGCCGTCAGCGTCGATGCGCCCGCCGACTCGGTCGCGTGGGCCGATGCCAAGCACCTCGACTTCGATCTCGCGAGCGACCCGGACGAGGTCGTCATCGGTCGCTACGGCCTGGTGAACCCCGACACGCCCGAGCTGTCGCTCCACGCGATCTACATCGTCGATCCGCAGGGGCGCGTGTTCTATCGCAAGATTGCCCGGCGACGCGCCTACGCGGACGAGCTGCTCGACGCCATCGACTACCACTTCGGGCCCTGGCCGCGACCGTAGCCTCGAGGTTGCCTTTGGGGGCGCGGTCGCCTCGGCGGTGGTTTCACGGCTTGACAATCATTAACGATTGGGTTAAATAATTCAGCATGAAGCCCACGCCGCCCGATTGGCCGCGGATGTCCGCGAGCCTCTACTATCAGGACCCCCGCTCGGCGATCGACTGGATCGTGCGTGCCTTCGGTTTCGAGGCCCGTCTGGTCGTCGAGGGGGACGACGGCGCCATCCACCACAGCGAGCTCGTGTATGGCGACGCGCTGGTCATGGTGGGCGACGGCAGCGCGCAGAAATCCGCCGAGGAGCCGTGGCGCGAGCGGTGCGTCAGCCCCCGCGCGATCGGGGGGCGTTCGACCGCCGCGCTCGCGTTCTTCGTGGATGACGCCGATGCGCACGCTCGGCGCGCGCGCGAGGCCGGTGCGACGATCGTGCGCGAGCCGTCGACCAGCGACTACGGCGACGACTACTGGTCCGATCGCAGCTACGGCGCGCTCGACTGCGAGGGCCACCTGTGGTGGTTCATGCAGCGCGTGCGCAACAAGGGCGAGCCCCGCACGTGACCGCCGCTGCGCTCGACGCCACGCTGCTGGCGCTCGCAGACCCGACCCGCCGTGGCGTGGTCGATCTGCTCCGCCGTCGTCCCCACCGCGCCGGCGAGCTCGCCGACGCGCTCGAGATGAGCGCGCCCGCGATGAGCCGCCACCTCCGGGTGCTGCGGCGCTCCGGCCTCGTGCGCGAGGAAGGCCTACCGGAGGACGCGCGGGTGCGGGTCTACCAGCTCGAGCCGCGCCCATTCGCCGAGCTGCGGCGTTGGCTCGACGAAGTCGAGGCGTTCTGGTCCGATCAGCTCGAGGGCTTTCGCGCGCACGCCGAGCGCAGCGCGAGGCGGCGCCGATGACCACCCCACCTGGCGATGCGGCGCGCGTGAGTGTGGTGGTCCGCGTGGCGCGTGACGAGGCCTTCCGCATCTTCACCGAGGAGATCGACAGCTGGTGGCGTCATGGCCTCAAGTACCGGGTCGCGCGCGGCCGCAGCGTGATGGCGCTCGAGCCCGGGGTCGGCGGTCGCTTGTTCGAGCGTATCGGTGACGGCCCCGACGCCAAGGTGATCGCGACCGGCGAGGTGCTCGAGTGGGCCCCGCCGGCGCGACTGGTGCTGCGCTGGCGCGCGGTGAACTTCGCTCCCGCAGAGTGGACCACCGTCGAGATCGACTTCGAGGAACTCGACGACACCACCCGCGTGCGGCTGGTCCACCGCGGCTGGCACGCGATCCGCCCCGATCATCCCGCGCGGCACCGGCAAGCCGTGCCGGTGTTCATCCGCAGTCTCGGGCTGTGGTGGGGCGAGCAGCTCAGCGCCCTGCGCGAGCGCGTCGCCGTGTCTTGAGCACGCGCGCGCGTCGGCCGAGCGCCTCGCGTCCGCTTCACCATCGTCCGCGACGCCGACGCCGTCGCACGAGCGCGCCGAGCCCGAGCGCCAGCCACGGCGCAGCAGCACCAGGCGCGCTGCGATCCTCGACGCGGCACGCACAGCCACCGTCGTCGTCGGTGCCGCCCGCGGACGCACCGCCCGAGCTGTCGCCGCCGCCCGAGCTGTCGACCGCGCCGACCGTCGCGTCCCCCGAGCTCTCCGCGGTGTCGCTGGCGGAGACGGTATCGCTGGTGGTGGAATCACCGGAGTCGTCGACCCCGCCGCTGGTGGCCCCGCCTTCGCTCGAGCCCGCACCGCCGGTCGAGCCGCTGTCGCCACCGCTCGAGCCCTCGCCACCGCCCGAGCTGCTCTCGGCGGCGGCGTCGATGTTGCAGTTCGTGCAGCCGTCGTCGTCGACGTCGTTGCCGTCGTCGCAGTCCTCGATGCCGGTGTGCAGGAAACCGTCGCCGCACGCGGCGAGCTGGCACATCGTGCCCACGCAGATGTCGGTGTCGTCGGTGTTGCCGTCGTCGCAGGCCTCGACGCCGGCCTGTACGAAGCCATCGCCGCAGATCGGCGCGATGCAGCCCACCAGGCAGTCGTCGGCGTTGTCGGCGTTGCCGTCGTCGCACGGCTCGACGCCGACCTGCACGAAGCCGTCGCCGCAGGTCGCGGGCTCACAGGACAGCGGGCAGTCGTCGCCGTTGTCGGCGTTGCCATCGTCGCAGGTCTCGACCCCGGCGTGGAGGTAGCCGTCGCCGCACGAAGCCGGCTGACAGGTGTCGATGCAGTCGTCGGTGTTGTCGGCGTTGCTGTCGTCGCAGGGCTCGACGCCGATGTTGACGAAGCCATCGCCGCAGGTCGGCGCGATGCAGCCGACCAGGCAGCTGTCGTCGTTGTCGAGGTCACCGTCGTCGCAGGGCTCGACGCCGAGCTGGACATGGCCGTCGCCGCAGGTCGCGGGCTGGCAGTGGACGCAGGCGTCGTTGGAGGCGTAGTTGCCGTCGTCGCAGCCCTCGCCCTCGTCGAGCACTCCGTTGCCGCACGGCCCTGGCGGGGCACAGTCGGCCGCGAAGGCGAGTGCATTGTCGAACAACACGTAGAAGTCGCCGGTGAAGTCGTTGAACGAGGCGTCGGGGAAGATCGAGATGCCGATCACGCAGGCCTCGCCTTCGTAGCGCACCGCGACCGCGGGGTCGGGCAGGCCGAGGTTGTTGGTGCCGCTCCACAGCGCCAGCACCTCGGCCTCGGGCTTGGCGGTGGTGCCACCGCGGAAGCTGTTGGCGTGCAGCTGGGTGACGCCCGCGGTGATGGGATGATCGACGATGCTCAGCGGATCGACGTCGTCGCCGCTGTACTCGCACGCCCCGGCCTGCGCCGTCAGCGGGTCGTAGGACTCGAGCGCGCCCCACGTGCCGCCGAAGCTCGCGTCGCTGCGGTTCTGCCAGTAGAAGGTGCCGAGCACCACGCCGCCACCGGCGAGCACGTACTCGGCGAGCACGTCACCGACGCTGGCCGCGTTGGCGAACACGCCGTTCTCGAACAGCAGCACCGCGTCGTAGGCCAGCAGCTCGTCGAGTGTGGGCGTGACGTCGGCGTCCCAGCTCGTCAGCGTGTGGCTGGTGTTGACCCCGAAGTCGGCCGCGACGAAGTCGGCACCGGTGTTGGCGACGACGAGGATGTCGGCGGCCGCGGCCGATCGCGGGCTGAGCGACGCCGCGATCCACAGGGCCGTCGACGCGGCTGTGACAGTGAAGAGCCTCGGGCGCAAAGGGTTCGACACGAACGAATACCGCAGTGACATGTTGTCCAACGACCTCGACCACCGCAGTGTATCCGGCGGCGAGGGGGTTTGGGTTGGTCGACGGCCGGCCTTGGTGCGAGACTTTGTGCGGTGGACGATCGGGATGACAGCCGGCTCGCGGAGCACCTCCGGGGCGCGGCACCGGACGACTCGATCGAGCGGCGGGTGGTGCTGGCCCGCGTGCGCGCTGAGCTGGTCGCGGCGGTCTCGACGCCGCAACGGATCGGCCGCTTCGAGATCCTGCGGCGGCTCGGCGCCGGTGCCATGGGCACGGTCTACGCGGCGCGCGACGTCGAGCTGGAGCGCAGGGTGGCGATCAAGCTACTGCACGACGCCAGCGATGCCGAGGCCAGGCTCCGCAAGGAGGCCAAGGCGCTCGCGCGACTACGACACCCCCACATCGTCAGCGTGTTCGAGATCGGCAGCTTCGAGGGCCGCACCCACGTGGTCATGGAGCTGGTCGATGGCAGCGACGTCGGTGCCTGGCTGCGCGCGGCCCCCCGGAGCTGGCGTGAGGTGCTCGCGGTGTTCCTCCAGGCCGGACAGGGGCTGGCCGCGGCCCACGCCGCCGGCACGGTCCACCGCGACTTCAAGCCCGAGAACGTGCTGGTCGGCGAGGACGGCAGCGTACGGGTCGCCGACTTCGGCCTCGCACGCCACCGCACACCCACCGGATTCGCGGCCCTCGAGTCGCGCGGGCCCGCGACCACCGGCAGCCGCGATGGCGCGGTCGGGACCCCGGCCTACATGGCACCCGAGGTGATCGCGGGCGAGCGCGCCGGTCCCCACAGCGATCAGTTCTCCTTTTGCGTGGCGCTGTGGGAGGCGCTGTTCGGCGAGCGCGTCGGTTCGACCGCCGCGACGTCGGTGTTCGCGCTGCCGCCCCCGGCGACGGGTCGCGTGCCACCGCGGGTGCGGTTGGTGTTGCGCCGTGGTCTCGCGCTGCGCCCCGAGTCGCGCTGGCGTGACATGGACGCGCTGGTCGATGCGCTCGCGCGGACGCTGCGACGGCGCTGGTCGCCGCTGGCGGTGGCGTGCGCGCTGCCGCTGGGCTTCGCGTTGCTATCGGGCTCGGAGCCCGCCACACCACCTCCGTGCGACGCCCAGCTGCTGAGCGCGGCGTGGATGGACGACGAGCGCGAGGCGCTGCGCGACCACTACGCGCGTGCGTTCGACGGCGATGGCGCGCGCACCAGTCAGTTCGTGGTCGGGCGCATCGACGCTCGGGTGGCGGCGCTCGACCAACGACGTGGCGTGGCGTGTCGGGTCTTGGGGCGCGGCGGTGCCGACCCCGAGGTCGAGCTCGCGCAGCGACAGCTGGCGTGCCTCGAGCGCGCCGAATTGCAGCTCGCGGCCACGGTGGAGCAGCTGCAGCTGATGTCACGCGAGGCGCTGCTGTACGCCGCGCCGGTGCTGCCCGACGGTGGCGAGATCGCGGTCTGCGACGACCGCAGTCTGCTCGAGCACGAGCTCGAGGTGCCCGAGGACCGGCTCCACGATCAGCTCGATCTCTTGCGGCGACTGTGGCGTGCCGGCGCGGTGGCGGTCACCGGTGACAGCGCGGCCGCGCGCGCGGAGCTCACCGCGCTGGTGGAGCAGGCCCGCGCGCTCGGGCATGCGCCGACGCTGGCCTCGGTGCTCGTCGAGCAGGGCCGACTGCTGCACGGCGACGGCGACGACGTGGCCGCGCTCGCGGCCCTTCGCGAGGCGGTGATCGAGGCCGATCGCGGTGGCGCCGACGGTGTGCGTGCCGTCGCCCTGGCGCTGATGTCATCGCGGCTCGCCGACGCCCACGACTTCGAGGGGGCTCGTCACGCGCTCGCGCAGGCCGACGCGTTGCGGCTGCGGCTGTCGACGCTGCCGGCGTGGATGGCTGCGAGCGGCGAGCTGCGGCTCGGCTACGTCGAGAACGCAGCATCCGGGCCTGCCGCTGCGCTGCCGCACTACCAGCGCGCGCTCGAGCTGGCGCGCGCGGGCGGTGAGGATGCTTTCTTCATGCGCATGGACGCGCTGTCGGGGCTCGGTGCGGTCGAGATCGAACTCATGCGCATCGACGACGCCCGCGCGCACCTCGGCGAGCTGCTGGCCGTGGTCGGAGATCGGTTCGGCGACGAGCACCCCGACTACGGCCGCGCGCTGCAGGAGCTGGCGAGCTGTGACCTGCGGGTCGGCAATCTCGAGGACGCCGAGATCGGCTATCGGCGCGCACTCGCGATCCGCATGCGCAGCGTGCCGGCATCGGCGCTCGCCGTCGCACCACTGCGCATGAACCTCGCGATCGCGATGGCGGCACGCGGTCGCAATCGCGAGGCACTCGACGAGTTCCGTGGCGTGCTGAAGGTGCTCGAGGGCGCGCGCGGCAGCGACGACGGCGAGGTCGCGCGGGTACTGGTGAACATGGCCTTCACCCACCACGATCTCGGCGAGGACGAGCAGGGGCTGGCCGCCGCGACGCGGGCGTTGGCGATCCGCGAGCGCCGTCTGGGCGCCGAGCATCCAGCCACGGGCGCCGCCCACCAGGCGGTCGCGTTGACCGCCTCGGCGCTCGGCCACGTGCAGGAGGCCGAGTCGCACTTCCGCCGCGCGATCGAGATCGCCGAACGTGTCGAGGGTACGCCGGCGCGCTTCGAGCCGTTGCTCGGGCTCGGTGAGCTGCTGCTGGCGCAGGGGCGTGACGTCGAGCTCGTCGCGCTGGTCGGCGACGACGCTGCCTGCACACGCTCGGGGGCGGCGGTCTCCACCTGTGCTGGACTC